>NZ_CAWPKR010000001.1:0-174178 GCF_963888765.1 Vibrio sp. B7
CCAAGAAATGGACGATGCCGATCAGAAACTGGCGACAAGCTCTAAACCGCTTTATGATTATGTTCGAAGACCGACTCACTCAATACATGTAACCCTGACAGTTACACAGAATTATTTACAGGGTCATCTTCTATTGCGTGTGCCGTTAAAGTAGTACCGCTAGATGTAACAATCTTGTTCCGTTCTGCATGACCAGACAAATATTCGTTTATCTGAATTTCAACACTTCTATTGATCTGATTAGTAACACTCTTTCTCCACTCCACACTTGCTAGATCAACGTCAAGTTTTGCCTTGTCTACCTCGCTCATTAGCGCCGCTTGAAGCCCAGATTTACCCGTGTCTTTTCTATCTACCCGTATCCATTCTAAAAATTTTTTAGTGGTCTCTTTAACTTGGGCAGAGTTAACTTTTCTTTCTATCAATCCAACACCATAACATGCAAAATGTTGTTTTATTTCTCTTGTAGTAGGCTCATTCAGTAGGTTTTGTTTGTCTTTTAGAAGGTTCTTTAACGCATTAGAAACCGTTCCATGCACTCTCAAATCTATCCAATCGTTTACCTTCTTTTCAGAGTTAAAATTGGCTAATATCTTGACCCAATTTTCATCTTGACTCTTTTTATTTAAAACTATCATGATCCTATTTTTCATTTCCATTGGTGTTTTTTTGCTTACAAGCGTGTTTTCCAACCGCTTAAAGTCTACATTACGGATAGTTTTAACCTGCATTGTTTCTAATTTTTTTAATTCGCTCTGCGATAGATTGATTCTCGCAATCATCATAATATTTTTCAAAGGAGAGAAAGCTGTCGACATGATACACCTATTAATTAATTGACAAGTCAATCAACACCATTAACCACAGAGGGTTGAATATCACGAGATTTATTCTGAAATTTCCTGCCAATTTTTGCTCCACAAAAACACACACGTTGAGGTAAATATCGACATCTACATGATTGCATTGATGAAAAACACGTATCAACAGTGCTCATAGTGGCAATTTAATGACACTTAGGTCATTTGTAACTCAAGTAAATGCTTCAGGATAAAGACCACTTTGATCTTATACTGAAGAGTGAACGTACAAATATGTTATTAACGGGCTGTTAGGCTGACGACATACATATGAGTACCCCATCTTTAGTGATTTTTTTCGATGCGCGGTGTCCTTTATGCTGCAATGAAATGCGTTCATTAAAAACCTTCGATCACCATGGTCGGGTTCAGCTTATCGACATAAATGACGGCGATGCTATGCGTAGCTTTCCTTCTATCGACAAAAGCAAGGCGTTATCGATACTGCATGGCTTAGATCAACAAGGCAATCTGCTTTATGGGCTGGATGTGACCGTTCTAGCTTGGCGTTTAGTCAACAAACATCGCTGGTTATTCATCACGCGCTTGCCCATCCTAAAATGGATTAGCGACCAAATTTATCTCCTTTTTGCAAAACATCGCATGTCGATATCTCGCTGGTTTAGTCATGCTCAATGCCGTAATGGCGTTTGTAAAAACAGAGAGTGATAACAATGAAATACCTCATTATTGGCGCCTCAAGCATCATCGCCCAAGCTTTTATAAGGGAGCTCAAAGCGCAGACTTTAGCGCCAGAAATCGTTACCGTCTCAAGACAAAAATATCTCGCCCAATCCTCAAGCGAACATTTTCCAACCGACTACAGTATCGAATCAACGGCCTTGATTGCCAAAACATTGGCCGATATCGGGCATAAGTTTGATCAAATTGTGTTTTTTAATGGGCAACTACACAACGACACCTATGCACCGGAAAAGCGTATCTCAAGGTTTGACGAGTCTTACTTTCAATGGCTTTTACAATGTAACGTTTTGAGCCAAGTGCGTTGGTTTCAATATTTACCATCACTTATTGATCGTCAATCTTTTGCAAAAATTACGGTTTTTAGCGCGCGGATAGGTAGCTTAGAGGATAACCACAGTGGCGGCTGGTACAGCTATCGGATGAGTAAAGCGGCGCTAAATATGGCGACGAAAAGTTTTGCGATAGAGCTAGCTCGCACTCATCCCAACACACAAACCATTCTGTTTCATCCGGGAACCACCGATACCCCGCTTTCTAAACCATTTCAGCATAATGTGGCTAGCGATAAGCTCTTTGAACCGGAGTTTGTGGCTAAGCAACTTTATCAACTACAGCAAAAGGAAATGTTAGATAAGCCCGTCTGTTTTGTGGATTGGCAGCACCAGACCATCAAATGGTGATCGCTCATCATTGAGTAGTCGATAACGCAGCTGATGTTCGGTGAGCCATGTTTTTAAGGTCTTGCGCGATATTTTAATACCCGTTTCGCTCAAGTGATTTGGTATTAAAAAATAATCGATGGGATATTTAAATCTTTCAAGCTTGCCATTGAGCCACTGCTCTAACGCCTCTTTTTTAGGCATAGTTTGGCATTGCAGCACAGCCACGCTGCGCGCGCCAAACTCATCATCATGCACAGGGATCACCATCGCTAAAGCGATGTCGGGGTGGTGAGATAATACCGCTTCAATCTCTTCGCAATGAATGTTTTCGCCTCCAGAGATAAATTGGTTATCAACGCGGCCAATAATGCACAGCTCATCATTCTGCCAATGGCCAAGATCTTGGCTGTCGAACCATCCTTGTTCATCGATAAGAGGCGTGATTAAGCCTTGTTGGTAATAGCCACTGGATATGGTTTCACCGCCAATGAAAATGCGCTGACCTTGTAGCTTCACTTGCCGTTTAGGTAGCACGTGGCCAACACTCTGGCTTGCGTTAACACGTTTTGCTGTGACAGTGGAAGCCGCTTCCGTCATACCATAACCCACCCAAGTTTCAATGTCATGCTTTGCCGCCTGCTGGGCGAGATGGTTTGGGATATGGCCTCCGCCAAGCAGCACGTGCGTTAATGCGAGTGGTGTTTTACTGTCTAATAAACGCTTCAGTTGAGTAGCAACCAATGAAGCATGCGTAACATGAATTATATCTTGGGTGAGATCGCCGCTGCCGACTTTTAAGCAAGCACCAGCTACTAGCCAGCGATAAATAATGGCTAACCCAGACACATGATACATCGGTAAACTCAGCAGCCACGTATCATGGCAACTAAATGAAAATACCTCAAGTAAGCCACTGGCTGACGACCAATGCTGCTGAAAAGTATGAATAACGGCTTTAGGAACCCCAGTAGAGCCAGAAGTAAAGATGATTGAGGCAAACTGTGTCTCAGCCTTGTTTACCATAGCGCTCGTGGGCGGCGAAACATGTTCGTTAGTAATATGTTCATGAGTAAAAAGCTGGATGTTAGCGTCAGCGAGCAATGAAGTTAGCTCACTCTCCTCAAGCTTAGCTCCTTCACCTAACCATAACCAATGTGGTTGATTCTCTCCGTATAAGGTACTGAGTTTCTGTTTTAGCAGCATCACAGGTTGTGGCATGGTGATGGCGCAGATCACGCCAAGTTTTAACGACGCAAGGTAGATTAACACTAACTCAAGGCTGTTCTTACCCACTAACGTCAGCACATCTTGGTTCTGCAAACCTTGCTGCTGCATTGCAAAAGCATAAGCGTCAATACGGTTCGCTAACTGCTGCCAAGTGTAGGTTTGATTCGCCGTACGCAATGCGATCGCGTGCGGCGTATACAAAGCATGTTGTTGCCACGGCTTTTGGCAAAAGGAAACGCCTACTCGCATTGAGATTGCCAAACCACCGTTTGCTGTGCGAGCGTTTGTATCGGCAATGCGCTGTTGGGCCATGCGCTTTCGAGTTGTGCTTTAAACAAACTAATCGTATCTAGCCCCGGAATTTCATTAGGCAGTTGCCACTGCGCAAAACGAGCTAATTGGCAAAGCCCTAAGCTCGATTCGATGCTAGAGCTAATAACGGCTTGAATGCCTAATGTTTTAGCTTTTTCAATCAAAGTGATACAGCGCTGTACCGACCCAATCAAGGTCGGTTTAATCACAATGGCTTTCGCTCCCGTCAGATCTTCTAGCTGAAAATCTGCACGGCGAACGGCTTGCTGTAAGGTTTCATCCCACGCAATCGCAATGCCCGTATTGATAGCAAAAGCCAAGCTGTCACTGGGAGATGGACACGGCTCTTCCAAAAACGCAATGCGTTGACGCAGCGAAGGAGAGACATATTGGGCAAATTTTTCAGCTTTAGCGGGTGTCCAAGCTTGGTTAGCATCAAGACGCAATTGCAAATCAGGCATGGATTCTAAAAACAGATTTACGATCATCCCATCGCGAATCGCTTCGTACAGCCCAACTTTAATCTTCGCAACTCTATGATCGCCCGGTAGCGCGTTCAGAAGCGGGATCAGTTCATCAGGATCCCCCGAGCACAAAGGTGCTGCGTGATAGTGTCCGGCTTGAGGCAACCCACCATCCAGCTCTAACTCCGCCA
This sequence comes from Vibrio sp. B7, assembly GCF_963888765.1. Taxonomy (NCBI): domain Bacteria; kingdom Pseudomonadati; phylum Pseudomonadota; class Gammaproteobacteria; order Vibrionales; family Vibrionaceae; genus Vibrio; species Vibrio sp. B7. The sequence continues at coordinate 4,422 of NZ_CAWPKR010000001.1, forward strand.
TCGACAAACCAAAGGCAACAGACGGAAAAAGATCATCATAGGTAATAAGCTCACCACTAACCCAAAGCTGAAGCTGCGCTATTAACTGCTGCTGTGCTTGCTCAAGTGACTCTAAACTGAAACCGGGTAATGGGGCAACTTCACCCAACGCTAAACCGTGATCATCTTGTAATTCAATAATCAGACCTTCACGTTCTACCAGCTTCTGATTGCGGAGAATAACGCCGCTATCCATCGGTAAACAGTAGCGATACAGTGTTGCGCTGCGCATAATTTCAACCTTTTGTTCGATATTCGACTTTGTTCATTGAGACCACTAGCCCAAATCATCACGGAAAATTGGATGACTTGAGCCGATTTTACGCTTAAGGATTACGAGGGAATTTATTGAAATCAGGGCGGCGTTTTTCATTGAAGGCATTGCGCCCTTCTTGCCCCTCTTCTGTCATATAGAACATCATGGTTGCGTTACCCGCCAGTTCTTGCAAACCTGCTTGGCCGTCACAATCTGCGTTGAGCGCTGCTTTCAAACAGCGCAGCGCCATAGGGCTATGCTGCAATACTTCACGACACCAGCGAACCGTCTCTTTTTCTAAATCAGCTACTGGCACAACCGTGTTGACCAGCCCCATGTCCAACGCTTCTTGAGCATCATAAAAACGGCAAAGGAACCAAATTTCACGCGCTTTTTTCTGCCCAACGATACGGGCCATGTAAGACGCACCCCATCCACCATCGAATGAACCCACTTTGGGTCCTGTTTGACCAAACTGGGCATTTTCTGCCGCTATAGTTAAATCGCACATCATATGCAGCACATGGCCACCACCGACAGCCCAACCAGCCACCGCCGCAATTACAGGTTTCGGACAGGTACGAATTTGGCGTTGGAAATCGAGCACATTGAGATGATGCGTACCGGACTCATCACGATAGCCGCCGTAGTCGCCACGAATTTTTTGATCGCCACCAGAGCAAAATGCCGCTTCACCAAGACCAGTTAGAATGATCACGCCAACTTGCTCATCATAACGCGCATCGGCCAGCGCACTGATCATCTCTTTAACCGTTTGTGGGCGAAAGGCATTACGCACCTGAGGGCGGGCAATCGTAATTTTGGCAATGCCATCTTGCGATTTGTGATAGTGAATATCTTCATATTCGGCGCTGCAGTCACTCCAGATGACTGGTGCATACAATTCTTGTTCAGTAATACCGACTGTTTTAGCCATGGTGCTTTCCATTGTTCTATTAATTATTGTTTTTGAACCAACGCGTTAGCATTGGCTGATAAATTCTTGAATAAGATGAGCAAATACTTCGGGCTGCTCATGATGGACATTATGCCCTGCAGCCCGCACTTGCCGATATTCGAAGCCACTTTGCTGTGCCAGATGAACAAACTTACTGTCCTTCTCCCCACAAACATAGACCATTGGCAATGCGACTTGCTCAAGTTGTGCGAGCAGATAAGGCTGCTTTGCCAATGAAGTCGAAAGTAGCATGTGAGCCACTGCCGCCCCAAGATTAGCACTGCGTTGAGTGACTAAAGTTTGTCTTTGCTCATGATTTAATGAAGAAAAAACGGGTTGACGATACCAATCGACCAAAACTCGCTCAATCTGCTCAGTTTGGAAACGATGTGCCCAATGGTGATCATTTTTCAATCGTTGTTCACGTTCAAAAGAACTCTGCAAGCCGAAGTGGCCACCCTCAACGATCAAACCTTGAATATTCAACGCCGAAAAACGCTGCATCGCCACGCCATACATTGCCAGCCTTCCACCAAGTGAATAGCCCACCAATACGATAGGTGTTTTTTCGCCAAGCTGCTTAAGCACGGTTGCAGAAATGTGAGCGCAGCACTCATCAAAATCATCACATAAGAGAGACTGACTACCGCCATGACCGGGAAGATCAATCCATAATTGCGAGTATGGCGAAAGGAAAACCGCCGTTTTCGACCAATCTCGCCCACTGCCTAGTAAACCATGTAGAAAAACCACCACAGGCTCGACCGACGTCGAACCTGTGGTGGTGCTGCAATAAAAACGACTACAAAGCATAAACTTGCTGGGTAAATTGTGTGATTTGCTCACCAGCTTGCCCAGACGGCGTGGTCACTTCAACCAATAAGGTGCCAGTACCCTGTTGTAAATGTTCACGGACCAAGCTTTGATAAGCAGATAAGGTTTGCGGACAAGCATAACCTAAACGAAACTGCCGTGCGGCGTGTTCAAATTGGTAGCCATGGGGCATTTGGTACAAGGCGGTTTTGTGCGTTTTGGGAACGGGTAATAGATCAAAAATAGCGCCACCATCATTATTCACCACCACCAGCACCAGAGGCGTGCTGACTTGGCTAAGCAGAGCTAGAGAATTCAGATCATACAGCAATGACGTGTCACCAATAAATACCAACATTGGATTATGATTGGCTCGCTGTACTCCTGCGGCGGTTGCCACTAAGCCATCAATGCCCGAAGCGCCTCGATTGGAGTAAACCGAACGTCCCTCAATTTGAGCAAACATATCGGCTAAACGGACGAACAAACTGTTGCCGATAAATAGGTCGGCCCCTTCGCTACGCTCGGCCATATCGAGCGCTAAACCAATCTCTGTAATGGAAGAGTCACCGTTCAAATGTAATTTAGCCAGTTGGGCAATCTCTTGCGCCACACTTTTTATCCGATCCGACCAACCCGCTTGCGCCGCACCTAAAGCCGTTAATTTACCAATATGCCGATCGACCCAGCACGCAATATCAGTGACAAACTGCTGTTGCATCAGATGGTTTTGATTATTACGTGCCATTTGGGGTGAAACGTAAATATACTGCACGTTACCCGTGTGGGCATGGCTAGCTAGCCATTGAGTAAGCCGTTTTGAGACCAGCCGTGAACCGAATTGGATCACCACCTCACTTTCACTAAGCAGCTCACGTGCTCGCGCATTTTGTAACCACAAATCAAAATGCGCCCATTCGCTGCTCACGCCTGATTGTGGATCACATAAAACTGGCCAGCCAAGTTTGTTGGCAAAGTGCTTGGCCTTCTTCGCTTCAGCTAACGTCAACGACCCAAGAATCACCAGCCCTTTTTTACTCAGCCATGCACCATCATCTAACGTTTTTGTTTCGGTTTGGTACTGGCGAGAGCTGAATGCTTGCTCACGCTGACGCCACGCTTCCATCACAGCCAAATAGTCCGCGTAGAGATCTACATCATGTTCGGCATAAAGTGGTTCGGGAAAGGGACAGTTAATATGTATTGCACCACCCATATAATCTTGGTTAGCCATAGCCTCATCCACTGTGGTTAACAACCAAGTCAATGGGATAGTCGTCGATGGACTGGGTAGATTCACCGCCTGCGTGACATGTGATGAGTAAATACCTACTTGATTGATTGCTTGATTCGCACCGCATCCCACGAGCTCAACGGGCCGGTCAGCCGTGAGTACAACGAGTTTTTCACCCGTGAGGTGTGACTCAGCAATCGCTGGCAGTAAATTAGCCGCCGCCGTGCCAGAAGTGACAATCACCGCAACTGGCTTTTGGCTCGCCTTAGCAAGACCTAAAGCAAGAAAGCCCAGCCCACGCTCATCAAAGTGAGTATGGATTGAGAGCTTGTGATTGGCGGCCGCCTCTAAGGTCAAAGGTGTTGAGCGTGAACCTGGTGCAATACAGATCTCTTGCACCCCAAGTCGAGTAAGCTCCTCAAGTAGCGTTTGGCTCCAAATTCGGTTCAGCACTGCTTGGTCATGCTTCATGACGCCACTCCTAGAGGAAAATGGTCGCTGATCAAACTCAGTAAGGTTGCCATTTTTTTGTCTAACTCTTGCCATTCATGCTCAGCAACTGAACCTGGAACAATGCCCGCTCCGGCAAACAGTTGGACCTGATTGTCCACCAGCAAAGCGCTGCGAATAGCCACACAAAACTCCGCTTGTTGATGGCTAAAATAACCGACTGAGCCAGCATACCAACCACGTGCAAAAGGCTCATTAGCCTGAATAAAATCCATCGCCGCTTTACGCGGCAGGCCAGCCACGGCTGCGGTCGGTTGTAACGCGTTCAGCAGTTGTACACCATTCACACCCTTTTTCAGCTGCGCATGGATACCCCGTTTTAAATGTTGCACTTTGCGCAAACGCACTAAACGGACGTCCTGTTCCACATCAACCCTTTCAGAATGAGGCGTTAACCGTTCAATAATGTCATCCACTACATATTGATTTTCATTAAGATTTTTACTGTCTTGAGTAAGCCAATGAGATAACTCCATGTCTTGGCTCGCATTTTCTCCCCGACCTATAGTTCCCGCCAGCGCTTCGGTATACAAAGTCTGCCCTTGACGAGCGTACAAACGCTCAGGTGTCGACCCCATAAAGCTGTGTTTTTGATCAAATGCTAATAAAAAATGAAAACTGTGATGATTGTGCGCCGCACTTGCCTTAAGCAACTGCGCCGCGCTTAACGGCTTATCTAAACTGAGTGTCGTTTGCCGCGCGAGCACCACTTTCTTAAACGCTTGATGATCAATGCCCTCAAGCACTTGATTGACCAACTGCTGCCACTTCAGCTCATTAGGTTGATGGGTGACCTGTTTTATATGTGACGTCATACCACGTAACGGACTAACTTCAAGTTGCAGTTTATGCAGTGCGACCAAGGTTCGTTGGCGTTCAGCGGTAATATTCGCCGCCAATGACCACTGACCATCACAGCAAATCAGCTCAATTTGCGGTAAAAAGAAAAATGAGGATAGACAACGGCGATTTTTGTCCGTATGCCCATCAAAAGAACGTCCACCCCAAACTCGCTGCTCCTGACCAAGAATAGCGTAGGCAGGTTCAGCCTCAGAAAAAGTATACAGCTGACCTAATGCCACTACTTCTTCGCGCGTATCGCGTGACTGCCAATAAAATTTAGGGAAAATGGGTTGCGCTTCAAGCCAATCAATTGGCGCGAAAGGGGGAGCTTCTTGCAGTATTTGTACAAAACGAACGTCATCATCCTTCGCGTCGTTTATTTGCTCGATTAACCGAGCAATAGCTTGATGAAAATGCGACAAATCGACCTCGAAAACATTGAGACACGGGCTCTACTGACGGCTACTCTATTTAGAGAGGGAAACGAAATCAAGGTTACGAGTTATCTTTTGCAGATTCCTGTGATAACGGGCATCCTCATCTGTATCCTAAAAGCGCACAGTGGCAGATTTTTATTCTATCAAACATCAATTTAGTGTAGTTTAATAAAGAAATTATTTATTTTTCAGGAATTATACAATGCAAAATATCGGGATGTCGTCAAAACTCGACAATGTCTGCTATGACATTAGGGGTCCTGTACTCAAACATGCTAAACGCATGGAGGAAGAGGGGCATAAAATACTGAAGTTAAACATTGGTAACCCCGCCCCATTTGGCTTTGACGCCCCAGATGAAATCCTAGTTGATGTGATCCGTAATCTGCCTACTTCACAAGGCTATTGCGACTCAAAGGGGATCTATTCCGCGCGCAAAGCCGTGGTGCAGCACTACCAGAAAAAAGGGCTGCGTAGCCTAGATGTAGAAGATGTTTACATCGGTAATGGTGCTTCAGAGCTTATCGTGATGGCGATGCAAGCGCTGCTTAATAATGGCGATGAAATGCTTGTCCCTGCTCCTGATTATCCATTATGGACCGCTTCGGTCGCCCTCTCCGGTGGCACTGCTGTGCATTACTTGTGTGATGAAGAAGCCGATTGGTATCCTGATCTCAACGACATCAACAGTAAAATCACGCCCAAAACACGCGGTATTGTGTTGATCAACCCCAACAACCCAACAGGTGCTGTCTATAGCCGTGATTTCCTGCTGGAAATTGTTGAGATTGCCCGCAAGCATAAATTGATCATTTTCGCCGACGAAATCTACGACAAAATCTTATACGATGGTGCAACCCATACGCCCATTTCAACACTGGCTGATGACGTTTTAATGGTCACTTTTAACGGCCTGTCAAAAGCGTACCGAGTGTGCGGGTTCCGTGGTGGTTGGATGTTCCTTACCGGGCCAAAACACATCGCCAAAGGTTATGTGGCTGGTTTGGAAATGCTTGCCTCAATGCGTTTGTGTGCCAACGTGCCCATGCAGCATGCGATTCAAACCGCATTAGGTGGCTATCAAAGTATCAATGAGTTGATTTTGCCCGGCGGCCGACTGCTCGAACAGCGCGATCGCGCGTGGGAACTCATCAACCAGATCCCCGGCGTCTCATGTGTCAAACCTAAAGGAGCCATGTATCTGTTCCCGAAAATTGACACGAAAATGTACAGTATTAAAGATGATCAAAAGATGGTGCTCGACTTCTTAAAACAAGAGAAAGTGCTCTTGGTTCAAGGAACAGGCTTTAACTGGCCAAAACCGGACCACTTCCGCATTGTCACCTTACCGCATATTGAAGATTTGGAAATTGCCATTGGCCGCTTCGAACGTTTCTTATCGACCTACAGTCAGTAGCATTCTGACGTAAACTTCCATATGCTAAACGGGCGCACTTTTCGATACTAAAAGTGCGCCCGTTTTCTTTTAATCGCCAATTTTTCTCTTGGCCCCCGACACAGCAAGGATGTTTATTGCAATGAAAGAGAGTCACTTTTTTGCTCACTTAGCCCGAATGAAGTTAATTCAACGCTGGCCTTTAATGCGATCCATCTCCAGTGAAAACATCTCTGAACACAGCCTACAAGTGGCATTTGTCGCTCACGCTTTAGCCGTAATCAAAAACAAAAAATTTGGCGGCAAGGTCAACCCTGAACGGATTGCGATTTTAGGTATGTACCACGATACCAGTGAAGTGTTGACGGGCGATCTTCCAACACCAGTTAAATACTACAACCCCGATATTGCGAAAGAATACAAAAAGATAGAAGCCGCCGCCGAACAAAAACTGCTCTCGATGTTGCCTGAAGAGCTGCGTGAGGATTTTGCTCCATATCTCGTTTCAGACGCCGCGCACCCTGAAGATGTGGCGATAGTCAAACAGGCAGATTCACTCTGCGCCTATCTCAAATGCTTAGAAGAACTCAGCGCGGGCAACCATGAATATGCGCTGGCCAAAAAACGTTTAGACGTCACCTTACGAGATCGCCATACACCTGAGATGGAGTATTTTCTCAATACCTTTGCCCCTAGTTTCGAATTAACGCTGGACGAAATCAGCTAACTCACGCTAAGTTACTTGTTAAGTGTTTGAAAAACATAAATGTACTGCAGGAGATGGCATGGATATATCCATTGACCCCAAATGGCTTGAACGCCAAGATGATGAGCATAAAATCCGCCGCGATGATCACCGCAGCCCTTTCCAACGCGATCGGGCACGTATTCTTCACTCGGCAGCATTTCGTCGCTTGCAAGCCAAAACTCAAGTACATGGCACTAGCTTGAATGATTTCCATCGCACTCGCCTCACTCACTCCTTAGAAGCTGCGCAACTCGGCACTGGAATAGTGGCGCAAATTAAACTCAAACAACCAGAGTTTCGTGATTTGCTGCCTTCGGATAGTTTGATCGATTCCTTATGCCTAGCGCATGATATCGGTCACCCTCCTTATGGTCATGGCGGCGAAGTGGCGCTCAATTATATGATGCGCGATCACGGCGGCTTTGAAGGCAACGCGCAAACCTTCCGTATTGTGACCAGCTTAGAGCCTTACACCGAACACCATGGTATGAACCTGTCACGTCGCACTGTGCTGGGGTTATTAAAATACCCTGCGCTGCTGAGCCAAACTCGCGCCGTACAGCAACCCAATGCAGTCGCTCACCAGCGTCAGTTGAAAGCTAAAGAGTGGTCGCCTGCTAAGGGAATATACGATTGCGATCACGCGATTTTTTCTTGGGTAACGGAGCCGCTCTCTGCGCAAGATAAAGCCCTACTCAGTCAAATGCGTGGTCAGCCCGCAACGCCTTATCAACATCACAAGACTCGCTTTAAATCACTCGATTGCTCCATCATGGAGCTGGCCGATGACATTGCCTACGGCGTGCACGATTTAGAAGATGCCATCGTGCTTGGCATGGTGACTCGCCAACAGTGGCAAGAGGCCGCAGCCTCGAAACTGGCCGAATGCGGCGATGCGTGGTTTGAAGAACACATCGCTTCCATCAGTGAAATGCTGTTTGCAGGCAAACATTATCGTCGTAAAGATGCGATTGGCGGGATTGTTAATGCGCTACTGACTAGCATTCATATTCAAGCCGTTGATGCGCATTTTGAGAATGAATTACTCGCCTTCAACGCCTATTTAGAACCCAATATGGCCGCTGCGCTGGAAGTACTGAAATCATTTGTGAGCCAATATGTGATTCAAATTCCGCAAGTGCAGCGTTTTGAATACAAAGGCCAGCAGATCATCATGGATCTGTTTGAAGCGCTAAGCGCCGATCCTGAACGCTTACTGCCAGAAACAACGCGCGGTAAGTGGCAAGCCCAAACCAATGAAAACGATGGTATGCGCGTTATCTGTGACTATATTTCGGCTATGACCGATGGCTATGCGCAAAGGCTCCATCAACAACTCTTCTCAGCTCATAATCACTATTAATGGCTGGTTGAGTGATAGCTTCTGCCATCATTACTCACTGATATAGCGGTTACTCGCTGATATAGTTTTGCTTAAAAAGCCCAGCTGGCATTTGGCTAATTTGAAAGGCAACCATCGCATCAAAAGCATCAAGGAGCGGTTGAAAATTTTGCCGAGGCTCAAGCAATGACAAGATATGAAAACCAGCTTCAACAGTTGATAAGCTGTTTTCACTCGGTGCCTTGCGAATGCGATAATTGCCTTTGAGATCGGTCGGCAAGTGCAAACACGGTAGCGAATGTAAATTGCTCGAGAGTTGCCACATTTTATACGCTTTCTTCCAAGTACCATCGAGTAAAATAACTCGTACTTTTCTGGTATCAGCATTGATATTCATAGCCGACACGGGCTGCGCAGTCTCATGCGGGTAAAGTACATAGTTGAGCACATCCGGCTCAGCTAAGCACTCATTCAGCTGAGTGTGCCGGCTAAAATCTTCGGCAACAAAGCGCCTGCAATTCGCTAAAGATAAATCGAGAATTCGGGCTGTGCCCATTGGGCGATGTTCTTCTGTCGGATGTTGAAGAATGATAAGCTCGACCGACGAGGAAAGCGGCACGATCAAAGAACAGATGCAGGCTTTTCGCGCTTTACCACATTGAGAACAGTATCGAGACATAACGTGAATTACTTTCGCCTTTGCTTACTAAACATAAACCATCAAAAAAATCGTTATTTTGCACTACTTGCTATCAGCTTGGTCTGCTTGGGGTTGCAATGGCCGCCACTGGCCGCCCTCAGTGCGTGGAATCGGCCTGCCATTGAAGCGGGCCAATGGTGGCGGATCCTAACAGGAAATTTCACACACACCAACTTTACACACCTTGGTATGAACCTCGCAGGGCTGTGGATTATCCATTTTGTGTTTCAGCCGAGCAGTAAAAAATGGTTAATCAGCCTTCTGGCAACCAGCCTGATGGTAGGCGTCAGCCTTTTTTTGAGCCGTATGCAAGTCTATGTCGGCCTTTCAGGCGCGCTCCATGGAATGTTTGCCTATTTGGCGCTGCAAGAAGCACTGCAAGGGCGTCGCAGCAGTTGGCTGTTGGTGGTTGGTGTTATTGTCAAAGTTGTCTGGGAGCAAATTTTCGGCGCTTCAAGTAACACCAGTGAGCTTATTAATGCACGCGTGGCTATCGAAGCGCATTTAGCAGGCATGTTGGCCGGATTGATACTCGCCATCGGTGAATGGCTGAGATCAAAAAAAACGGAGAAGTAACGCACTTCTCCGCTTAATACTCTCCGAAAAATAATCTGCCTGCTTCGAGAAAGACGCGCCTAACCTAAACGATTGGCCGTTGACCGCGACTGATCAATTTCAGCAACACACTATCAGCCGCTTCGCCCGCAACACCAGCCAATTTATCAGTCAGTTTTTTCTTCTGCACATAATGGATTGCCAGTACCGTTTTATCTTTACACGCAGCAACCACTAAGTCGTCAGAAGTTTTGATCTCATCGACTAAACCGAGCTCTTGAGCTTGAGTACCAAACCAGTGTTCGCCAGTGGCCACTTTCTCAAGGTCAAGCGCTGGGCGATGCTCGCGGATAAAATCTTTAAACAGTTCGTGAGTCTCTTCGAGTTCTTGCTTGAACTTATCGCGCGCTTTATCACTGTTTTCACCAAACATAGTCAGCGTGCGTTTGTATTCACCTGCGGTCAGTTGTTCAAATTCAATATCATGTTTTTTAAGCAGTTTATTAAAGTTAGGTAGCTGTGCAATAACGCCAATGGATCCAACAATCGCAAAAGGAGCGGCCACAATTTTATCAGCAATACACGCCATCATATAACCACCGCTGGCGGCCACTTTATCAACTGCGATAGTTAGGGGTAACCCAGCCGCTTTAATGCGATCGAGCTGCGAAGAAGCCAAACCATAACCATGCACCATGCCACCGCCAGTCTCTAAACGCAGCAACACTTCATCACCTTGACGAGCAACGGCGAGAATGGCGGTCACTTCCTCGCGTAGCGAACTCACTTCTTTGGCATCAATACTGCCGTTGAAATCCAAGACAAAGAGATGCGGTTCACGTTTGGTATCTAACGCTCCCTCTTTGGCCGCTTTTTTGATCGCTTTGTCACGTACTTTGTTTTTCTCTTTTTCGCTTTTCTTTTCTGCTTTATCGCGAGCCTTCAAGAAAGCATCATCGTGCAGATGGTGTTCCATCTGCTCGACCATTTCTTTATGACGCTCGGTTAAATTCACCACTTCCAGCTCGCCTTTCTGCGCGCTGTTTTTTCCGCCCACTGATTTCACAATGACCAATAGCACAACAAGAGCGACGACGATTGTCGCAATCTTGGCCAAAAATAGGCCGTAGTCCAATAAAAATTCCAACGTCCTAATCCTCATAGGTTTTGATTTGGTGTATTGTAACCACCTTGTCACGAAGACTTAAAGCAAATCATAACAATAAGGAAGCACAAGGTGGATTATTCAGTTTCTGCAGATGCCCTCAAAGATAGAGTCATTTTAGTTACAGGTGCTGGCGACGGTATCGGAAAACAAGCCGCTATCAGCTATGCAGCCCACGGCGCAACCGTCATTTTGCTCGGCCGCACGGTGAAAAAGTTAGAACAAACTTATGATGAGATAGAAAACGCTGGCTACGCAACACCTGCGATTGTTCCGCTGGACATGAAAGGTGCCACCAAGCAACATTACCTCGATATGATCGATACCATTGCAGAGCAGTTTGGTCGCTTAGATGGTGTGCTACATAACGCGGGGCTTTTGGGTGTGATCAGCCCGTTTGATCAGATCGGTGAAGATTCTTATGACGATGTCATGCAGGTCAACGTCAAAGCGCAATTCTTACTCAGCCAAGCGGCGCTGCCATTGCTGCACAAATCTCTAGATGCGCGGATTGTATTTACGTCTTCAACCGTAGGCCATGATGGTCGTGCTTTTTGGGGCACTTATGCTATGTCAAAATTCGCCACAGAAGGGATGATGCAAGTGCTAGCTGACGAGCTAAGCAACACATCAATTCGAGTGAATGCAATTAATCCCGGTGGCACGCGCACAGGCATGCGCGCCAAAGCTTATCCCGCTGAAGATGTGGAGTTGTTGAAAACGCCTAAAGATATCATGCCGCTTTATCTCTATTTAATGGCGCCGGAAAGCCAAGCCGTGAATGGTCAATGTATCGATGCACAACCGAAAAAGTAATGGCTTAGCTTTTTCTTAATCTTTCAATGCCTTGCCTCATCAGCAAGGCATTGTCGTTTGAGGTGAACGTTACTATTTCATGTCAGCACATTACATTAGAGACGACTTTATTGTAATGATGGCTAAAAATCTTACGAAAGCACATCACGTAATCGGTCCTGCGCCACTTGTACTAATAAATCGGGTTGGAATTTAGAGATAAAACGATCACAACCCACTTTTTGTACCATGGCTTCATTAAAGCTGCCACTGAGTGACGTGTTTAACGTAATAAATAGTGATTTCATTCTCGGATCATTACGGATCTCGGAAGTCAGTTTATAGCCGTCCATTTCTGGCATTTCAGCATCGGTGATCATCAGTAAAAGCTCACTCGTTACATCTCTTCCTTCATCGCTCCACGACTTCAGAAGATTCAATGCTTCTAAGCCATCTCTGCATTCGACAATTTCCAAACCAAGCTGTGAGAGCGTCCCTTTTATTTGGTTACGAGCCGTTGAAGAATCATCCACAATCAGAATTTTTCGCCCGACCATCTCCGCAACCAAATCATGATCAAGAATACCTTCTGAGATAGAAACGTCATAATCAATAATCTCAGCTAACACTTTTTCAACATCAATGATTTCAACAATATGGCTACTGTTGACCTCTTTAACATGGGTGATAGCGGTAAGGTAATTAGAACGGCCAGCTAAACGCGGTGGTGGCTGAATTTCAGTCCATGCGGTATTGATAATATTGCGAACTTGCCCAACCAAAAAACCTTGAATGGTTCGATTGTACTCTGTGATGATGAGGTTCTGTTCCTGGCTATCCAAGCGAGATGGAGGAAAACCGATCGCACTGCGCAAATCAATGACAGGAACTGGCACTCCCCTCAATGAGGCTACACCCGTAATATTATGATGAGAACCGGGCAATTTCGTTAACTGAGGAACTTTGATCACTTCCCTCACCTTAAATACATTGATCGCAAAAATTTGCCGGCTATTTAAGCTGAATAAAAGCAACTCTAGTCGATTCTCTCCGACAAGATTGGTGCGCTGGTCAACCGTATTTAAAACACCTGACATACGAAATCCCGAAAATTATAGTGAACTCACATAACAGTATAGCCATATGGGTTAATTGTAAAAAATATAAATGATCTAACCGCGAAAAAATTAACCTTCGACAACTTTCATCAGCAAAAGTCCATCATAGAGAGCTTGTTTAATCAAAGCCGCACCGGGCATGGTTGCCTGTTTATAAAAACGTGATTCCACTAATTCGAGATCTTGATGATAGACAGGTAAGCTCTGCTCTTCGATGCATTTTTGCAATGCAGGGTATAACACGTTCTTAGCTTGGTTAATAACACCACCGATAAGAATTTTTTCTGGGTTAAACAGGTTGATCACAATTGCGATTGCGGCCCCTAAATAACGCCCTAGTTTCTCTATCACATCCACCGCTAATGGGTCACCCTCTGCTGCGGCTTCACAGATATCTTCGATGGTGATTTCACTGTGCTCAGTCAATGATGAAACCTCACCGTTTGCAATACGCAGCGCCACTTCTTCACGAATTGCTTGCGAACTGGCGACTGTCTCCAAACAGCCAATATTGCCACAATGGCAACGTTTACCGTGCGGATCAATTTGGATATGACCTAACTCACCGATATTCCCGTGCCGACCTTGCAGCACCCTGCCATCAAGGATAATGCCGGCCCCTAAACCGTGGTGAATAGAGATAAGAACTGAATTTTCATTGCCTTGCGAATGGCCAAACAACTTTTCAGCCAGTGCCCAAGCTCGGGTATCATTCGCCACAAATACAGGTAGGCCCGTCGCCTTATAAATTTCAGGACCAAGAGCCAGATTTTCCACATTGTAATGAGGCATCTGCAGCACAATCCCTTGCTCTGAATTCACTAAACCGGGCAAGGTAATTGCGATACTCGTCACTCGATCCAATTGCGACGAGTAGGTTTGAAAAAACTCTTCAATTTCGTAAAGCAACCTAGCGAGCACGTCATCTTGGTCTAGCTCATGGATCTCAATTTTGGTGTCGATCAACACTTCACCACCCAACTCATGCAGGGCAATAATTAGGTAACCACGCCCTAAACGCATGGATAAAAATTGCCATCCCTCATTATTGGTTTGTAAACCAACGGCTGGGCGGCCACGGCTGATCGCTTCTTGTACTGTCGTTTCATGGATTAAATGAGCTTCAATTAACTCACGAGTAATTTTGGTAATACTTGCCGGAGCAAGCTCACTCTCCTTCGATAAATCGATGCGAGAAATGGGACCTTTTTGGTCAATGAGTTTATATACACGACCAGCATTGACCTGTTTGATATGATCAATATGGCCTGGTTGCGCCATATACATTGGGAGCTCCAGAAATCAATAACATGCCAATTTTTTTACTTTGCGAAGTAATTGTGAAGCGCTTTAGTATATTGCCGTGACAAGCATCACGGATATACCTAGATCTTCGTGTATTTAGCCAATAAACTGCCATTTGTTTACATTCAAAAAATATGAAACTCCTCTTTTTTTGTGACGAAAATCATCTGACACCTGTCGATAAATTTCACTCTTATCCCCTTTCTTTCGCCAGATCTTGCATATACTCAATCTAGATTCCCGCCCCATCAGGAGAACACAATGACCGCTGTGTTAAGAAGAACAAAAATCGTGACTACTTTAGGCCCATCAACAGACAAAGGCGAGATATTAGAGGCGATTATCAAAGCTGGCGCAAATGTTGTGCGCATGAATTTTTCACATGGTAGCTCCGAGGACCATAAACTGCGAGCGCAACGAGTAAGAGCTATCGCGGCTAAGTTGGGTCGCCATGTCGCTTTACTTGGTGATTTACAAGGACCAAAAATTAGGGTCTCCACATTTAAAGAAGGAAAAGTCTACTTAAATGAAGGTGACCGATTTGTTCTTGATGCAGAGCTCCCCCCAGGGCAAGGTGACCAAGATTCGGTTGGCATTGACTACAAAAAACTACCACAAGATGTGCAGCAGGATGATTTGCTGCTATTGGACGACGGACGAGTACAACTACTCGTCACAGCAGTCGATGGTGCTAAAATACACACCATAGTCACCGTCGGTGGTCCACTTTCAAATAACAAAGGCATCAACAAAAAGGGTGGCGGTTTATCGGCGGAAGCGCTGACCGAAAAAGACAAACGAGACATACTACTCGCCGCCGAAATACAGGTTGAATATCTGGCCATTTCATTTCCTCGCAATGGCGAAGATATGAAATACGCTCGCCGCCTCGCTCGTGATGCAGGCCTTGAGGCCAAGCTCGTGGCGAAAGTGGAACGGGCAGAAACCGTGGCCAGTGATCACAATATTGATGACATCATTATGGCCTCTGATGTGATCATGGTCGCTCGTGGTGACTTGGGGGTAGAAATTGGTGATCCTGAGCTGGTTGGTGTGCAGAAAAAACTGATCCGCCGCGCTAAGGCACTCAATAGAGTAGTGATCACAGCAACACAAATGATGGAGTCAATGATAGAGAACCCAATGCCAACCCGCGCGGAGGTAATGGATGTTGCCAATGCGGTGCTTGACGGAACCGATGCGGTGATGCTTTCAGGTGAAACTGCTGCTGGTAAATACCCAGTAGAAACGGTTCGTTCGATGGCCGAAGTGTGTGTCGGCGCGGAAAAAATGATCGAAGCTAGCCAACAAAATTACCGAATCGATACTTCGTTTGTGACTGCTGAAGAGACCATTGCGATGTCCACTATCTATGCGGCCAATCACATGGAAGGAATCAAAGCCATGGTGACTCTGACCGAATCAGGAAGAACAGCGCTTATGACCTCACGCTTAAATTCTGTACTGCCTATCTTTGCTATGTCACCCAATGAACGAAGTTTAAACCGCTGCGCTCTATACCGGGGAGTCACACCCGTCTATTTTGATACCAAAGCAGACACTGGTTTTGATGTGGCCGTTGCAGCTCTCAATACGCTTAAGGAGAAAAAATTGTTAGAGTTCGGTGACTTAGTGATCATCACTCAAGGTGACATTATGGATGTCGAAGGGTCAACCAACTGCATGCGTATCCTGCCGGTCCTTGAATAACCCGTGCTCCCCGTTGACTTAATGGTCGCGGGGAAAATAATCCGATGATGCAATACGGGACTGATATGCCGACTGCGCTTGGTTAAATTGGTCGATAAAGCGATAACCCGCCGTCAGTCCCAGCTCATAATCATAAAGCAGATCTTCTTGACTGCTTAAGAGAGATCTTGACCTCAATGGTTCGCTGGGCACAATCTGTAGGATGTAAGCATCATCCGGCGGCGCACGCAAAAATTCTTGAGTAAGAGAATAAGTTTGATAATGCACCATTAACATATCCGCTAACCCCGAATCAAACTTGTCACCAATTAAATGACTCAAGCGATAAATATCATCAGCGCCAAATAACCAGCGTCCACCATTGAGTAGCTCCAAATTCATTTGCTCACGTTTTTGTAGCTTAGAACGTTCTATTTGTTGATGGAGAAGACCACTCCACTCTTGCTTCCAGTAAGACAATTTTTGTCGCCACTGACCTTGAATATTTTGCAAAGGTTCATGTAACCAATGAGCCTCGTTGTAAGGCTTAGCAGAAGGCAACGGCTTCATCGGTAACCCACTCTCTACCGCGTCGACATCAGGGCATTCAGTGCGGATTACCGCGACAAAACGGGCACCTCTACGCCATGCCTCCTGAACTGGAATTGATGCCGATACTCCACCATCAATATATAGGTCATCACCCAGCTTGACTTCATGCGGATATAAGCGGGGAATCGCACAGGTGGCAATCAACACCTCTCGCCAGTTACTTTCTAATATCGGGAAATAATGGTCGTGGAGTGAGTGTGCTGAGGTAACAGCAGCATAAGCTTTTCTGTTCGCAAGGACTTGGGCTCCCATATCGACATCCAACCGATAAGGAAATTCCGATATGCGATCTAAAGCCCAATCCAAGTTCATGAACTGCTTACGCCGAACGTAGCTAAATAGATTAAAAAAATTAGCATCCGTGGTGAGTTCTAAAATAAAAGCCTTGCCTAACCCATGTTGACGGCATAGGTAAGCGCACAAATTCAATGCACCTGCAGAGGTGCCATAAAATTCATCAAAGGGGTCAAAATTGGAAAGAAGGAACGCATCTAACACACCTGCGGTAAAAATACCTCTTTGGCCACCACCTTGGGTAACCAATGCATTTTTTCCTCCAATGTACTTCGAGAACCGATCTAAATCCGCTCTCGTCTCTTTATCAGAGATAGTTCCACTAGTGTTCATCAGCAGAACCCTCGTTGATTAATGGCTGATAGCGATCAAACCAAAACCGACGAGAATAGTAAAGACCGTTGCAGTAATCACTAATGCATATTTTAGATCAAGTTCCATAGCCACCTCCTATCAGATAACAAAGTAATAACATCAGTGTGAAGTATCTTCAAGAATCGTTGGTTTTTCGTGCACAATTATGGAGTTACCATCACAATAACCTAATCGTTAAAAAGTGGCTTAGGTTAATAATTATGCATCAATACAATAAAATCATTCTTATCATAGGAGCTTTATCTGCTCCCTATGCACAAGCGCAAGTCATCGTCTCTCCCTTTTTTGGGTATATCATTGGGGGCGAAGTCGAGGATCAAGCCAGCAATGAATACGATTTAAAAGCTTCCTCTGGTTATGGCCTCGCTATAGAAACTGATTACGAAAAAGGCCGAATTGGTCTGTTTTATGCCACTCAAAACACCGCAGTTGAAACCATTAACGCGGATGCCAACATCCATTACCTCCACTTTCAAAGCAGCATTTATTATCCGACAAGCCAACAATTGACCGCTTATATAGGCCTAGGTATCGGTGGTTCTTATACGGATGTTGACTGGGCTAAAGATAAATATGGTTTTTCTTCAAGCTTGTTTGGGGGTTTTGAGTATGCCTTTACCGATAACATTGCGCTGAATAGCCAAGTGCGTTGGTTAGGTACCTCTGTTGACAACGAAACTTCAGCAACCTGCACACTGCCCTCTTCAGAAACGTGCGCGATTCGTTTTAAATCTGATTGGATCAATCAATTTTCGGCTAATATCGGCCTGACAGTTCGTTTTTAAACCAAGATAAAATTGTGGTGTGATTCACTAGTGAGTGTATGTTTTTCAGTCATACACTCTTCGACAAAAAATAGTTTTATCATTTATATTTTTTAGACAACGAAGTTATAAATTCCATTCTTATTAAAAAATGACGTTCATTCCACCTAAATACCAATTAATTAACAACTAATACACCATCAAAAAACCAGGGAATAACATTTACAATCTATTGCCTTAACTTAGATTAGTCTGTAGTCTCGAACCCATGCGTAGCTGATTATTTCAGATACAGCAAACACACATCGAACTATTAAGAACAATATTCTGAGTTCTCTGAAAGCTGACAACATATAACACTAACTTTTTGCCAGTTCATGGATGATGGCGCAAATATTCACGGTCTATTTAGTGTACCGATAGTATTCATCACTCCAACACTGGCTCCGCAGCCGAAGAGAAGCTTCATACCTCAGGGAAGTCGTAAAGGAGTAAACAATGAAGCGAGAACAATGGGGATCCCGTGCAGGGTTCATTCTGGCTGCCGTAGGTTCGGCTATCGGTCTTGGAAACATATGGCGTTTCCCTTATATGGCTTATGAGAATGGGGGTGGTGCATTCTTCATCCCTTACCTTTTCGCCATGATCACAGCGGGTATACCGTTTATGATCCTAGAGTTCAGTATGGGTCAAAAGCATCGCGGTTCAGCACCAGCTACACTGGCTAAAATTCACGCAAAATTTGAATGGTTAGGTTGGTTCCAAGTAGGGGTTGCCGCTATTATTGCTGTGTATTATGTGGCCGTTATTGGCTGGGCTATTTCCTACTTTGGTATGTCGTTTACACAAAGTTGGGGAACCGATACTAATGCTTTCTTCTTTAGCAACTATTTAGCACTAGGCGATAATTCACCGACCAATCTCGGTAGTATTCAATGGAAAATCGCCATTGCAATGCTGATTGCATGGGCCATTACTTATGCTGCTATCGTCGGTGGAGTGAAATCTGGAATCGAACGCGCTTCAAAAATCATGATGCCAATACTGTTTATCATGGTACTGCTTTTGATTGGCCGCATGATTTTCCTACCAGGTGCATTAGATGGTGTGAACTACATGTTTGAGCCTGACTTTGACAAGATCTGGGATGTGAAGGTTTGGGCTGCTGCTTATGGACAGATTTTCTTCACCCTAAGTATTGGTTTTGCCATCATGCTGGCGTATTCCAGCTACCTTCCTGAGAAATCAGACATAACGAATAACGCCTTCATGACAGTATTGATCAACTGTGGTTTCTCAATTCTGGCGGGGATTATGATTTTCTCTGTTCTTGGCTACATGGCTCATGAACAAGGCAAACCGTTGACAGAAGTCGTGTCTGCGGGCGTTGGGCTTGCATTCGTTACGTTGCCAGCGGCTATCAACCTATTGCCAGCGCCCTATATTCTTGGGCCAATCTTCTTCTTTGCACTTGTTGTTGCAGGCCTAAGCTCACACATATCAATCATTGAAGCCGTCACCTCAGCCGTCATCGATAAGCTAAAATGGAGCCGTAAAAAGGCCGCTAATGTAGTTATCAGCGTAGGGTTTTTGGTTTCAATGGCCTTTGCGACCAACGGTGGCCTGTTGCTGCTCGACCTTGTCGACCACTTCGCAAACAACGTGGGCATTATGGCGAGCTGTCTAGTGGAACTTACGCTCATGGCATGGCTATTTAAGATTTCTGACGTACGCAAATACGTGAACAGCATTTCCGATTTCAATATTGGCGTGTGGTTTGATATTTGTCTGCGCTTTATCTCACCTGTAATTTTGGCCATTATTGTCGCCACAAAACTGAACGCTCTATTCACAGAAGGTTACGGTGGTTATGACCTCACCCTAGGATGGGTCATGATCGGGTTACTATTCGCTATAGGCGTAACAATCAATGCAACAAGCCGCAAGGAGTGCAACTAATGACGACAAGTGCAATTATTATGATGATTATTGGTTTGGGCATTACGTGGGGTGGCGCCGCCATCTGCATTAAAAAAGCCATGAACAAACAATAATCCTGTTGATTCTAAAAGCCGATGTCATCATCGGCTTTTTTTATGCCTGTCGACAACCGCTACACCTGCCTCTTGAAGCCAAACCTATTCATGCCACCCAAACCACAGCAAAATTAAACAAGTGATGTGAATAAAGGAATAGAGCGAAATAGCCCTTACTTGATTATCGTTTGAGATAAAAGAGAGTTAAGTCAACAAGCCAAGCGTGAGATCCGTCTTATCGCCGCAAGCGGACAACTCAACTAATAAATGAGATGGCAATGATCAACTTATAAAAATAGGGGATGGCTGATGAACGAGTTAGCGGCAAAAGAAAAGGAGGCTTTCGCCTCCTTTTTTATAGGGGAATGAAAAGATATGAATTAACCGTGATTACGGATCCACTCATCCATTTCAGTTTTAAGGTTGTCAGACTTAGTACCAAAGATAGCTTGAACGCCACCCGATACAACAACAACACCCGCAGCACCAAGCTGTTTCAATTTCTCTTGGTTTACTGCTTCTGTTTTAGCAACAGAAACACGTAGACGAGTAATACATGCATCTAGGTTAGTGATGTTTTCTTTACCACCAAAGGCCGCAACAAGTTCACCAGCTAACTCACTGCCTGTAGCAGAAGAAGCTTCTTCAGATTCATCTTCACGACCTGGAGTTTTCAGGTTCATCGTACGGATAACGAAAGTAAACACGACATAGTATAGAACTGCATAAGCAATACCTAGACCAACCAATAGCAACATGTTTTCAGCACGAGGAGATTGAACAACAAAGTCAATGAAACCGTTCGAGAACGTGTGACCGTGAACAACACCTAGAGCGTTAGTCAATACATAAGCAAGACCAGCTAGCAAAGCATGAACAACATAAAGTACTGGAGCGATGAATAGGAACGAGAACTCAATAGGTTCTGTGATACCCGTTAGGAATGAAGTCAATGCAGCTGACGCCATTATACCCATTACTTTGGCACGGTTTTCTGGTTTAGCACTGTGTGCAATTGCAATTGCTGCAGCTGGAAGACCGAACATTTTGAATAGGTAGCCACCCGCTAGTTGACCGAAACCGTTACCTGCAGCGCGAGACGCATCATCAGCAGTCAAGAAACAAGTCATGATACCGTGAACGGTAGTACCTGCATTGTTGGTACATGTACCTGCTTCATAGAAGAAAGGCACGTTCCAGATGTGGTGAAGACCAAATGGAATCAATGAACGCTCAACAACACCGTAGATACCAAATGCGGTTACTGGGTTTTGGTTAGCAGCCCAATCAGAGAATGTTGCGATAGCTGAACCTACAGGAGGCCAAATGATAGATAAAACAATACCTAGAGCAATCGCAAGGAAACCCGTAATGATTGGTACTGCACGTTTACCCGCGAAGAAGCCAAGATATTCAGGAAGTTGAATTTTGTAAAAACGATTGAATGCCCAAGCAGCAACACCACCTGCAAGGATACCACCAAGAACGCCTGTCTCGATGTTATCAACACCCATTACGACTGCCATTACTTTTAGCGTCGCAACCATGATGCCATAGCCAACAATTGCTGACAGGCCTGAAACACCATCGTTATTCGTGAAGCCTAATGCTACACCTACTGCAAAGAGTAGTGCCATTTGACCAAAAACCGAACCACCAGCTTGTTCCATTAAATGTGAAACAACTTCTGGTAGCCAGCTAAAGTTCGCTGCACCCACACCAAGCAAAATACCCGCAACTGGTAAAACTGATACTGGAAGCATCAGAGCCTTACCAACTTTCTGCAGGTTTGCAAAAAGGTTTTTAAACATGTTTATGCTCCTGATTAAGTTATTAGAATTGTTTGGGTTCTAACGGCACACCCCCGTAGCCTAAATGTTAGCACCCAATGAAAATGTAACCACATATCGCATTATATTTTTCGCCTCTAAATATATCTTGATGCCACTCAAACTTTCTAGTTAGTAACGAAATTTTGTTTCAAAACAATAGACCGATCACAATGCGGGAGGGTGTAAACACTGCCAATCAATTAATATAACTCCATGTTTTATAATGACATTGTTAACAATACCATTAATTTCACAGAGTGAATAAAATTAGCGCACTTGTTATTTTTAGTAACAAAATTACAATTTTAACTTTCAAGCTTATTTTTTCAACAGATTAAGTAAACAAGGTAATAAGTTGTTAATTATCACGCTAACTTGATAAAAAATGCCGTCTTACACGCATTTCTCACGACAATTCAACTTTCCGTCGCAAAAAAAGATTTTGGTAATTTTCGGTCGTTTTTTCTTCAATTACTTTTAATGACAGACTTTTTAGCTGTGCAATATAAGCAGCAACCTCAACAACGTAGGCTGGCTGATTTTGCTGACCACGGTGTGGAACCGGCGCAAGATAAGGGGAATCAGTTTCAATCAGCAAGCGTTCCAAGGGCAGCGCCTTCACAACTTCTTTCAATTCTGTCGCTTGTCTAAACGTGACAATTCCTGAGATAGAAATATAAAAGCCAAGCTCCATAGCGGCTTGTGCAAAGGCAAGATCTTCAGTAAAACAATGGATAACACCACCGCACCTTTCTGCCCCACCATCACGGAGCATTTCAAGAGTATCAGCCCGGGCATTTCGTGTATGAATAATCAAAGGTTTGTTAAGGGCAACGGCGGTTTCAATGTGCTGTGAAAACCGTAACTTCTGTAACTCAGCCGTTTCCGGCTGATAGTGATAATCTAGCCCCGTTTCGCCAATCGCCACCACTTTGGGATGACTCGCGTATTGATGGAAGCGGGTCAATTCAAAATGACTTTCAACGTCAAGTGGATGAACACCACAAGAAGCATGAACATTATCAAAGGGCTGAATAAGCTCTAACATTGGTTCAAAAGAATCCAGCGTTACGCCAACAGAAAGCAATTGCTTAACATTGGCTTGACGAGCTTTTTCTACTACATCAGCAACATCGATATGGAGCGTATCGTAATCAAGTTTATCTAAGTGGCAGTGCGAATCTACAAACATGTTTTCTCATCATTAAAGTTAAATAGCCAATCGCTGATCAGTAGCTCGCTATTGAGCCCACTAAACGTCTTTAGTTCTTCCATTAAACGAGTTAATGCCTTGGTTTGGCGATAAAGTACTGGGTAGCTGATCTGTTTTGCTAATCGAAGGCTAATAGGAAGCTGCTGCTGTTCAACCACGCCAAATTGTACCTTTTGCGTATCGGTCAACATGGTCCACAACCAAGCCAAATATTGGGTAGGCGCCTCATTAATCTGCTTCACACAAGCGGAAATATCGGCACTGGCATCGGTTAAGCAATGAGCAATATTTTGCTCAAAAGCCTGATATTTTGCTAACTCTCCCGATTGAATAAACGCCAACGTATTTAGTGGTGAATAACCATTTAAATGCGCCGCATAAGGAGGGACAGGTTGCGATGTCTGTTCACTTAACCAATGCGAGACTTGTTCACTGCTCGGTGGTGTCAGCACCGTTTTTTGACAGCGACTGATAATGGTTGGGAGTAATGGGTTGATACGAGAGGCGACAAGTAAGAAAAAACAATTGCGCCCCGGAGCTTCTAACGTTTTGAGCAGTGCATTCGCTGCTGATTCATTCATGGAATCGGCGGGATTAATAACGATAAAACGAGCACCAGAAAGCTGCGCCGATTCTTGAGCCAACTTATTGCATTGCCTAATTTGATCAACGGTAATCGCCTTCCCCTCTTTTTCAGGCGAGATCAGATGAAAATCAGGGTGACTACCAGACTTCATCAATTCGCAGCTATGACAAAACCCACACGCTTCTGAATGGCTATGAGAACACATCACTGCTGCACTCAACTTCTCAATGAGCCGTTCAGCGCCCAGCCCTGAGGGAGAAACGAGTAAGCTCGCCGCAGGGAACTGCTGGTTATTGAGGCTGGTTTGCCACTGAAGCCAATAGCCTGCTAACCAAGGATACAGATCATTTATCATCAATTTGTTACTCAATGTTTAGCCCTAGTTTCTCTCTAGCATATTGGTTTCTAGAAACTGGTTTAACGCTGCTTTGATAGAGAATGCCACCGCTTCTATTGTTTGTTCAGCATTAATCACGACCACGCTTTTATCTTCCTTAGCTAGGGCAAGGTAACGTTCACGCGTGCGCTCAAAAAAACCAATATCCATTTTTTCGATACGATCAAGCTCACCTCGGCCTCTTGCTCTTTCTAAACCGATGCTCGGATCTAGGTCCAAATAGAGAGTAAAATCTGGCTTAAAATCACCTAGCGTTACCTTTTTAAGGTTTTGCATCGTTTCTAGCGGAATTTGCCTCCCACCACCTTGGTAGGCTTGAGAGGACATATCATGGCGATCACCAACCACCCACGAACCAGCCGCAAGTGCAGGCTTAATCACATTTTCAACCAATTGAACACGAGCGGCGTACATTAATAACAGCTCAGTCATATCCTGAAGCACTTCACCTTCATGCTCTTCTTTGACTAAGGCGCGCATTTTTTCTGCTAAAACAGTCCCGCCCGGCTCACGAGTATGAGTGATATTTGTCACGCCGAACTCAATAAGTGTTTCTCTAATGGATTGAATAGCAGTGCTTTTTCCTGCGCCTTCTAAACCTTCTACAACAATAAATTTAGCATTCATGACTGGGTTCTTAACTGTTTTAAATAAGCGCGAACAGCGCGATTATGTTCATTCAATGTTTTAGAAAAAACGTGTCCACCAGAGCCACTGGCAACAAAATACAAATAATTGCTCTGCTCTGGGTTTAATGCCGCTTTGATTGAGGCTTCCCCCGCCATCGCAATAGGCGTAGGAGGTAAACCAAAAATAGTATAAGTATTAAATGGCGTCGGTGTTCTTAAGTCTTTTTTACGAAGATTACCATCGTAGGCATCGCCAAGCCCGTAAATGACCGTAGGATCAGTCTGTAGCCGCATCCGTTTATTGAGTCGATTGACAAAAACGGAGGCAATGCGCCCTCGCTCTGAAGCAATAGCCGTTTCCTTTTCAATAATTGACGCCAAAATCAACGCTTCATAAGGCGTTTTAATTGGCAGATTTGGCTGGCGATTGGCCCAATGTTGATCGAGTATTTTCTCAAGACGTCTATTGGCCCTTTTTAGGATCTCAAGATCGGTCGTTCCAAAAGGGAAATGATAAGTCTCCGCTAGAAACAGTCCTTCAAGCTTTTGCTGCTCAATACCTAATTTTTGGGCAATGTCGGCTTCTGCCAAATCAGCTATCGTGTTTGTCACGCCTTCAGTTTGTGCAAGCAGAGCTCGCCACTCATTAAAGCGGCTCCCTTCGACAAAGGTAATAGAGAACTGATGCTCTTTACCGGATATCACGTCACTTAAGAGATCGATCAATCGATCTCCGGGTTGTACTTGGTAAGTTCCCGCCTTAATTTTGGTTATTTCAGGATGCAGACGTCGTACTAACTTGTACATCGAAAAATCCGTTATCCATTTTTTCTCATTCAATAGCGTTAATACGCCATTAAGGCTTGTACCTGATTTTATGGTCACGACTTGCGATGAAGGAAGCGATAGAGGCTGTTCTAAATAAGCATCTACCTGTCGCTCAATGTAGAAATATCCAGCTCCAACGGCGATAATGATCAGTAGTAATACAACGAGAATTCGATTAATCACGAGTTAAAACGCTCCTGAAAATAGCGTGTTATTTTACCAATAGGGAAAATCGTATTTGCAATTGCCGTGACAGGCGCAACGCCTAATAAGGAGTTAGTAATAAACACTTCATCTGCCGACAATAACTCTTCTAATGAGAATGCTCTCACCTCAACCTTGAGATCGGTAGCCGCCGCCAATAATACACGACGAATAACCCCAGCTACGCCTGCATTGTCTAAGCTTGGCGTACATAACCTATCCCCTGACACCCAAAAAATATTTGCAACCGTAGTTTCTATGACATGCTCATTGATGTCTAGCGCGATGCCGTCAGCGTACCCTTTTGCATCCATCTCTGACTTCAATAAAACTTGTTCTAGTCGATTGTTATGTTTGTGACCCGCCAATAATGGCGAGAGTCCCATCCGCTGTTGGCATACACCAAGCTCGATACCATCGGCTATCCACTGACCATAATGGGCTGGATACTCAAAGGTACTGATAGTGACTTGAGAATCGCCAACGTTAGCAGAGCTATAACCCCGACCACCTTGTCCGCGGCTAATATGAATTTTCACACCGGATTTTGCGGTACTAGGAACGATCGTTGAGAGCCAATGTTCAACTTGCTGCCAATCAGGGGCGGGAATAGCTAAACACCGCAAACAAGATTCCATGCGTTCAACGTGCATATCCCAATATTGAAGCTCACCAGCGCAAACGAGAATCGTTGTGAAGCAACCATCCCCATACTGAAAAGAGCGATCAGTAAGAGATAGAGTGTCACTAGGTTGTCCATTTACCCAAAACATCGTGCTTACCCCACAAAAAGAAACGGCTCAATGCTAAGCATCAAGCCGTTCAAACTCAAGTGTCACAACCACAATCATTAGATTTTTTTGAAAATCAACGAGCCGTTTGTACCACCAAAACCAAAAGAGTTACAGATCGCATATTCCATACCTTCCACTTTGCGGGCAGTGTGTGGAACAAGATCAATGCCTAAACCTTCTTCTGGATCATCAAGGTTAATGGTTGGTGGAACAATTTGGTCAACTAATGACATAACGGTGATAATGGCTTCAACAGAACCAGCCGCGCCTAGCAAATGACCAGTCATAGATTTAGTAGAAGAGACAAGAACTTGTTTCGAACCTTCTTCACCTAAAGCGCGCTTAACACCTTTAATTTCCGCAACATCACCAGCTGGAGTCGAAGTACCATGCGCGTTGACGTAACCGATTTGAGTACCTGTTACGCCCGCATCACGCATCGCGGCTTCCATCGCTAACGCACCGCCTGAACCGTCTTCGCTTGGTGAAGTCATGTGATAAGCATCACCAGACATACCAAAGCCAACTAACTCAGCGTAAATCTTCGCACCGCGTGCTTTAGCATGTTCATATTCTTCAAGAACCATAACACCCGCACCATCGCCTAGAACAAAGCCATCACGGCCCTTGTCCCAAGGACGAGACGCTTTTTGCGGTTCATCATTACGCGTAGACAATGCTTTTGCTGCGCCAAAACCCGCCATGCCAAGTGGTGTCGATGCTTTTTCTGCACCACCCGCCACCATCGCATCGGCATCACCGTATGCAATCATACGTGCCGCATGGCCAATGTTATGTAAACCTGTTGTGCATGCGGTAGAAATAGCGATATTTGGACCACGAAGACCACGCATGATAGACAAGTTGCCTGAAACCATGTTGACAATCGTTGAGGGTACAAAGAACGGGCTCACTTTACGTGGGCCTTTTTCTACCAAGGCATGATGGCCAGTTTCAATCAAATCAAGACCACCAATACCAGAGCCGATAGCAACACCGATTCTTGGGGCATTTTCTGGAGTTACTGTGATACCAGAATCATTAAGTGCTTGGATACCCGCCGCAATACCGTACTGGATAAAGAGATCCATCTTACGGGCATCTTTTTTAGACATATACTCTTCGCAGTTAAAGTCTTTGACTAGACCTGCAAAACGAGTTGAAAAATTGGTGGTATCAAAATGTTCGATATTAACGATACCGCTTTGACCAGCTAGCAGGGCTTTCCAAGAAGATTCTACAGTGTTGCCTACCGGTGACAACATACCCATGCCAGTGACAACGACACGACGCTTGGACACGATCATATTCTCCGGAGTTGAAAAGTTCTATGAGAGGTATAGAAGAGTTAGAAAAACTCAGGCGGCCAGAGGGCCGCCTGGGGAGAGATATTACTGAGCGCTGTTTACGTAGTCGATTGCAGCTTGAACAGTAGTGATCTTCTCAGCTTCTTCATCTGGAATTTCAGTATCGAATTCTTCTTCTAGAGCCATTACTAGCTCAACTGTATCTAGAGAATCAGCACCTAGATCTTCTACGAAAGAAGCTTCATTCTTTACTTCTGCTTCGTCTACACCTAGCTGTTCAACAATGATTTTCTTTACGCGTTCTTCGATGTTGCTCATGTTTTCTTTTCCTTTACAGATTTCGCCTAATGCGATGGTTCCGTAGTTTATTCTAACTAGGGAAAGTTGCAAGTGGGTCATTGCTGGTCAAACCACAATTTTACCGATTTTAACCGAAATTAAGACCATTTTTGACTTAAATCATGCACAAATGTTGCGCATATAGTTAGCAAGTTTTACACGTTGTTGACAATAGCAAAGCCTTTATTTCATCAATAACGTTCAAAAACCAGCTTATACCATGTACATCCCGCCATTTACGTGCAAAGTTTCACCCGTAATGTAGGCAGCCTCTGGAGAAGCTAAAAATACCACTGCCGACGCAATTTCGCGTGGATCGCCTAAGCGGCCAGCTGGCACTTGGGCTAGTGTAGCAGTACGTTGGTCATCATTCAGCGCTTTTGTCATATCTGTTTCGATAAAACCTGGCGCAACTGTGTTAACCGTCACACCACGAGATGCAACTTCGCGAGCCATCGACTTAGTAAAGCCAATTACGCCCGCTTTTGCCGCTGCGTAGTTGGTTTGACCAGCGTTACCCATAGTACCGACCACAGAGCCCACATTGATGATGCGACCATTGCGCTTTTTCATCATGCCACGTAGCACCGCTTTCGATAAGCGGAAGATAGACGTTAAATTGGTATCAATAATATCTGACCATTCATCATCTTTCATGCGCATTAATAGATTATCACGAGTAATCCCGGCGTTATTCACCAGAATATCGATCACGCCAAACTCGTCATTGATGGTTTTCAGCGTCGCTGCGATAGATTCCACATCCGTCACGTTCAGCGCTAGGCCTTTACCATTATTACCAAGATATTCACTGATTGCCGCTGCACCGCTTTCGCTAGTAGCCGTGCCGATCACTGTTGCACCGCGTTCAACTAATAATTCAGCGATCGCTCGGCCAATACCACGGCTTGCGCCAGTCACGAGAGCAATTTTGCCTTCTAGGTTCATCATCTATTCTTTCCTTTGATTACTTAACGGCATCAAGTGAAGCAATGTCATTCACTGCTGCTGATTCAAGCGATTTAATAATGCGCTTAGTCAGGCCTGTCAAAACTTTGCCTGGGCCAACTTCAAGCAGCTTTTCTATGCCTTGCTCACTCATCAACTGTACACATTCCGTCCAACGAACAGGGCTGTATAGTTGACGAACTAACGCATCTTTAATTTTGGCCGGATCAATTTCTGCTATTACATCCACATTGTTGATAACCGGAATTTGTGGTGCATGAAATTCAATCGATTGTAATGCAACCGCTAACTTGTCTGCTGCTGGCTTCATTAAAGCACAGTGAGAAGGAACAGAAACTGGCAATGGCAGCGCGCGCTTTGCTCCGGCCTCTTTACATAACTGACCCGCACGTTCAACTGCATCTTTATTGCCTGCGATGACAACTTGGCCTGGCGAGTTAAAGTTAACCGGTGAAACCACTTCACCTTGAGCTGCTTCTTCACACGCTTTTGCTATCAGCTCATCATCAAGACCGATAATAGCCGACATCGCGCCTACGCCTGCCGGAACGGCTTCTTGCATTAACTGACCGCGCAGCTCTACTAATTTGATGGCTTGCTTAAAGTCAACTACACCAGCACACACCAGTGCGGAATACTCACCCAAGCTATGGCCTGCAAGCAAGGCTGGCTGATCTAAACCTAGGCTTTGCCATAGCCGCCAAAGGGCAACAGAAGAAGCGAGTAATGCCGGTTGAGTACGAGAGGTTTGGTTAAGATCTTCTACTGGGCCATTTTGTACCAATGCCCATAAATCATAACCCAGCACTTCAGAAGCTTCGGCAAATGTCTGTTGAATGACATCATACTGCTGACCAAGTTCTGCAAGCATACCAACTGATTGCGAGCCTTGACCTGGAAATACGATAGCAAACTTGCTCATTGTTTGTTTCCTTAAGTAAAAACAAGAGGTTGAACCAACCCCTTAAAATAAAAATCTATCCGCTTAAAACTTAACGAGTGCCGAGCCCCAAGTAAAACCACCACCGAAGGCTTCAAGCAATAACGTTTGACCACGTTGAATTCGACCATCTCGTACGGCTTCATCGAGCGCGGTTGGGACGGTAGCAGCAGACGTATTACCATGGCGATCAAGCGTTATTACGACTTGGTCAAGTGACATCGATAGTTTTTTCGCGGTCGCGGAAATAATGCGATAGTTAGCTTGATGAGGCACTAACCAATCTAATTCTGATTTGTGCATGTTATTGGCAGCAAGCGTATCTTTAACAAGCTTAGAGAGTTGCGTCACTGCCACTTTAAAGACTTCATTACCCGCCATATAAAGCCATTTATCAGCATCACCACCACGCTCTGGAACAGGTAAACTCAAGAGCTCGCCAAACTCACCATCAGAATAGATATGAGTCGACAAAATTCCTGGCTCTTCACTTGCACCAATAATGACAGCGCCTGCGCCATCACCAAATAAAATGATTGTCGAGCGGTCTGTTGGATCGCAGGTTTTAGACAAGGCATCAGCACCAATGACAAGAATGTTTTTACACATACCCGATTTGATGTGTTGATCTGCAATCGATAATCCATAGACAAAACCTGAACAAGCCGCCGCTAAATCAAAAGCAGGACATCCTTTGATGCCAAGCTTACCTTGCACCTGGCATGCCGCCGAAGGAAATGCATGGCTACTGCTGGTTGTTGCAACAATAATCAGATCAATATCGTTTTTATCAATGCCGGCCATTTGAATGGCATTTTGCGCTGCATAGAAAGCCATATCCGCAACGGTTTCATTCTCCGCGCAAATGCGGCGCTCACGAATACCAGTACGGGCAATAATCCACTCATCGCTTGTCTCTACCATTTTCTCTAAATCTGCGTTGGTACGCACCTGAGATGGCAAGTAGCTGCCAGTACCTAAAATTTTGCTATACATGAAGACTAATAATGCCTCTCGAGTAAAACCGCTTCCAAACGATCGCTTATACGGCTGGGGACTTGTCGTTTGACCTCGTGTACCGCTTCGGAAATCGCATTCACGACGGCGAGTACATCAGCACTTCCATGACTTTTTATGACAATGCCGCGCAATCCTAACAAACTTGCGCCGTTATACTGGTCGGGGTTCAATGTTTTTAGTTCAGTAAATAATGAAGAAAACAGTTTTCGTGCAATCCAACCCTTTATGGATGAGCCCAAAAGTTGGCTTTTTAACTTATCAATAAAGAGTTGTGCTGTGCCTTCACATGCTTTCAGGCAAACATTACCGACGAAACCATCGCAAACAATCACATCAGCGACATCATCCAACAACTGATTACCTTCGATATAGCCGATATAGTTGACGGCCTGAGTTTGATTCAGCATTTCAGCGCAACGCTTCACTAAATCATTCCCTTTAATCTCTTCCGCACCAATATTAAGGATGGCAACTTTTGCAGAGCGGCCTAAATGCTGTTCGGCTAGCGCACTCCCCATGACAGCAAATTGAAACAGAGAATCTGCATCACTTGATACGTTCGCACCCAAATCCAGCATCCAAGTGCGTTGACCTGAAGCCGTCGGCAACGCTGAAACTAATGCAGGACGATCAATGCCGGGCAGCAATTTCAGACGAAAACGAGATAACGCCATGAGCGCACCTGTATTACCACCACTGACACAAGCATCAGCACGGCTATCAGAAACTAGGTCAATTGCGATGCCCATTGAACTTCCAGCACTATTGCGTAAGGCCAGAGAAGGTTTTTCGGAGTTAGAAATAACGCGGTCACTGTGCAAAATACTCAAGCGAGTATTAAGTTCATAACCTAATTGAGATAATTGATGTGTGATCAACACTTGATCACCAACGAGGATCACTTTGAGCTCTGGGAAATGCGACAGTGCCTGCACGGCGGCAGGCACTGTTACGCGAGGACCGAAATCCCCGCCCATTGCATCAAGTGCAACGGTTAAATATTGCAAAGGTCAACCTTACTTGCTGATAACCTTTTTGCCACGGTAATAACCGTCAGCAGTCATGTTGTGACGTAGGTGAGTTTCACCTGAAGTCGCATCTACAGATAGTGCAGATGTAGTTAGCGCATCATGTGAACGACGCATGCCACGACGTGCGCGTGATTTTTTGCTCTTTTGTACGGCCATTGACCCTACTCCTTTGTCTTAACCTATAACGAATTATCGTTTTAAGTTTTTTAAAACATCAAATGGATTCGGCTTTTCTTCCGCTAGTTCTTCTGGAAGTTCACCAAATACTAAATTGTCTGAATTAACGCTACATTCCGCTCTATCGTGCATTGCTACTTGTGGCAAATTAATGATGAACTCGTCTTCAACTAATTGTACAAGGTCGATCTCACCGTACTCATTCGGATCTACCAAATCGTACTCTTCCGGTGCGTCTTCATCCGTTTTACTCCCCAAGTAAGGAGTATACTTGAATTGGACTTCGCACTCATGTGCGAAAACCTTGTTACAGCGTTGACACTCTAAATCGACAGAGATGTTAGCTTTACCAGAGATAACAACTAGTCGCTGTTCATCAAGCCCAAATGACAATGAGACTTGTGCGTCGCGTTTAACGCCTGCGACTGATTCTTCTAAACGCTTAAAAAGACTGAGTTGGATGATACCATCACAATCAAGTCGTTTTTGAGCTGCTTTAGCCGGATCAATCGATCGCGGTATTTTTACCTTTTGCATAGGGCGCGAATATTATCTTCCAAATCGGTTTTAGTCAAAGAAAAAGGCAAAAAAGTTCGTTTTTCCCCCTTTCCACTGAGAGAATTATGTACAGCATGTCTGATTGATATATGCTGCGGTAAAATTCGCAGCAATTCTAAATCAAAATGCAAAATTACCAACTAGTTTTAGCATCTACTTCGCCGTTTCGGCAGCAATTACTTAAAAAGCTGGATCTACCTTTTGTTACCTGCTCGCCTAATTGCGACGAAACTCCGTTACCTGGTGAGCCCGCACAAGATCTGGTGACTCGTTTAGCGGAAACGAAAGCAAGATCTTGCCATCCAAACCAACCCAGTTTAGTCATCGGTTCTGATCAAGTTTGCGTGATTGACGGTGAGATTATTGGCAAACCTCATACTCAAGAACAAGCCATTAAGCAGTTACTCAAACAAAGTGGAAAAGCCATCACTTTTTATACTGGGCTTGCGGTTTACAACTCCGTCTCTGGCCAATGCATGGTCACCGTAGAACCCTTCACGGTTCATTTTCGCTCTTTATCTACCGAGATGGTGACGGCTTACGTGGCAAAAGAACAGCCACTACAGTGCGCAGGCAGCTTTATGTGTGAGGGCCTAGGCATTGCACTTTTTGAACGTTTAGAAGGTGATGACCCTAATAGCTTGGTTGGGCTACCATTAATTAAGCTAGTCTCAATGCTTGAGTCTCAAGGTATTACCGTTTTAGGATAATGATTAACAGTGAGCGCCTTGATCCGCGCTCACTTTTATACCATGACTTCGACCATTACTTTATGTTTCTACTATGTTGCTACTCGTTAGCAAATGAAAGCTGGCCTTAAGCGTTTCTCAATTTGACTAATGCTTGCTCTAGTTGAGTATCGAGTGGTGCATTAATGTCCATTAACGCCTCTGTCGAAGGGTGAATAAAACGAATATTGGCCGCGTGTAAGAATAATCGGTCAATGCCAAACTGTGCGGTATATGCGTCAAAACGGCGGTCACCATAACGATCATCCCACGCAATCGGGTGCCCTGTATACTGAGTATGAACGCGGATCTGATGAGTACGGCCAGTGATCGGACTGGCTTGCACCAAAGTTGCTTGTGCAAACTGTTCAAGGATCTTAAAGCGCGTTTCCGATGCTTTACCGTTTGGATTGACTCGCACAATGCTGTTCACATCATTTTTCAATAGTGGCGCATTCACGACTTTACAGCTGCTTTTCCATTGCCCCATAACTAAAGCAAAGTAATATTTTTGAATCGTTTTTTCTCTAAACTGGGCTTGGAGATGGCGCAACGCGGAGCGTTTTTTAGCCACTAATAAAATGCCCGACGTATCGCGATCGATACGGTGCACCAATTCCAAAAAGCGAGCTTCTGGGCGCAATGCACGTAGCGCTTCAATTGCGCCAAATTTCAAACCACTCCCACCATGAACAGCCGTACCGGAAGGTTTATTCAGAATAAGTAAGTGCTCATCCTCAAAAATAATGCAGTGTTCTAGCTCAGCGACTTTACTCAATTTGGTATTGGGTGTGTTGCTCTCTTGATCCGACTGTTCGAGAGTCACTGGTGGTATTCTCACCACATCACCAGCCGATAACTTATATTCTGCTTTGATGCGTTTTTTATTTACACGAACCTCTCCTTTGCGCAGGATTCGGTAAACCATACTTTTGGGAACGTTTTTTAATTGGTTACGCAAAAAATTGTCAATGCGTTGACCAGCCATATCTTCATCGATATCGATGAGCTGGACTTGGGTTCTAATTTCACTCATGGGCGCCATTGTACCACTGTAAATTGTTTAAATTCACATTTTCTTCGCCCCAAAAAAGAATA
This sequence comes from Vibrio sp. B7, assembly GCF_963888765.1. NCBI lineage: Bacteria > Pseudomonadati > Pseudomonadota > Gammaproteobacteria > Vibrionales > Vibrionaceae > Vibrio > Vibrio sp. B7. The sequence goes on from NZ_CAWPKR010000001.1 coordinate 39,056, forward strand.
TTTTCATCTGCTGTTTAATGGCAAATTGGCGAGAATTACACCAATTGAAATGTGACTGTGGATAAAATTAAATATTACCCATTACAATTCTTACTTTAACAACTAAAACTCTTTGATAAACATTAAATTAGCCATCTAACTTTTAGACCTATTCTCATTTTTTTGACCTGTTCATAACAAAGCAGATTGCTGTGTTTACCTGTCACTGCTATAGTTCACAGCTGCAATGAATGATTCGGTGATTTTTTATTCTTTACCGTCCATTTTTGAGCAAAATAGTGAGTAGACTGCTAAGCGTCAATGTGCTGCACATGGCGTAAGACACTATTGAGCGAAGCTATCTTGTTGCTCTACTCATCGTCATTTCATGTTGAGTATTTTCCGCCAATACGCGGATCGCAGGCAATCGTGTGCGTGCGATAACTGAAGTGCCCTAGAGCATCCCCTCCAGCCGGGAGGCTGCACCTTTTAGTCATGGGATCTGGCACCGTGAAAGCGAAACCCAGCAACAAGTCCAATAATCAAAACTAAAGAAAGATAACGAGATTTTTAAATGAAAAGAATGCTAATTAACGCAACTCAAAAAGAAGAGTTGCGTGTCGCGCTGGTTGATGGCCAACGACTTTTTGATCTAGACATCGAAAGTCCAGGGCATGAATCTAAAAAGGCGAACATCTATAAAGGACGTATCACCCGTGTTGAACCTAGTTTAGAAGCTGCATTTGTTGATTACGGCGCTGAACGTCACGGTTTCCTTCCTCTCAAAGAAATTGCCCGCGAATACTTCCCTGATGGCTACACTTACCAAGGCCGTCCAAACATCAAAGAAGCGCTTAAAGAAGGCCAAGAAGTTATTGTCCAAGTTGAAAAGGAAGAACGAGGCAGCAAAGGCGCTGCGTTGACCACTTTCATTTCTCTTGCTGGTAGCTACCTAGTTCTTATGCCAAACAATCCTCGTGCCGGTGGTATTTCACGCCGTATCGAAGGCGATGAGCGTACCGAATTAAAAACCGCATTGAGCAGTTTAGAGCTTCCTCAAGGCATGGGCCTTATCGTTCGCACTGCAGGTGTGGGCAAAAGTGCGGAAGAGCTAGAGTGGGACTTAAACGTTTTGCTCAATCACTGGAGCGCAATCAAACAGGCTTCAGATTTGCGTCCTGCACCGCTACTTATTCACCAAGAGAGCAACGTCATTGTACGCGCAATTCGTGATTATCTGCGTCGTGACATTGGTGAAATTCTAATTGATAGCAACACAATTTATGAACGTGCCCTTGAGCACATTCGTTTGGTGCGTCCTGATTTCGTGAGTCGTGTAAAAAAATACGACGGTGAAGTACCCCTATTTAGCCATTACCAAATTGAAAGCCAAATCGAATCGGCTTTCCAGCGTGAAGTGCGTTTGCCTTCTGGTGGCTCTATTGTTATCGACCCAACCGAAGCATTGACCTCAATTGATATCAACTCTGCTCGTGCAACAAAAGGCGGCGATATTGAAGAGACGGCGCTTAACACCAACTTAGAAGCAGCCGATGAAATTGCTCGCCAATTACGTCTGCGCGATTTGGGCGGATTAGTGGTTATCGATTTCATCGATATGACTCCTGTTCGTCACCAACGTGAAGTAGAAAACCGTTTACGCGATGCCGTACGCCTAGATCGTGCTCGCGTACAAATTGGCCGAATTTCACGTTTTGGCTTGTTAGAAATGTCGCGTCAGCGCTTGAGCCCATCACTTGCCGAAGCAAGTCACCATATCTGCCCACGCTGCTCTGGTACCGGAGTGGTTCGTGATAATGAATCTCTTGCGCTCTCTGTTTTACGTCTCATTGAAGAAGAAGCACTAAAAGATAATACCGCTCAAGTTATGGCGGTGGTTCCCGTTCCTATTGCATCTTATCTACTCAATGAAAAACGTCGCTCAATCAATCATATTGAACGCATTCAAGAAGTCGAGATCACCATTGTCCCTAACTCTGAAATGGAAACGCCTCATTTTGAAGTGATCCGTGTCCGTGAAGGGGAAGAGCAAGAAATACTCTCTTACTTAGTGCCAATGAAACTAGAAGCACTGAAAGAAGCAGAAGGCAAAGAAAGCTCAGATATCGATTTCAAACCAAAACGCATTGAAGAACCAGCGTTGAAAGGGTTTGCTGCTCCAGCACAAACTATTCCAGCTCCAACACCTAAAGCAGAGGTAGCGGTTCCAGTCAAAGAGATCGCTGTTGAACCAGGCAAACCAGGTCTATTTGGCCGCATCGTTAAAGCTCTTGGTAGCATCTTCTCAACCACCACGGAAGAGGTGAAAACTGAGGAAGAGCAACAAAAACAAGAAAACGAACGTAGCCAAGCACCACGCCAGCGTCGTGATCGAAATGACCAACGTCGTCGTAACGGACGCGGTGAAAATGTTAATCGCGACAACGCAAACCGTGACAGAAACAAACGTAAACCTGTCAATACCTCTGCTCTTGTTGAAGAAACACAAGACAAAGAAATTGTTGCTACCAACGAGCCTCGTAAGACACAAGCTCGCAAGCCAAAACAAGAGCGCCGCAACAAGCGTGATGACAGCAAATCTGAAAAGTTAGCGGAGCAAGGGCTACAACTTGCGGCTGAAGCACAAGCCGTTACCTTGACAGCGAATGAAGATAAAACGGAAGAGAAAACGGCAAAAGTCAAAGAACGCCGTCAACGCCGTAAGTTAAACAAACAAGTTCGTGTAAAAGATCAGACAATCGCTCAAGAACAACCAGAAGCTGAAATGTTGATCAATACAACCCCGGCAGCAGAGGTTATTGAAGCCGTAAAAGCTGAAACAGCACAATCTGTTGAGACATCGGTCGTTACACCAAACGACGACAATGAGAATGACGATCAAAATCAACGTCGCAATCGCCGCTCCCCTCGTCATTTACGAGCCAGTGGTCAACGTCGACGCCGTGGTCGTGATCGTCGCCCTAACCCATTCCGTTTACGCAAAGGTGGGGTTGCCTCTCCTGAGATGGCAATGGGTAAAGTGATGCCTCGTTATGACCTCTCTAAACCAGTGTATCAAGCACCGGTAACAGAGCAAGTCGCAGCGGTTGAACCTGTTCAACAAGTGGCAGATGTCGTAGATAACAATACCGAGATAACGTTAGGTGGTTTTGCTTTCCCTGAAATGGCAATGGGTAAGGTCATTATTCGCCACGAAGAGAACCTGAGCGTCGTTGAAGAACCTGTTACAGTCTCTTTGCAGGACGCTATTGAACCTCAAGTACCATCGGCAGTGGTAACAGAATCGGTTTCAGTCACAGAATCGGTCACTGTAGAAGCCGTTATTTCGGAGCCAGTGATCGCAGAAGTTGTTATTGAAAAGACTACCGCTATTGAGCTCGTTGTCGAAGAAAAAGCCACGACAGAGAAAGTACCAGCATTGAAGGTTGAAGCAGTAACTAAGGCACCTGAAGCCGTATTACCTAAAACAATCAAAGCGCATGCATTCTCTCCGATGACCAAAGCCTCAGGCTCTTTGTTGCTCAAAGAGATTGAAATCGTATCAGCACCTTTCCATGCTGAACGAATTGCAACTCGTGCAGCAGGCAGCCAGTCAGCGCAAAGTCAAGCTGGTGCGGCAATGACTAAACCACAGTATTAATCTCTGAACCGAGTTTAAATACCATTAAAGGGCTGCGAATGCAGCCCTTTTTATATTCCGCTTGCCCAATATCTCTGCATCTCATAGCATGGCCTCTTTCTTGTCACTCAAAATGGACTTCCATGACTTGGATCTTATTCACCCTTCTGGCCGCGTTCATGCAATCTTGGCGCAATGCATTCCAAAGTCGCTTAGCAACTGAGGTCAGTACTACTGGTGTTACCCTTGCCCGCTTTCTTTGGGCTGGCCCTATCGCGGCTCTCTATCTCATCACTTTGTATCATTTCATACCCGCGAAATTACCTACATTGTCATTGACCTTTATCGCTTTCATTATCGGCGCGTCATTGATGCAAATCGTCGCGACTGCGCTCATGGTTAAGCTTTTTAAATTAAATAACTATGCCGTAGGTGCTGGGCTAGCCAAAAGCGAAGCCTTAGTTGCCGCTATTTTAGGAATGATTTTTTTTGGGACTCATTTGACAGGCTTGGGCTGGATTGGCGTCATCGTTGGTGGCATTGGTGTATTTTTGATGAGCACGCACGGCAATATTAAGCAGCTTTCAATGCCAACTGTTTTACTGGGATTAAGTTGTGGTAGTGCCTTTGCGCTCACTTCATTGTGGGTACGTGAAGCCAGTTTAGCGCTTGGCTTACCCTTTCCACACAGTGCTGCTTGGGTATTATTGTTGGTCATTTCACTGCAGACTTTATTACTGCTAATTTACCTAATGGTGACCGACAACAACTCATTAAAACAATTATGGGTAAGACCTAAGCTAACGCTATTAACCAGCACAAGTAGCTGTCTTGGTTCTATTGGTTGGTTCAGTGCAATGTCTCTTCAAACCGTACCTTATGTAAAAACTTTAGGCCAAATTGAGATCTTTTTTACGATGTTAATTTCTATTTTTTGGCTAAAACAATCGGTGAAAATTAAAGATGGGCTGGGGCTTGTTCTAATCGCAATTGCCGCTATTTTAGTCATGTGGGGATAAATCCCATCCACGCTTTGATGATGAAGTTACTCGAGCAAAAAAGCAAAAAAAGCCTCACCAGACGGTGAGGCTTTATCTTTTCCCGATAGAGATTGTTTCGTGCTAGCGAAAATCTCTCAATAACTCAGCTTACTTTTTCTTTGCTGGTTTTTGGTCATCTTTCTTCTTGATAACGGTAGTGCCTTCGAAAGTTTCACCTTCAACAAACGCTGTACCATAGTAAGCCGCAAGAAGTACTTCTTTTAGCTCAGAAATCAGTGGGTAGCGTGGGTTTGCACCAGTACATTGGTCATCAAACGCTTCAACTGATAGCACGTCAACTTTTGCGAGGAAATCCGCTTCATTCACGCCAGCCGCTTGGATAGATAGCGGGATGTCGAGATCTTTCTTCAGCTCTTCCAACCAAGTCAGTAGACGTTCAATCTTCTGAGCAGTACGGTCGCCCGCTTGGCTCAAGCCTAAGTGGTCAGCCACTTCAGCGTAACGACGGCGTGCTTGTGGACGGTCGTATTGAGAGAACGCAGTTTGTTTGGTTGGGTTATCATTCGCGTTATAGCGCACAACGTTAGAGATAAGCAATGCGTTAGCAAGGCCGTGCGGGATGTGGAACTCAGCACCGATCTTGTGCGCCATAGAGTGACATACACCTAAGAACGCGTTAGCAAAAGCAATACCTGCGATAGTCGCTGCATTGTGCACTTTTTCACGAGCAATTGGGTCTGCTGCGCCATTTTTGTAGCTTGATGGTAGGTACTCTTTCAGCATCTTAAGTGCTTGTAGAGCTTGACCATCAGAGTATTCGTTCGCAAGAACAGATACATAGGCTTCAAGAGCGTGAGTCACAGCATCGTAACCACCAAATGCCGTTAGAGACTTAGGCATATTCATCACAAGGTTCGCATCAACGATAGCCATGTTAGGTGTTAGCTCATAATCCGCTAGTGGGTATTTAGCACCTGTTTTGTCGTCTGTTACAACGGCAAATGGTGTGACTTCTGAACCTGTACCTGAAGTAGTCGTGATACAAACCAATTCTGCTTTTTGACCCATTTTAGGGAACTTGTAGATACGTTTACGGATATCCATAAAGCGCATTGCAAGCTCTTCAAAGTGAGTTTCTGGGTGCTCATACATAACCCACATGATCTTCGCCGCATCCATTGGTGAACCACCACCAAGTGCTAGAATCACGTCTGGTTGGAAACTCTTCATTGCTTCAGCGCCTTTCTCTACGACAGATAGAGTTGGATCAGCTTCTACATCAAAGAATGTTTGAACTTCCATACCGTTTGACTTCAGCAGAGTCACTACGTCGTCTGCATAACCGTTGTTGAATAGGAAACGGTCAGTAACTAGGAATGCGCGTTTTTTGCCTTCAAGATCGCTCATAGCGATTGGAAGGCTACCACGACGGAAGTAAATTGACTTAGGTAGTTTATGCCACAACATGTTTTCAGCTCGCTTCGCAACAGTTTTCTTGTTGATTAGGTGCTTAGGACCTACGTTCTCAGAAATTGAGTTACCACCCCAAGAACCACAACCTAGCGTTAGAGATGGTGCAACGTTAAAGTTGTAAAGGTCACCAATACCACCATGAGTGGTTGGGATGTTTACAAGAATACGCGCCGTCTTCATTTTGTCACCAAAGTAACGGATACGGTCTGCATTAACGTCTTGGTTAGTGTATAGACCAGAAGTGTGGCCGATACCGCCGATTTCTACCATTCTTACGGCTTGTTCTACCGCGTTCTCGAAAGAAGTCGCACGGAACATGCCAAGTGTTGGAGAAAGTTTTTCATGTGCGAATTCATCGTCATAAGAAACTTCGCCAATACCTTCACCGACAAGGATTTTAGTATCTGCTGGAACTTTAACGCCCGCCATTTCAGCGATGGCTGTTGCTGGTTGGCCTACGATTTTCGCGTTTAGTGCGCCATCGATAAGCAGTACCTTACGTACTTTGTCTGCGTCTGCTTTACTTAAAACATGCGCTTTATGGCTCGCGAAACGTTCTTTTACTTCGTCATACACTTCGTCCATAACGATAACCGCTTGCTCAGAAGCACATACCACACCGTTATCGAATGTTTTAGACATAAGAACAGAAGCAACTGCACGTTTGATGTCTGCCGTTTCGTCGATTACAACTGGAACGTTACCTGCACCTACACCGATTGCTGGTTTACCTGACGAGTAAGCCGCTTTCACCATGCCAGGACCACCTGTTGCAAGGATAAGTGCAATACCTTCGTGCTTCATTAGCGCGTTAGATAGCTCAACTGAAGGTTGATCAATCCAGCCGATGATATCTTTTGGCGCGCCAGCTGCAACTGCTGCATCTAACACGAGTTTAGCTGCATCGTTAGTTGAATTTTTCGCACGTGGGTGTGGCGAGAAGATGATACCGTTACGAGTCTTCAAAGAGATGAGAGATTTGAAGATTGCAGTAGAAGTAGGGTTAGTGGTTGGAACGATACCGCAGATGATGCCTACAGGCTCAGCGATAGTCATCGTGCCTAGGTTTTTATCTTCTTCAAGAATGCCACACGTTTTTTCGTCTTTGTATTTGTTGTAGATGAACTCAGACGCAAAGTGGTTCTTGATTACTTTATCCTCAACAATACCCATGCCTGATTCCGCTACCGCTTGTTGCGCTAGAGGGATACGAGCTTGGTTAGCTGCTAATGATGCTGCGCGGAAAATTTTATCTACTTGCTCTTGAGAGTAAGTAGAGAATTCTGCTTGAGCCGCTTTAACGCGCGCTACTAGAGCATCAAGTTCAGCTAAATTAGTTACAGGCATAATGGATCTCCTAAAAATAGAAAAATGTTAAAAACTCTTTATTAAGTTTGCAGCTTTGTGTTTTTGTTTTTTCTCAACAGCTTAAACAATGACAGACTTAGTAAATTGCTTTCAGGACTGAGTATAATATTTCAGAGTGTGAAAAAAATTGACTCAGATCAGTTCTCAAAAACTAATTACCCAATTAGGGGTAACCACCCTACAAAATCGCCCACAAGACACTGAAAACAAACAAAAAACATATAGATAATTAAATGAATAAAAAACATTTACTTAAACAACGAAAACTATAAAAACTACAACAATCTGTAAAAAAGTTTCATTTTTGAGCGATAGATGAATGAACACACCTCATTTTACGTGCTACTGAGAGTATATCGACTCTCACTTTTACCACCAGCTAGGAGCACTAATTTTATTAAAAATGTGCAGATGTTAACAGTTGAGCAAAAAACAACACCACTCACATACATTAGAAAAACAATTGTAAAACGTTTTCTTCATTGAATTAGTTTTTCTCAGCAATAAAACCCCAATCGCTTTAGTTTTTTTCATTCGTGCTATCCTTTGCTTTCGCTTACATTAGCCACGTAATATTTCATCGAAATGATCCATTAGAGATAAATGCCATGCAAACCTTTGAGTTAGCCATTTTCCTGCAGTTTTTCTTAGGCCTTGTAGCCGCTGTGAACCCCGTGGGGATTATGCCAATATTTGTCTCTCTCACTGGGCATATGACGCAAGAAGAGAAACACAAAACGGCGGCTACAGCGAATATTGCTGTGGCAATAATTTTGATTACCGCACTGCTTGCTGGGCAGATGTTACTGGATATGTTTAGTATCTCTTTAGATTCGTTTCGAGTAGCTGGTGGCCTATTGCTGCTGAGCATCGCGTTTTCGATGATGAGCGGTAAATTGGGTGAAGATAAACAAAACAAACAAGAGAAATCTGAATACATTAGCCGTGAACAAATTGGGGTTGTGCCACTCGCTATGCCTTTAATGGCAGGACCGGGTGCCATCAGTTCAACCATAGTGTATGGCTCTCGCTACCCAAGCATGTTCGATACCGTGGGTATTATAATCACTGTGGTGTTATTTAGTTTAAGCTCTTGGCTGCTGTTTCGCTCAGCGCCCTATATTGTCCGCTTCTTAGGTCAAACGGGTATCAACGTGATTACGCGGATCATGGGTTTGATACTCGGCGCACTCGGTATTGAGTTTATTGCCAATGGGCTCAGAAATTTATTTCCTGGCCTTGCATAACCGCGGTTAACATCGTCACTGTTACTACAGACAAAAAGCATAAAAACATAAAAAAAAGGGCGCTTTGCATAAAGCGCCCTTTTTGTATTTTTACTCAGGTAGTTTTAAACCGAGATCCATCTTTACTGTTTTTCAGCCAGAATGATCCGCAAAGTACGGCGAAGCGGCTCAGCAGCTCCCCACAATAATTGGTCACCCACCGTAAACGCATTTAAGAAATCATCACCCATAGACATTTTACGCAAACGTCCTACGGGAACTGACAAGGTGCCAGTGACTTTGGCAGGGCTCAATTCACGTGCGGTAATATCGCGCTCGTTTGGAATAACTTTCACCCAATCATTGTGCGTAGCGATCATCTCTTCGATTTCATCAAGCGGAACATTTTTCTTCAGCTTGATGGTTAATGCTTGTGAGTGGCAGCGCATTGCGCCAATACGAACACAGGTTCCATCAATCGGGATCGGTGACGATTGAAGTCCCAGAATTTTATTAGCTTCAACGCCCGCTTTCCACTCTTCTTTGCTTTGACCATTGTCGCGTTTGACGTCAATCCAAGGGATTAATGAACCCGCTAGTGGTGCACCAAACTGCTCGGTAGGAAAAGAAGGTGATCGCATGGTTTCAGCCACTTTTCTGTCGATGTCAAGAATTGAGCTCGATGGATTAGCCAATTCAGAGCTCACCGCATCGTTAATTACTCCCATTTGCGAGATCAACTCGCGCATATTTTGAGCGCCAGCACCCGAAGCTGCTTGGTAGGTCATTGCGCTCATCCACTCGACCAAACCTTTCTCATAAAGGCCGCCTAATGCCATAAGCATTAAACTGACTGTGCAGTTACCGCCAACAAAGGTATTGGTTCCTGAATGGATGCCGTGCTGAATTTGTGTCAAGTTGACCGGATCTAAAGTGATGATTGATTGTTTATCCATCCGTAAGGTAGATGCAGCATCAATCCAGTAACCTTTCCAACCCGCTTGACGCAGCGCTGGGTACATTTTTTCAGTGTAGCTACCACCTTGACAGGTGATGATGGCATCTAATTGTTTGAGGCTATCAATATCGTAAGCATCTTGCAGTAACCCTGTATGATGATTGCCTTTCTTAGAAGGCACCGTTGGGGCAGGAATACCAATTTGAGATGTGCTAAAGAAAACCGGTTCGATCAAGTCAAAGTCATTTTCTTCAACCATACGCTGCATCAGTACAGAACCGACCATACCACGCCAACCCACTAAACCTACTCTCATCGCGCTCACTCTCCATGTATCTAAAATGAAAATTTATTGCTCCATCTATAAGTGGTTCAGCATAAAATCTCAAGACTTTCTTAGTAAAAGTGGTAACTTTTTCTTTCTGCGTAGCCAGTTTTGTAAAAAACACATTTAAGCCTAAAAATCACTCAACCGCACTATGATTCAGCATTCAATAATCAACGAAACGCTAAATAATCACGTTCTTGTTACACAAAAAGCCCACACTACAAAACATTTACAACCACTAAATTTAACTATTATCAACATTTAACATCGAGGATTAACCATTTGAACGACATAAATCACATCCGAGGTGTTTGATGTCGATATATTATGCTAACTATTGTAAAGTGCGATCGAACTCAATAAGGGCACCGTTCTGTCCTTAGATCATAAATCTGACAAGAGGCTCTTTTATGACGCAAGCCCCTCAACGCCTACCTAGCTTAATTCAAGTAATTATTGCTCTAGGCTTGTTTTTGTTACTCGCGTTTTCGTTTACAGCTCAACTCGATCTCCCTATCCAACTGGCCTTATACATTGGCTGGTTCATCATTATTGTGCTCGGTGTTCGTTTAGGTCACCAATATAAAGAATTAGAAAAAGCAGCACTGAATGGTATTTCTAATGGTTTAGGTGCCGTGTTGATACTTTTAGCTGTTGGCGCATTAGTTGGTACTTGGATCTCCGGCGGGATCGTGCCGACCATAATTTACTACGGTCTTCAAGCAATCCATCCTTCTATTTTCCTTCTTGCAACGATGATCATCTGTTCTCTCACCGCTTTAGCAACTGGAACCTCATGGGGGGCAGCTGGTACCGCGGGGATTGCCATGATGGGGATTGGTCAGGGTCTTGGCGTTCCAGCACCAATCACCGCTGGCGCAGTACTTTCAGGTTGTTACTTTGGTGACAAAATGTCGCCATTATCTGATTCCGTTATTCTGGCGTCTTCGATGTCTAACGTTGAAGTGATGGAGCACATTAAAGGTATGCTGCCGATAGCGCTTATCAGCTACGTGATCACGGGTATCATGTTTACCTTATTTGGTTTCCACTATGCGGGTAACGTAGACATGTCTCAAGTACAAAGCGTGATTGAGGCGATGGAACAGCAGTTTTACATTACCCCATACTCTTTTGTGCCAGTGCTGATTGTACTCGGCTTGCTTGCGATGAGAATGCCTTCGTTTCCTGTAATTAGCTTTGGTTCATTGCTGGGCATCATTTGGGCTGTGATGATCCAAGACGTAGACTTCTTGCAAGCTTTCAATACCGCATGGGCACCTTACAATATTGAATCTGGCGTTGGCTTCATTGACTCAATCTTAAACCGAGGCGGCATGTCCTCTATGCTTGGTTCTGTAGCCGTGATTGTCTTTGGTCTCGGGTTTGGTGGATTGCTAGATAAAGTGGGTGTGCTTGAAACCATCGCAAAACTATTTGAGCGCCGCGTGACAAGCGCAGGTTCACTGGCAACCAGTACCATTGGTACTGCATTTATGGGCAACGTTTTTGGCTCAGCTATGTATGTTTCACTCATCCTGACCCCTAAAATCTGTGCCAAGAACTATGACCGTTTAGGCTATCAGCGTAAGAACCTATCACGTAACGCTGAATTTGGTGGCACACTCACCTCCGGTATGGTGCCATGGAGCGATAATGGCATCTACATGGCGAGCATTCTAGGCGTTGCAACGCTCTCATATGCCCCCTTTATGTGGCTAAGCTTTGTCTGTATTTTGGTGACCATTTTTACCTCTTACATGGGTTGGTTTGTTGATAAATGTGAACCTACTGCACCAGCCGACAGTGCTGAACAAGCACCGGTTCTCAACCAACAGTCAGCCTAGCAGAGTATTGCAAAGGTCATTGAACTAAAAAACCATTAAAAAGAGCTCAACTGAGCTCTTTTTTACTACAAGCAGAATCACCATTTAAAGCTGATACGATAGAACTGGCTTATCGTTTTCTTTGATCAAGGTAGTGTTGCGCACTGGCTATAGCGGCCGCTAATTGCGTCGTTAATAACCCCAGTTGACTCTCCGTAGGTCGTTGCTTCTGGCTAAGTCGCAGCTCTATTTCTGACGCTATCTGCTTGAGTGAACGGCAACCAAGATTGCCCGCGACGCCTTTCAGGCTATGTGCTCGGCGCTGAGCGGCCTCCAAATCAGAATGCACCAATCTTTTCAATTCAGTGGCATCATGCTGATGATCTTGTATAAATACGCTCAACAGCAGAGTGACAGACTCAACATCGCCATTGAGAGTTATGAGCATGGATTCAATATCGATGGCCAAATCATCAGAAAGATCCGATGTTTCCACCTGTGGTTCTTCTGTAGACAAAACACGACTGGGATTTATCTCAGATGACGCATCCTCTTTCGCAGCACTGGGAACTTTATTAACATGAGAACGAGTTAAAACTGATGACCGAAACATCAACCAACCCAGCAATAGCATAACACCACCACTTAACCCCGTGACAAGATAAGCATAGATGTTTAAAAGACGATGGTATTGGTTTTCAACATGGATAAGCTGATTGTAAATAGAGTGATTGATTAAATTGTCGACCAAACGTGCACCTTGGGCGTATTGATTCAGTAAATCAGACGCTTGTGCTAATGTCTGCTCTAACTCTTTTTTCTGAATGGCTGGTAAAGATTGCCCATCCACGTAGAGTTTATCTAATGCTCGATAGATGCCCGGATTTTGCTCAGTGTCACTGAACATCGCTTCAAATACATAAGCGCCTAACACCACATACATTTGCTTGAGTTGTTCTGAATTAGTGGGATTATCGCGCAGCACTTGTAGGCGTTCAACCAAGGGTTGAATATTAAGCTCAATCGACAAATACGATTTGGTCAGTGTGATATAGCGATCAGTCACATGGAGCAATTGCTGAATATCTGGTCGCCATGAAAAATCTCGGAGCTCAACTTCCAGCTGTAGCCTAAGTGAATAGAGTAGCTGCACATTCAGCGCGATATCATTCGCTCGCGTCGAACGATAAGGCTCTTTAAAATAGAGTGAACTTTTAAGTTCTTCAACACTGTAATGTAACTCTTTCACCGCATGCATGGCTTGGTAGCTTAAATGGCTTTGCCAAAACACAAGACCAACGGAGATTAACCAGCCAAACAGAATCACTCCATACGATCTCACGCTGAATCGTTTTGATTTCTTTTGCCCAAACACTGTGATTACCAATTTGTACTTGTAATTAATACAAGCATAAACCTAAAGTTTGGACCGTGCTGAGTTGTACATCGGGAGAAAAGACAAAAAAGAGAGCCATATCAAGCTCTCTTAGTGGTAAACGATTAACGCTGGCGCGTTAACTGTTCTCTTAAATTCGGTGGCGTGCCTTTGATGGTTAACGTGTCGCTTTCAGGATCATAAAAAATACGCTCTCCCAATAACAAGCTATCAAAGCTCACATTCAAACCGCCCCCTGCACCGACAAACTTGGTCAGTTTACGCACGGTAGAACGATCACCAGGAAAGCTCTCTTCCAGTTCATAGCCATGTGCCTGCGTATATTCGAAAAAACCCGTGCCGTCTTGGCTAGCAGGTAATTCACCAGACAACTCACGAATATGAACCTCTTCACCGGCTTTAATTTGCTCATTGCAGTAATCGTAAACCTGCTTCTTGTAACCGATCGCTTCATCTTTTTCTAGCTTAGAATCCGTGCAAAAATCCTGTACCGCTTGCATCAGTACTTGATTTTGCACTTTGGTATCTAACCCGACATCGGCTTGCAGAAAATCAAGAAAGAAATCCGACACTTTTCGACCAACGCGACCTTTGATATAGGCAAGGTAGCGGTTTGAGTTTTTGTCCGTTTCAAAACTTGAGAGGTCAAGACGCGCCGCGATATCCATTTTGTTGATATCAAGATAATCTGTCGCGCTAATGTCGAGCCCCTCTGTTACTTTCAAACTTTGGTTGAGAGGTAAAAGCCCAATAAATAGGTAATCAGTAGCCAGTGACTGATATTCGGCCATCACTAAGATCCCTTCATCAGCAAACGGATACTTTGATAATTCATCTTTCAGCCGTTGAGCACTGATTTGTGAAAAATCGTAAAAATCACGCTCACCTTGACGAAGTTCTTGCAACCAAGTTTGAAAATCACTGTCCGACTTAAACGAACCAAAACCTTTGCTCGCTTTCGAATTAAACACGCGATGCAACTCAGCCACTAAATTTTCGGCAGACGTATCATTATCTAAAGATTGAGAGCGGTATTTAACCACCAACTCATCTTGCTCGTTTTTGCTTAATTGGTGCAAAATCACGTTGGAAAGGTGAAGACTCATAGTGAAATTATCATCGTTCTGGTTTCAGTTGTAAGGCATTGTAGGTTATCATAAGCCGCTTTTACTATCATCATTAGAGTCTTTATGCCTATTACATCTAAATACAGCGACGAAAGAATTGAAAATATCCTGACAGAAGTTGCTGCCATCCTCGCTAAACATAGTGCTTCCCCTGAGCTTACTCTCATGATTGCGGGAAACATTGCAACGAATGTCTTAAACCAAAACGTTGCCGTTTCACAGCGTAAGGCGATTGCGGAAAAATTTGCTCAGGCATTGATGTCGTCTTTAGAAACTACTACTCACTAATAGAATGCATAGATAGAAAATCACATGGCAGATAGCGAAAATACATACGGTGAACGCGTATCACGGTTGGTTGGTTGGGGGCATTGGTTTGCTTTCTTCAATATCATTGCAGCAATGCTTATTGGTACTCGATATATCGTACAATCACCATGGCCTGAAACCTTATTGGGGCAGTTTTATTTAGCTGTGTCTTGGGTCGGCCATTTTGGATTTTTGGTCTTTGCACTCTATCTGCTGGTTTTATTCCCTCTGACATTCATCATTCCGTCGCGCAAACTATTTCGCTTCGTGGCGGTCTGTTTTGCAACGTTAGGACTCACACTCTTATTAATCGATACCCAAGCTTATCAAGCAATCAACCTGCACTTAACACCGATTGTATGGGAACTGCTTTTTAGCGATGAGACCAGCGCTATCACCGCCGACTTACAGCATCTGTTTGTGGTCATGCCGCTCATTTTCCTCTTACAACTTGGGCTTTCGGAGTGGGTTTGGCGTAAGCAGCGAAAACTATCGCATAAACACGTTGGCCGACCCATCGCGGCGGTATTTTTCATTAGTTTTATTACCAGCCACCTTATTTACGTTTGGTCTGATGCGTATTTAGAAACATCAGTGACTAGCCAAAAATCAAACTTCCCGCTCTCCTATCCAATGACGGCAAAATCGTTCATGGAAAAACACGGTCTATTTGATCGTGATGTGTACTTAAAGCGTTTGAAGGATAATGAAGAGAACCTTAACATTGTTCGTTATCCTCTTGAGCCTCTTCAATTTGGCCGCAGAGCAAATAATCTCAATATTTTGCTAGTGAGTGTCAATAATTTAAGAAGTGATGTGCTGACAGCTGAAATCATGCCCAACACTTACCAATTTGCGACAGAAAATTTGAAGTTTAATAATCATTACAGCTCGAGTAATGACATGTTTGGGATCTTTGGCTTATTTTATGGATTGCCAAGCAGTTATGCCAACGCCATTCGTTCACAAGGTACCCCTCCGATACTGATAGATGTATTGAAAAAACAGAATTATCAGTTTGGCCTCTTTAGTGGCGATAATTTTGACGACACCTTATACGAAGAGACGATTTTCCGCACTTTAACGGTCTCTAAAGCTCCTTTTGATCAAGAATCGAGCACAGATAACCAAACTATACAACGCTGGCATAAATGGGTATCCGAGCAAACCGAACAACCCTGGTTCAGCTATTTGGAATTGACGACCGTTGACAACTTTAATGACTTTGACCCTCGGTCAAGTAAAGGTAGTGCCAGCGATCGCCTGCGTGCTGGTTACAATAACTCGGTCAATGCAGCCGACCAAGAAATAGGCCTGCTGCTCACTAAGATTGACGAATTACAATTGCAAGACAATACGCTGATTGTGATCACCTCAAATCATGGCGCGGAGTTTAACGAGACAAAAACCAACAGCTGGGGTGCTAACAGCAATTACAGCCGATACCAGTTACAAGTGCCGATGATCATCCATTGGCCTGGGAAAATGGCAGGGGAATACTCACACCGTTCAAGTCACTTAGATTTTTCAGTCACGCTTTTACAGGATCTGTTAGGTGCTTCATCCAACCCTATTGAATTTAGCAGTGGTAGAAACTTGTTTGATGAAAACAAAAGGAAGTGGATTTTAGCCGGTGATGCCCGTGAATTAGCTTTGATTACCGATACTCAAACGACTCTCATTGATAAATTTGGCAACTTCAAGCTGTTTGATGAAAACTATCAACGTCAGAAAGACTCTAGCCCAGCGTTACCAGTACTGATGCAAGGCTTAACTGAATTGCAGAGATTTTACGCCAAAGATAATTAAATCAGGTCGTTAGCAAGATTATCTCTTGACGCTAAAGGGATAAATGATTAGATTACGCCAATCGGACTGTAGCGCAGCTTGGTAGCGCACCGTCATGGGGTGTCGGGGGTCGGAGGTTCAAATCCTCTCAGTCCGACCATACACCTAAAAAAAGAGAGCTTCGGCTCTCTTTTTTGCTTTAGTATCTGATTTTTTAGTCTGTTTGAACTAACGGTGGTGCAACTTTGGTTGGGTGAATGACAACGGCAATAGATTTTGATGTCGGGGTATCACTAAAGTCGCCTTTACTGCTCAATGGAATGAGTGCATTTGCCTCAGGGAAATAGGCCGCTACATTCCCTTGAGGAATTACATAGGCGACCACTTTGAAGCCCAAAATTTCACGTTTAATACCATCATCCCACAGTGTCTCAATATCGACTCGTTCACCCGCTTTTAATTGCAGCTGCTCAATATCTTTTTCATTCATGAAGATGACATTACGTTCGCCAAATACACCTCGGTAACGATCATCCAAACCGTAAACCGTGGTGTTGTACTGATCGTGCGAACGCATCGTCTGCAACACAAAAATCGGTTTCTTGGTCATCTGCTGAGTTTTAAGCGGAACGATAGATTCAGGAAGTGCATTACTGCTTATCTGCGCTTTTCCTGTGGGCGTTTTCCAATTAAATTCACGCGCTGAATTACCAAGATAAAAACCGCCAGGCCCTTTGAGCCGCTGATTAAAATTGGCAAATCCTGGGATAATCTTTTCAATCAAATCTCGAATGTTATCGTAATTATCGGCCATGGATTGCCAATCGATTGGATTTCCCTCCCCTAAGGTCGCTTTTGCCATTCCTGCGATAATGGCAGGCTCTGAGCGCATCATCTCTCCTGTAACATCAATTCGCCCAGAAGAGGCATGAACCATGGAGAATGAGTCTTCAACGGTAATTTTCTGTGGCCCCTGAGCCTGAATATCAATATCTGTCCGACCTAAACAAGGCAGGATCAACGCATCCTTGCCCGGGTTGACATGGCTCCGATTCAGTTTAGTCGCAATGTTTACGGTCAAATTACAGTTTTTCATTGCTTGTGCGACACGCTCGGTATCGGGCGCAGCAGCAACGAGGTTTCCTCCTAAACCGATAAAGACTCTACTTTCACCCCGTAGCATCGCCTCAATAGCATTAACTACGTTATGGCCATGCGCTTTTGGTGGCGTAAAGCCCAGTACTTTTTCAATATTGTCGAGTAGAAATGCAGGCGGTTTTTCATTAATTCCAACCGTGCGGTCACCTTGCACATTTGAGTGGCCACGGACAGGACATACCCCAGAACCATCCTTACCAATTTGGCCAAACAGTAATTGTAGATTGACCAACTCTTGTATGGTTGCCACCGAATGCTTATGCTGAGTCACCCCCATTGCCCAAGTTACGATCACGCGTTTAGCGCCTTGGTAAATATCTGCCACCAGCTCTAGATCTTGTTGCGTGAGTCCAGATTGTTCAATAATACTTGACCACGGCGTAGCCTGCACCATGGCTAAATAAGACTCCATCCCTTCGGTATGCTGGGCAATGAAATCAAGGTCGAATATCGATTCACCGCTGGCCTGTGCTTGCTGATGACGAGCAAGAAGAATTTTCACCAAGCCACGAACCGCCGCCATGTCTCCGCCTAATTTAGGAGTGAAATAATGGCTAGTGGTCGGTGTTGAACCATTGCTTAACATTTCAAAAGGATTTTGCGGGTTAGTAAAACGCTCCAATCCTCGCTCTTTTAAATTATTAAACGCAACAACCCGAGCGCCACGCTTATAGGCTGACGCCAGTGTTTCCAACATACGAGGGTGATTCGTTCCTGGGTTTTGTCCAAATAAAAGAATCGCATCGGATTCTTCAAAATCCTCAATAGTCACAGTTCCCTTACCAATGCCAATCGAGCGAACCAAGGCGACGCTCGTAGCTTCATGGCACATGTTTGAGCAATCAGGAAAATTATTGGTACCAAACCGGCGCGCAAACAACTGGTATAGAAATGCAGCTTCATTACTCGCGCGGCCTGATGTATAAAATTCCGCCTGATTTGGACTAGCGAGTTGATTGAGGTGTTGTGCAACCAGTGCAAACGCCTCATCCCAGCAGATTGGCTCATAGTGATCCGTTTGAGCGTTATAGCGCATTGGTTCCGCTAAACGCCCTTGAGATTCGAGAAAATAGTCGCTCTGCTTATTGAGCCAAGTGACCGAATATTGCCTAAAGAAATCCGCCCCAACGCGTCGAGAAGTGGCTTCCCAGTTGACGGCCTTAGCGCCATTTTCGCAAAAACGAAAACGCCCTGGGACATGTTTTTCACCCCAAGCACAGCCCGGACAGTCAAAACCATGGTCTTGGTTGGTTTTTAAAAGATTGGAAATATTTTTGGCAACATTATGACTTTTCAATAGATGATGCGCGGTGCTTTTTAGCGCTCCCCAACCACCAGCCGAACCGGTATATTGTTTAATACTCATATTCTTCTTCTCACTCTTTCACTGACTGCAAACGTGCATGACCATGGTATATATTGAACTGATTTTTTTTGATAAAACCAATCAGTGTCATATCGAACTGACGCGCCATATCGAGCGCTAAACGTGATGGCGCACCAACAGCCACCACCACTGAAATGCCAGCAATGGCCGCTTTTTGCATTAACTCAAAACTCACTCGGCCGCTAAGAATCAATACCCCTTGCGGGTGCCAACGTTGCTCACTCAAAATTCGACCAATCAACTTATCCACTGCGTTATGGCGGCCCACATCTTCGGCAACGGCAATCAACTCGCCATGCACGAAGTAACCCGCACCATGCACCGCCCCCGTTTTTGCAAACAGTGGTTGATGAGCAAGAAGCAGATTAGGAAGCGCAATAACAACATCAGAAGAGAGCCATTTCGGGCTATCATCAACACGAATTTCTCGCCTCAAACTCAAGGCTCGGATGGATGTCATACCGCAAATGCCACAGCTCGACTGGCTCATATAACGACGGGCCTGATGCTGAATCACATCAGTGTATGGATGATTGAGCGTGACCAACCAGTGATTCTGGCCATGGCGTGATTCGTCGTCAACCAATTCCATATTGAGTATATGGTCATATGAATCGATCACTTGCTGCGTGTAAAGTAAGCCACCGATGAGATGGGCATCGTCACCGGGCGTTCGCATTGTCATGCTCCACTCTTCGATATGCAGCTTGTTAGTAACCGTATCATTCCATTGCAAACTGATTTGTAAAGGCTCTTCAATAGCAAGAATATCGTATTCATTTTGAAACCCTATTTTGGAATCAAAACGTTGGCGATAAATGCGTTCAGTCCCCTCAGGTTGAGCATCATGAGGGTCATTGGTTGTCGTTTCTTCTAGCATGGTTCTTTTTATTGACTGATTTCAATCATCAGCATAGGTGAGTGCAAGATAAACTCCTGCAAACACTCTGTACTTAATGATTGGAAATGGAAGCAGTGCCTTAAACACAGGAAGCTGCAAATTACTCCTCACCTTGCGCAGGGTCAAGAAAGCCATCTTTTGGCTATGGTTCAGGTTTAGTACCATTTCCCTGCCAGTTTTAGCTTGTTACCCGTCATTCCCAGAGGTTCAAGCATTATATGAACATAAAAGCATAAAAAAGAAATAACATTCCATTTATGAAACTCCGGTAGCCTGATACTACAAGAGAGCATCAGGCAAACATCGTAAGAATTCACCGTTAAGCCAGCAACCAAATAAAAAATGCGCCATAACGAAGCACGCATTAATGTACATTTTTTCTCCAACAAGGCGCTAAGAATCAAGCCATTAGTTAGTGGAAAATTATCGTCAATTGTATACAAAACCAGCAAACGATCAGCTCAAGACTTTACAAAGTAAAATTGCCTCGCTATTATGCGCACCACACGGAGAGATGGCTGAGTGGTTTAAAGCACCGGTCTTGAAAACCGGCGATGGTTAATAGCTATCCTAGGGTTCAAATCCCTATCTCTCCGCCACTTTTAAGAAAAGCCGCTGTTTTTACAGCGGCTTTTTCGTATCTGATTAACATCATTTTCTCATACTGATATTTTATTCCACGCACCAGTTGCCATTCATTAGATAAGTACCCTCTCCATTCATCACATACCAAAGGTGTATTTTTTAGAAACTGGCATCAAATATGCTTCCCATTATTCAGCGGTTATGTCGTAATTAATGACATGGTTAGAGAGGAGAAATGTATGAGCCATCTCTATAAGATTGAATCCTACAGTGAAGAAGCGGTCAGCTCGATTGCCCAGTTTATCCGTTCTAAAGGTGGAAGATGCTGTATTGCTGGTTTTGCCGTGATAACAAGCCACCCTTTTCAAGAGCGCGAGGCGTGGCGTTTACTACCACTTGTCGGCAAAGTGACTGACAATGTAACCGATTGGGATACCAGCCTTTTTTATCGAAAATGTGATAATTAGCTCGTCAGGTCGGTGAATATCTTACCTAATTCGCAGGCCTCAGCTTACTTAGCGACCGATTCTTTGATGTCATTTTATTGAGCCGAATTACGTTGATAACGCGTGGTTTTGCTGGATTTACGTATCTTTCGTTTGAATGCAGGGCGCTCCACTTTGGGCAATGAGCGAAGCGACTCTGGCACTGCGCCCGATTTCGCCTGTTCCATGATCTGAATAATGCGCTCTTGCAGCACTTGCATAAAGGGTTGATACGCTTGCCCACGTTCAGCCATCGCTTGCAATTGATGCTCCCAATGGGCGGTCATATCAGGATAAGTTGATTCATTTGGCAGCGCATGAATTAAACCCCTTCCCGCTGACGAGCTTAGAATCAGTTTACCTTGACGTGTTAAGAGTTGCCGCTTGAATAAAGTGTCAAGGATCCCCGCTCGCGTCGCTTCCGTACCCAAACCATCGGTTTCACGTAAGATTTTTTTCAGCTCTTTATCTTCAACATAGCGAGCAATTCCCGTCATCGCTTGTAGCAAAGTCGCTTCAGTAAAATGACGAGGAGGCTCGGTTTTTCGATCGTGAATCTCCCCTTCTCGACACGTCAGCACCGTCCCTTTACTCAGTGGTGGAACGGTATCGACTCCGTTCTCTTCTTCATCGACTTTGCCTAACAAACTCTTCCAACCGGTTTCAACCAGTTGTCGCCCTGACGCAACAAAAAAGCCACCCGCAATATCAAACACCAGCTTGGCTTCGGCGTACACGGCGGCGGGATAAAATTGCATCAAGTATTGGCGCGCAATCAATTGGTATATTTTCATCTCATTTCCCGACAAGACATTGACGGATGCCTGCTTTGGTGTGGGAATAATGGCATGGTGCGCGTCCACTTTCTTATCGTTCCATGCTTTGGATTTAAGAGCTAAGTTTGCGCCACTGACCGCCGTTAACAACTCTTTGGCGTTGCACGCGATAGCTTGAGTTACTGACGAAGCTTGAGCGTAATGTTCTTGTGGTAAGTAACGACAATCTGAGCGCGGATAGGTGATTAATTTATGCTTCTCATACAGAGATTGGCAAGTGTCTAACACTTGCTGGGCACTCATTGCAAAGCGCTTCGCTGCATCAATTTGCAGTGCAGATAAGGAATAAGGTAACGGCGCGGCTTGCTTAGTTTGCTTTTGTTCGGCTTCAATCACTGTGGCGGGTTGCCCTGCGATGCGCTGTGCGACATTTTCCACCAACTTGCGGTTTAAGACTCGCCCTTCTTCATCTTGCCACGGCTGGCAAGCATCGCTGGGTTTCCAGCGCGCACGGATATCAAACGCCACTTGATCAGTTTGATAAGGGATTAACGCATGTAATGTAAAATAGTCTCGCGGAATGAAGTTTTCTATCTCCTCATCCCGACGTACCACAAGCCCTAGAATAGGAGTTTGTACCCGTCCAACCGACAAGACACCATGATAGCCCGCTTTCTGCCCCAGCAAAGTATAAGCCCGTGACATATTCATGCCATACAACCAATCGGCTCTTGAACGCGCGAGCGCTGAAACCGATAAAGGGATGAATTCGCGGTTACTGCGCATCTGTTTCAGTGCACGCTGCACGGCTGGAAGGTTTAAATCGCTGATCAGTAGCCGCAATGCTTGCTCTTTTTTACTTTGGCTTACTTTGCAATAATCAATCACTTCATCAACTAATAGTTGCCCTTCACGATCCGGGTCTCCTGCATGGATAATTTGCGATGCTTCTTTCAAAAGCTGACGAATCACAGTCAACTGTTTGCTCGATGTTTTGCGCGGTCTAAGCTGCCACTGTGAAGGAATGATAGGTAAGTCGAGTAAATTCCACTTTTTATAGCGTTCATCATAAACATCCGGCTCAACTTGCTCGAGTAAATGCCCAATACACCAAGTAACGATGTCGCCATTCGCACAACGAATGAAACCTTGATCTTTCTTGTGTGGTTTCGGCAGAGCATCGGCTATAGCGCGCCCTAAGCTGGGCTTTTCAGCAATGAATAAACGGGTCATAAACTCAAATCAACGCAAAAAATAAGGCCACATTAACCAATGTGACCTTAATAAATCAAGAAAAACTGTTATTTTATACAGTATTACTCTTCATTGCCTGCACGTGCAGCGGCTTCTTTCACTAAAGGTTGCAGTTCGCCTTTTTGGAACATTTCGATAATGATGTCACAACCACCAATCAACTCACCTTCAATCCACAATTGTGGAAAAGTAGGCCACTGTGCGTATACAGGCAGCTCAGCGCGGATATCTGGGTTTTGCAGAATATCCACATAAGCAAATTTCTCACCGCAAGCCATCAAAGCCTGCGCAGCTTGAGAAGAGAATCCGCAACTTGGTAGCTTAGGAGAGCCTTTCATGTATAGCAGAATGGCATTTTCTTCAAGTTGCTGTTTAATTTTATCAATAGTTTCCATTGCTTCCTCTTAATGGGGATAGTGCGGTTTGTTACTGACATTCTAAATCATTAATAGAGAATAAAAAGCACATATTATTTATGGATATCCTGCCTATACAACAATTTTCAACATTAGGACTTTTAATAAAGTAAAAACTTGCTAAAATACCTTCAAGTCAGTCGTATCGACGAATATCATTATAATATCTGGAAGCTACTGAAAGAGACCTTCACTCTTTCTACACAACGGAGAATCGAGCAATGTCATTCGAATTACCAGCTTTGCCTTACGCTAAAGACGCTCTAGAACCACACATTTCAGCCGAAACACTAGATTTCCACCACGGTAAGCACCACAACACTTACGTTGTGAAGCTTAACGGCCTTATCCCTGGCACTGAATTTGAAGGTAAATCTCTCGAAGAGATCATCAAGACTTCAACTGGTGGCGTATTTAATAACGCCGCTCAAATTTGGAACCACACCTTCTATTGGCACTGCCTTGCACCAAATGCAGGTGGCGAACCAACAGGTGCCGTTGCAGACGCAATCAGCGCCGCATTTGGTTCTTTTGAAGCTTTTAAAGCAAAATTCACTGACTCAGCGATCAATAACTTTGGTTCATCTTGGACTTGGTTGGTGAAAAATGCGGATGGTTCTTTAGAGATCATCAACACTTCAAATGCAGCCACACCACTGACTCACGAAGGTGTGACTCCGCTACTGACGGTTGATCTGTGGGAACACGCTTACTACATCGATTACCGTAACCTACGACCTGACTACATGAATGGTTTCTGGGCACTGGTTAACTGGGCATTCGTTGCAGAAAACCTAGCAAAATAACCTTTTCCCCTTGGATTGGTATTTAGTCATATGAAAAGCCTGCTTTGTCGCAGGCTTTTTTGTTATTTTATCTAAAGTTATCTGCTTTCTCGCCGCTAAAAGTGCATCGGTTGGAGAGGCAAATGCAAGTACATACATTAGATAAAGCCAGTATTATAAACGAGCTTCAATTTGGCTCGGGGCTAAGCCATGCTGTCCAGCAAGGACGCCGTGCGGACTTTGCACTCATACTGTCGATGTTTTCTAACGATGTACGCGACAACACTCCTGTTGAACGTATTGAAAACCCACCCACTAGCGATGAATTGTTACGTAAGCGATTTGAGCTTACGGAGCCTCAAGCACTGCGTTCCGACCAAAGCTCTTACGCTGTTTCAGCAAAACAGGCCGAGCTTTTCCATCACGGAGGACTCGCCAGTGCGAAACTCAGCCACTACTTGACTCCTGAAGTACTCGCCTATTTGCCTGAAGATACGCATGATTTACCCGAAGAGGTATATCTTAATCTGTCAGGACATGAGCGAAGGCATCTTGCCTCCCCCTCAAACGTTGAGCTCTTAGTTGCCGATCTGTCGGTTCAACTCACCGTTGCCCACCGGCGAGATCAGATCCGCACCCAAGTTTGATGTCTTGTATGTAACACAAAACGACATTCTCTAGATCAGAATGTGAGTATGACCAAAAAAAACACATACCACGCTCGCTTAGGCTGAGTAATTTGATGTTATTCACACCCTACCCACAGTTAATCAACCATCCTATTGAGACTAAATCCCGCTACAACAATAAAACAAACAATAGGGTGAGGCACCCAATGGATATAAAAAGTGCAATAATATTAATCACTTCAGCAAGTTCGATGCTTGGTAGCACGCTGGCCGTTCATTTCGCACATTTAGGTGCAAAAATTATTTTGTGTGACCAAGACAAATTTGGATTAATGGAAACCTTTGCTCGTTGCAAAGCGATCTCTCAGGATGTTCATTATTACCACACACCAGATTACTCTTTAGAAACGATCCATCGGCTGTTCGATTTTATTGATCAAACCTATCATGGGGCACCGGATGTACTGGTCAATAATTGGCCAAACGCATCCCTCCCACCCTTGATAGGTGAACAACGAGCTGAAGTCTTTCTTCAGAAGCTCGCCATGATGGCCTCAACTTTATTCACTTTTGGTCAAGCAAGTGCTGAGCGAATGCGTATTAACAACAAACCAGGTGTGATTGTGAACGTCATTTCTCAAAATGATGAGTATGACCTAGCGGGAATTGAAAATGCGAATTCTATGGTTTCTGGTTTCACGCAGAGTTGGGCAAAAGAACTAACCCCTTTCAACATAAGGGTCGGAGGCGTAGTGCCTAGCGCAAAAGGTGATGTAGATGAGAAGCCCCATTGGGCTGAGCTGCAAGATGAATTGATCCGCAATACGGAATACATCGTCGCTAACGAATACTTTAGCGGACGTGTGATGTCGGCCTAGCTAGCAGTACAAGGCCGACCTACATGGGTATGATTAAAACCCTTCTTCCAGATAATCGTCAAGATACTCTTCTTCCGATTCATCATACGTTTGGGTATCAATTTCTGCTTTAAAATCTTGGCGTTGTAAATAAACATCGCGAGTTAATGAATATGGATCTGGGGAGTTTTCCAACGTCACTTCTTGGGGAACGAGCCTTGCTCGGGTCTCCAATCCTTCCAGAGCCCATTTGCCTAGGCCAGCCCAGACATTGAGATAAGAAAGTGGTACATACAAGCCATCCACAACATCTGTGGTTTCTCGAATCGTGTAGGGCCCGTATCCAGGAATCATTAAATATGGACCATTACCAACACCATAATGGCCTACCGCATCACTAAACGCTTTTTCATTGTGTTTGGTGATGCCCGCTTCTGACGCAATATCAATCATCCCAAACAGGCCTAAGGTGCTATTAATCCAAAAGCGGTTAAAGTGGTCAACGGCTTTCGTACCATTACCCATCAATATGTTGTTGATAATGCTTGAAGGTTCATCAAGGTTTGACAGAACATTGGCGATCGTTTTTCTAATGGGGTGTGGAATGTAATCCACGTAGGCAATCGCAACAGGGCGAACCAAGTATGGATCGATATAATCGTAGTTGATTGTCCACATTGATCGGTTAAAAACCTCAAAAGGATCGCCCGACTGCGTTTGATTTGATTCGGCTGACGTTGAATCCGGAGCGCTTGCACACCCTGCTAATACGAAAAGGAACAGCATAGGGCATATCAGTCGGGATAGGCGGCTTATCATTATTTATTTCCATGTATAAAGGCCGATGAGACATCGGCCTATCAATACGTTAATTGTATATAAGTGCTATTAATACTGCTTATTGATCACAACTTCAACAGGTTGACCGAGGCTCATGGGAGCACTTTCACCAAACCAATCACCTTGTTTGGTTGAAACATTGCCATCCGTATCCAAGCGTACTCGAACAATAAGCTGTGCAAGGTCGGATAACTTCCGACCCTGAACCATGCTATTGCTATCATCTAACACAACCTTAATAGGGAATTGAGTCAGTGGATAACGCGCTGCGGCAACAGGCATAGGTGCACCATCAGAACTGTGCACAGAGACTATGAGTACTGCATTTTGTTCAAGAGTCACACCATCACCGAGTGAGATGGTGACAGGAACCATTTTCCCATCGATAGCTTTAGGCTGCATTTTGCTTTGTGCTCTTTCAATACTGCGCGAAAGCATCTCATAACGGCTATCTTCAGGGCCAATCATCTGCTGCATTAATCGCCAATACTTCATCGCCACTGGGTAATCCTGGCGTTCAAACGCATCAAACGCAAGTAGTGAAAACACGCGTAGATCAACATAATCTTGTTGTACTAATGCCGTTAAAATTTCACGTGCTTGATTTTGGTCAAGCTCATCTTGTGACAACATTAATGCTTGCGCATAGCCCAACTTCACATCTGCATCTTTTGGATCTAACGCATACGCTTTCTTCATTGAGCCAATCGATGTTTCTATATCTCTGTTAGCAAGTCCAATACGTCCAAGCAGCAACCACCCGGTCGCATCTTGAGGCTGATAATGCAGACGAGTGCGCAGCGCCAGTGTGAGATCATTCATCTCATCATCACTTAAGGCGGCACCTTCTGGTGACATCATTTTTTTTGAGAGTGCAGGTAAGTTAGCGTTCACTTGCTGCCACTGCTCTACTTGACTAGCCGCGCCAAATTTTAGGTAAAAGCCATAGCTTAAGATGACGACCAATAAAATCGAGGGGATCAAAACAACCATCGGTGATACATGTGAAGAATTTCCTTGCACCGATTGCGCAGGAATATCATCCAATAGCGACTGTTTCAGATCAGCAATCAGCTCTTGTTCGCTGTCAACCAACCCTTCTTGCGTCTCTTCGTGTAACTCTGCAAGGCGGTTTTTAAAGATCGCTTTGTTCAATTCGTCACGCAGCGCTGCATCGTTGTTCGCTCTGTTTTTGAGGATCGGCAGTGCAATGAAGACACAACCAAAGAAGGTCAGAATGAGGGTAGATAACCAAAAAAACGTCATTATTGTTTGTCTCCATGCTTCTCATCATCAACCGCGTCTTCGGCGAGCAACTGATTTAATCGCTCTTCCTTTTCGGCATCCCAAACTTCACCACTTTGAGCGGTTGATGCTTTACGACGTTTGCTGCGTAATACAATAAAACCAAAACCCAGGAACACCACACTCAAAGGACCTAGCCATAAGATGGAAGTCGCCAAAGTCAACGGTGGGTTATAGGTCACAAAGTTGCCGTAACGTGCAATCATGTAGTCAACAATGTCTTGTTCAGACTTACCTTGCTTGGTCATTTCATAGACTTTATTACGTAAGTCCTGTGCTAATGCAGCATTTGAGTCGGCAATAGTATTGTTTTGACACTTTGGACAACGCAATGTATTACTCAACTCTTTGAATTGCTGCTCTTGCTGTGGATTATCAAACTCGTACACTTCAATTGCAGATTGCACAGAAAATACCAAAGCAAAGCTAGCAATGATCGATAATATAAAACGCTTCATTACTTCGCTTCCTCTAGAAGTTTCTGATACATAGGTTGCAAAGTTGTTTGCCAATTGGTTGGATTAACATCCCCCACATGGCGGTAACGAATAACGCCGTTGGCATCAATGAGAAAGGTTTCCGGCGCACCGTAAACGCCGAGATCTAACCCTAGCATACCATTACCATCGAACAGGCTGATCAAGTAAGGATTACCTAGCTCATTTAACCATTGAACCGCTTTATCTCGTTGATCTTTATAATTTAAGCCTATAATTTTTACACCATCACCCGCCAACCGATTGAGATATTGATGTTCGGCATAGCAGGTCGGGCACCAAGTTGCCCAGACGTTCAGCAGCAAAGGCTCGCCTTTAAATATCGCTTGGTCATACAGCTTGCCGGGTTCGGCTAAATCTTCCAAACGAAATTCAGGCACAGACTTACCAATCAGAACCGACTCCAATTTTGTGGGATCATCACCTTCGGTATTTTTGACCAACTGAGTAACAAAGACGGCAACTAGACCAAGAAAAGCCACCAATGGAATAAATAGAATTTTCTTGTTCATCTACGCCTCCTGTTGGGAGCTTTTTCTAAAGCGGTAGCGTTTGTCACTGATGGCTAACGCACCACCTAATGACATCAATAAAGCACCAGCCCAGATCCAACGTACAAATGGTTTGTAATAAATTCGGATCGCCCATGAATGACCATCTTCTAATCGCTCACCCATTGCAATGTACAAATCGCGAGTGATGCCACGATCGATGGCCGCTTCAGTCATCATTGACTTGGCAGTACGATAAAAGCGTTTTTCCGCATGGAGTGTATTAACGTATTGCCCATCCTGCGTAATTTCAAAATCGGCAATATAACCATCATAGTTCGGGCCATCTTTATCTCTCAACCCTTTGAAATAAAAGTTATATTGTTGGATTTCAAAAGATTCCCCAGGTGCTAGACGAACATCACGCTCGATACTGTAGTTTTGCACCATCGCAATACCAATCACAGTAACGGCAAGACCAACATGGCCTAACATCATGGCCCAGTGGCTACGTTGTAATTTAGTCACCCCTATCATAAAGCTATGACGATGTGTCGCACGTTGGTGCAACTCGACAACGTGTAGCAAGATGATCCAAAACGCCATGACCCAGCCGATAAATGCCATCAAGCTAAAGCGTTCAGCTAGCAGGTACACCATAACCGCCGAAAGAATCAACGCCATCAGGCCACAAATCAACATCGGTTTCAAAAGCTTGGAAAAATTATCGCGCTTCCAACGGATCAGTGGACCGATCCCTAGCAAAAATGCAAATGGCACCATTAGCCATGCAAACAGCATGTTGAAGAAAGGTGCTCCTATTGATACGGAACCAAGGCCAATCTGCTTGTGGATTAAAGGTAACAAGGTGCCAACCAATACCACCACCAATGCAGCGATTAATAAGATGTTGTTGGAGAGCAGCGCATTTTCACGCGAGATCAATTCAGCATTGCCACGGACGCGCACTGCCGCACCTTTAACGGCAAACAATAGCAGTGAGCCACCGATGACAAACACCAAAAACCCAAGGATAAACAGGCCACGAGCGGGATCGGATGCAAATGCGTGTACCGAAACCAAAATACCAGATCGCACTAAGAATGTGCCCAGTAAACTGAGCGAAAATGCTGAAATTGCCAGTAACACTGTCCAAGCTTTGAATGTGCCACGTTTTTCTGTCACAGCAAGTGAGTGCATCAATGCCGTTCCCGCAAGCCATGGCATAAACGACGCGTTTTCTACTGGATCCCAGAACCACCAGCCACCCCAGCCAAGTTCGTAGTAAGCCCACCACGAACCTAGCGCGATACCTAATGTCAAAAATAACCACGCCGCAGTTGTCCAAGGACGAGACCAACGGGCCCATGCAGTATCCAAACGCCCAGTCATCAAAGAGGCTATCGCAAATGAGAATGCGACTGAAAAACCAACATATCCCATGTATAACATGGGTGGGTGAATGATTAGCCCAGGATCTTGTAGCAGCGGGTTTAAGTCACGACCATCAATTGGGAAATAGGGTAAGGTGCGTAAAAATGGATTCGAAGTCACGATGACAAACAGCAAGAATCCAACGCTGATCAGCCCCATAACAGATAAGACTCGCGCCACAGATTCTTGAGGCATACCACGGCTAAAGGTAGCCACCGCCACAGTCCATCCTGCTTGAATTAAAACCCACAGCAATAATGAACCTTCATGCGCCCCCCACACCGCTGTTAGACGGTAATACCAGGGTAATTGACTATTCGAATTACTCGCCACATATTGCACCGTGAAGTCATTGACATAAAATGCCCACAGCAAAATGCTAAATGAGACCAATAGCAATGAAAACATTCCCCATGCTAATGGCCGCGCAGTATTCATCAGCATGGTATTGTTTTTAGAAGCACCAACAAGTGGAAGTAAGCTGAGTAATATGGCAAGCCCAAGTGAAACAATAAGGGCAAAATGTCCTATTTCAACAATCATTGAGCACTTCCTTG
Source organism: Vibrio sp. B7 (assembly GCF_963888765.1). Classification (NCBI taxonomy): domain Bacteria; kingdom Pseudomonadati; phylum Pseudomonadota; class Gammaproteobacteria; order Vibrionales; family Vibrionaceae; genus Vibrio; species Vibrio sp. B7. The sequence goes on from NZ_CAWPKR010000001.1 coordinate 69,832, forward strand.
TTTTTGTTCCGAGCTATAGGTTAACGGCTCATGCGTTTTCTTCATTGCTTCAGCAATTTCCGGTGGCATATAGTTTTCATCATGCTTGGCTAGCACTTCAAACGCTTCCACTGTGGTGGCATCTTTCAATACGCCTTGCGCAACAATACCCTGACCTTCTCTAAACAAGTCGGGTAAGATGCCTTCATATTCGACCGTCACATTTGGACCAACATCGTGGAGCTGAAATCTTACTTTTAGTGACCCCGGATCTCTTTTCACAGAGCCCACCACCACCATGCCGCCAATGCGTAGCCGTTGACCCACTTCTGGCTTTGTCCCATCGGGTTTACCGTGTACAAGCTCGGTCGGCGTATAGAAAAGGTCCATATTTTGATTGAGTGCATACAACATCAAACCAATGGTGGCACCAGCCCCAATAATCAATGCCAAAATAATGGTGAGTCTTTTTTTACGTCTTGGGGTCATAAGGTGTTCTCCATATGCTTTGCAGCATCAATTCTGGCTTGGCGTTCAACCTTTGCTTGCACATCTTGCAACAAGGTTTTGCCACGCTTGATGCTGAGCATCAGTAAAATAAACATGGATAAAAAGGTAATGCCAAATGCACTCCATACATAGGCGGAGTAACCGCCCATCGCCAAGAAATCACTCAAAGAGTCAAAATGCATGATCAGTTACCTTTCTGTGTTTGAAGGGTTGCCAATTCGATAACCCAAGGGCGATGGCTCTCTTTACTGATAATTTCATTGCGTAAGCGGATCATAGTGACCGCAGCAAAAAAGAAAGCAAAACCAAAAATATTGAGCAGCAGTGGCCACAACATGTCACTGGATATGGAAGGCTTTTCAAATTTAGTAATCGTGGCACCTTGGTGCAGGGTATTCCACCACTCAACGGAGAAATGAATGATAGGTAGATTGATCACACCAACGATGGCCAGCAGACCTGCGGCTTTTGCGGCTGTTTTTTGATCATCGAAAGCGTGGTAAAGCGCAATCACTCCCAAATAGAGAAACAGTAAAATGAGCTCAGACGTCAGACGAGCATCCCATACCCACCAAGTTCCCCACATCGGTTTACCCCAAATGGCTCCAGTAATTAACGCAATAAACGTAAATACCGCACCGATGGGCGCCATTGCAGCAGCGGCCATGTCTGACAGTTTTAATTGCCAAACTAGACCAATGAAAGCCGCAATCGCCATCGACATATAAATGCCCATTGACCAAATGGCAGAAGGGACATGAATGTAAATGATTCTGAAGCTGTCGCCTTGTTGATAGTCTGCCGGAGCATAAGCTAAACCAAGGATATTACCGACTACCAGGCATAAGATAGCGAGCCCTGCAAACCAAGGCAGGAACTTTCCACATAGCCGATAGGCGGATTCAGGCTTTGCATAGGGATGGAGCCATTTCCACATTGTATTGTCTCACTCTTACTTCATTGCTTCTGAGCATGTGTCTGCTCAGTTTATTGTGTTGTTGATACGCAACGCTCAAATGCATTGCTGAAAATATCGTTCGTACTTAATTTAGTTAACGCTGACTCTCAATGCTGCGCTAATAGCAAATGGAGTTAATGTTATCGCGCCCATAAACATTGCCCCCAAAACAGCCAATTGACCGTTGTAGAGCATGCCAAGCGATGCTGCATCAATAGCTGATGTAGCGAAGATTAAAATCGGGATATACAAGGGTAAGACCAGTAGGCTCAGCAACACGCCACCTTTTTGCAAGCCTACGGTCAATGCAACACCAATAGCACCGATAAAACTCAACGTTGGCGTGCCAATGAACAAAGTCAATACAACCGCAAGCCACGTATTAAAATCTAATGACAATAATACGGCTAACAATGGGCTAATTAAAATTAAAGGCAGTCCAGTCAATAACCAATGAGCCACGACTTTTGAAATAACGACTATGGGTAATGGCACTGGGATCAGCATCATTTGTTCAAGCGACCCGTCTTGAAAATCATCGCGAAACAGACGCTCAAGTGATAGTAGCGCCGACAGTAACGCCGCAACCCAAACAATACCTGCGGCGATACGGGCGAGCAAAGCAGGCTCTGGGCCGATACTCAGCGGAAATAGGGTGATCACTATGATAAAAAACCACAGTGGATTAAAAATATCGGCTTGACGTCGAAAAGCGATCAATAATTCACGACGGATGATCATCCCCATGGTCACGATCATGACTCATGCCCCAATTTAATTTTTCGCAATTGCGGATAGTTAGCAAACATATCTTGGTGTGTGGTCAATACAACAATGCCACCTTGTTGCGCATGCGCTAGAAATAAGGCTTCCAACACTTTGACACCTTGCTTATCAATCGCAGTTAACGGTTCATCTAAAATCCACAACTTTTGTTGACTGAGCCACAAACGAGCCAGCGCAACTCGGCGCTGTTGTCCGGCAGAAAGCTGGCCTGCAGCCACGTCTTCTCGGCCAGCTAAACCCACTTTAGCCAAGGCTTGATATATCTCTTGAAAAGACGATTCTGCATTATGCACTGATTGATAAAAATGAAGATTCTCGAATGCCGTCAAATCGCGCTTAACCCCAGTTTGATGACCAAGAAACAGTAAATCTTGGTGGTAATCATCACGATTAGACTCAATATTCATGCCATTCCACAAAATAGAACCATCCTCTCTATCACCTAACCCGGTAATAATTCGTAGTAAGGTCGTTTTACCTGTGCCGTTCCGTCCTTCAATCTGCACCAATTCGCCAGCATGAATCACAAAGCTAAGTGCTTCAAACAGAACTCTTTCATCACGAATTGCGGTCAGGTTATTTACTTCAAGCATGTGCATCTAAATCGAGAAATTTGAGCCGCTATATTAGCACACCACACCTAAGACAAAACATAATAAGACTATTACCAGTCACGAAACTAGGTAAGAAACTGTTAATTTTTAATTATTTTCTGTCTCATTTACTACTTTATGGCTACATTTAACCACATTCAAAACTAGAGAGGGAAGCCATTGGCTTCCCTCTCTAGTTTCGCTCTTTCGACTATTTTTTTGCAGGTCGCCTCGTTCTTTGCACCGGCTCGCGACCTTCCGGGTGACTACTCAGTGGCGGGATGCTTTCATGCCCTGCAATTTTCTTCTGCAAGGACATCATCAACTCAGCTTCAGCTTTAGGTAGCTCACACTCTTTAATAAGCTCATTGATGTCAGCACCGAGTTGGACCATTTTTGTCGCTCGGCTGTATAAACGCCCATCCGTATCAACATGTTCCAATTCAGTAATTCGCTCGTTTAAATGCTGGATGAGATCCTGCTGATCCGTCACTTTTTGGCCAAGACCAATAGCAACTGAGCGTATTTCCAACAGCTGTCTATTCGCCTTTTGCAACTCCTTATCTAACGATCGGGCTTGTTGTCTTTGGTGATCAATCTGTTGGGCAAGTCCCTGACGTACACGAAGTAACACCAGCAACAAAAATACAACAACAAAAACCGCGCTCCCTATAAGAATAACAGGAGCACTGAACAACATAGCTTCGCTCATTATAGGTGGACCATCTCGTCCCACTCGTCTTCAGTTAGCAGTTTATTCAGGTCAACAAGGATCAATAGCTTACCGTCACGGTTGCTCACGCCTTGGATAAACTTAGCACTCTCATCAGTACCAACACTTGGTGTAGTATCGATTTCAGAAGAACGTAGGTAAACTACTTCCGCAACACTATCGACTAAAATACCAATCACTTGGCGCTCAGATTCAATCACAATAATGCGTGTATTATCCGTGATTTCACCTTGCATTAAGCCAAAACGAGATCGTGTATCAATGACGGTCACAACATTACCACGTAGGTTAATGATGCCAAGAACATAATCAGGAGCACCTGGTACCGGTGCAATTTCTGTATAGCGGAGTACTTCACGTACCTGCATTACATTAATTCCGTATGTTTCTTCTTCTAGTTGGAACGTCACCCACTGAAGCACTTCGTCGTTAGACTTGTCTTTTCTTACTTCTACTTCGTTAGTCTGAGACATACCTTTTCCTCTCTAAGTCGATTCCGACATCAATGTATTATTATTTCTCTAGTGCTTTTACATCAAGCCCTGCATTAAGCATAGCTATCAATGCTTCAACATGGATCAAAGCACACATTTTTTCTTTTACCATTCCAGCAAGCCACGGCCTTTTGCCTGCCTGTTCTCGCCAGCGGACCTTCTCTGAGCTTAGCAATTCTGTACCCATAAGCTGAGTACTTGCTAACCCCCACATACTGTCACCAAGCATGACGATGTATTGATAACCTTCTTTGTAGCTATCATCATGGAGCTTTTCTGCCATTACCCATTTTGCCGTATCGACAACATCTAGCTGATTATCTTTATTCGTTTGCAGTCCAAGGTACCAAGCAGGTCGACCGATTAAATGATTGAGCGTTGCCATACGGTGGATCCCCCCAAGTTCATCAAGAGGCACCGCAAACGTCACGCCATTCACTTCAAAATAGAGCACTTGAAAATCTCGTGTTCTCGCAGTACTTTGCCATGTACCAATTCCAGAGTAGCCCGCTTGCGTTTCAAGTTCGACTTCAGCCGTCGGTTGCTCAACCACTTCCACGTCAACAGCAAATTCTTCAACTTCAACAGTGTCTGCCGCAGTCAGAATTTCAACTTCAGGTTCAGTTTCCAAGGTATCGGCGGGAATATCCCATTCTTGGATCTCTTCAACAATTTCAGTCACTGGTTGAGTTTTTAAAGCGATCTGAACGGTGTTTTGCTCCATGATCTCTTCCAGCTCTAACTCTGCCACTGGATTACTTGATTCTAGCTGGCTTAATAAGCGCTGCACATCATCTAAATTCGGCAGCTCAAACTCAACCACTTCAGCATGGTAATAACTTTTTTCCGGTACAGATTGCACCGATGTCGAAAGCGCTAACTCAGGTTCAGCAAGGGACAATTCTTTTTGCTCTTCCGCTTTCAGCTCAAGTTCAATCGCTTCTTCATCTAGTAACGCTGTAAAGTAGTCATCGAGTGCTTGTTCACTGGATAAAAATGGCCCACTACTCATCAATAGCTAGCCTCTCTAAATAAATCAGCAATTGTTTATAAGCAAAAACACCACGGCTACCTTCAGCAAAATGAGAAGCAGGCAAGCGCTTTAAACTCGCATCACGAAACTTGGTGTCTATAGGTACAGCAGAGCTCCAAACTTGCTCTGGGTAATCTTTTTTAAGTTGATTCAGCGTTTGCAAAGAAGCCCGGGTTCGCTTGTCGTACATAGTCGGTACGATAGTCACTTTGAACGATCGACTACGAGATTTTTGCATGATGGCTAAGGTGCGAATCATCCTTTCGAGCCCTTTCATAGCCAGAAACTCAGTCTGCACTGGAATTAAGATACGATCGCTGGCGGCCAATGCATTAACCATCATTACCCCTAAAATTGGAGGACAGTCGATCAATACGTAGTCATAATTATGGCGCAATGCAAGAAGCGCACGTTTCAAAATCAGCCCCATTCCACTGCGGTTGCCCATGACTCTATCTAAAGTGGCTAGAGACATATGGGCAGGGATAAGATCAATGCCTTCAACATCGGTTTTTAGGATAAGAGGGGTAACGCTTTGCTCTGTTAACTCACGTTGCTGAAATAGGTCAAACAGGCTGACGGGCACGCCATCAGAATCATAACCTAAGTATGTAGTAAGCGAGGCGTGAGGGTCAGTATCGACCAACAGCACTCTTTTGCCTTGCTGACTTAGCAAACCGGCAAGCGTAATCGTTGTGGTTGTTTTACCCACACCGCCTTTTTGGTTTGCAATACTCCATACAATCATTGAACTTCCTTTATGCGAGGCCAACTTCAACTAACATTCGTTCTGATATACGCTCTAACGGTAAATCTTCAGACGAGATCCCCGCTTTTGCGACAGCTTGCGGCATGCCATACACCACGCAACTTTCTTCATCCTGAGCCCAAATGGTTGCCCCTGCGGCTTGTAACATTCGAGCCCCTTCACGACCATCGGCTCCCATACCAGTCAATATCATTGATAGCACTTTATCTGCATAGATCTTCGCCGCAGAACCGAATGTTATATCAACACACGGCTTATAGTTCATACGTTCGCCACCATCGATAATGCGCAATTTAGCACTACCCGGACGGCCCTCAATCATCATCTGTTTACCACCCGGAGCCAAATAGGCAACACCTGGGCGCAATGCATCACCATCTTCTGCTTCTTTCACTTCAATTTTACACAGTGAGTTGAGCCGGTTTGCAAATGCAGCAGTGAAGGTGGCAGGCATGTGTTGAATGAGTACGATCGGATGCGGATAATTCGCAGGTAACTTCGTCAATATTTTTTGTAACGCAACCGGGCCCCCTGTAGAGGTACCGATAGCAGTCAACTGATATTTTTTACCTGTAGCTTTAAAGCGAGCCAATGTGCCCATTGATTTCGGCGCAGGGGAACTCGCCGTTGTAGCCGCTGTTCTATTGGCAAACGGCGATGATGTGCTCGGCACTGGGCGTGAAACCAAAGGTCTTCTCAGCATCCCTTTTTTGGACGCGATTTGAATAACCCGTTGTTGTAATAAAGCGACAGCCTCATCACGGTTACGGGCAATATCTTCAAATTTTTTCGGTAAGAAATCTAACGCTCCAGCATCTAAAGCATCTAGCGTTGCTTTGGCACCATCATGAGTCAGCGATGAGAACATCAAGATCGGGATCGGGTTCGCAGCCATAATTTCACGGACAGCAGTAATGCCATCCATAACTGGCATCTCAATATCCATTGTGATGACATCAGGCTTTAAGATTCTCGCTTTTTCTACGGCTTCTTTACCGTTAGTTGCAACATCAATCACTTCTAGACGGGTGTCAGAGTTAATAATTTCACTCACACGCCGTCTAAAAAAGCTCGAATCATCAACGACTAATACTCTAATCGCCATGGGTGTCCTTATATTGTGTGCTCATTTAAATGCGGGAAGCAGCAGCATACTGCTTAAGCAAATCTGGCACATCTAGTATTAGTGCAATATGTCCATCGCTGGTAATCGTTGCCCCAGCCATACCCGGTGTTTTTTGAAGAAGCTTATCTAGTGGTTTGATTACCACTTCTTCTTGGCCAATTAAGGTATCAACCACAAAACCAACTCGCTGGCTACCAATCTGAACAATAACAACATGTCCATGACCTTTACGCAGTTCTATTTTACCTGCTTTAGGTGCTAGCCAATTCTGTAAGTAGAAGAGTGGTATCGATTTTTTACGTACTATGATGGTCAGTTGTCCATCAACGACGTTCGTCCGGCTAAGATCAAGGTGGAAGATTTCATTCACGCTCGCAAGTGGTAGAGCAAATGGATGCCCTGCGACCCCAACCATCAATGTCGGTAAGATAGCGAGTGTTAGCGGCACTTTGATCGTAATCTTAGTCCCTTTGCCCATCTCAGAATCGATGTCAATTGAACCATTGAGTGTATTGATGGCTGTTTTTACAACATCCATCCCAACACCACGCCCAGAAATGTCTGAAATTTGCTCTTTACTGGAGAATCCCGCCATAAAGATTAAGTTGAAACACTCTTTATTGGAGAGACGCGACGCCGCATCTTCATCCATCATGCCTCGTTTAACCGCAATACTACGCAGCTTATCTGGGTCCATACCGCCGCCATCATCGACGATAGCTAGCTCAATATGATCACCTTCTTGCGAAGCTGAGAGTATGATTTTACCCGTGCTTGGCTTTCCAGATTTGCTACGCACATCAGGCATTTCAATGCCGTGGTCAACTGAGTTACGCACTAAGTGGATCAATGGGTCTGCAAGCGCTTCAACCAAGTTTTTATCAAGGTCTGTTTCTTCGCCCCGCATTTCAAGCACGATGTCTTTTTTCAGGGTACGTGCAAGGTCTCGAACCACGCGAGGGAAACGACCGAACACTTTCTTAATCGGTTGCATGCGCGTTTTCATAACAGCGCCTTGCAAATCCGCAGTAACTACATCAAGGTTAGCCACCGCTTTTGCCATCTCTTCGTCGTTGCTATTAAGCCCTAAACTCAGCAAGCGGTTACGCACTAGCACCAATTCGCCAATCATGTTCATAATGATGTCGAGCGTTGATGTATCAACACGGACTGTTGTTTCCGGCTGAGTTTGCGCTTTTTTAGCCACAGCAGGTGCTGATACTTCTTTTTTCTCAGCCACTGCAACCGGAGCTTTCGCCGGGGAAGAGGCGGCTGGAGCCGTTACTTTAGGCTGAGGAGCAGGTGTAGGTTTCGCCGCTTCAGCTTTCGGTTTTGCGGTCTCTGTTGGTTTTACAGGCTCTGCTGGCTTCACATTTTCAGAAGCAGGTCTGGTTGCCATTTCCAACTCTTCTGGCAATGGCCCTTTTCCTGAGCCATGCAGTTCGTCAAGAAGCTTTTCAAACTCCTCGTCCGTCATCAAATCATCGCCACCACCAGCAGAAGCTTTAGGTGCCGCTGTTGATTTAGGCGGAGTAGTTGGTTTCGCTGTAACCTCAGGAGCGGGTTCAACGGTTGGAGCTTTGCCTACGCCGTGCAGTTCATCAAGCAGCTTTTCAAATTCGTCATCCGTAATGTCACCACTAGCAGCCACTGATGCACTTGGGGCTTTAGGCGCTGGGGCCGCCGGTGCGGCATTTTCAGAATGAGCATTAGGCGCGGTGCCCTTGCCATGTAATTCGTCTAACAGTTTTTCAAATTCATCTTGCGTGATTTCATCGATAGAATTTGAGGCCACTGGTTGAATGACTTCCGGTTCAGGCGCTTCGATAGCGGCCTCTTCCTCGACTTCAACTTCAGCAATAACAGGCTCCACTTCGTCAATTTCATCTTCAGAAGCAGGACGACACAATTTATGAAGTTCATCGAGTAGAGCGGGATCTGCAGGCTCTAAGGGTTCTTGATCTTGAACAGCGCGAAACTGTGCGTTAACGGTGTCTAAAGCTCGTAACATCGTATCCATCAAGCTCGATGTTACACTTCTTTGGCCATTGCGTAAGATATCAAATACGTTCTCGGCACCGTGGCACGTCTCAACCAGCTCGGTGAGGGCAAGAAACCCGGCCCCACCTTTAACGGTATGGAAACCGCGGAAAATCGCATTTAATAACTCCCTGTCTTCGGGGTTGTTCTCAAGTTCAACCAATTGCTCTGAGAGCAATTCGAGAATTTCACCTGCTTCAACCAAAAAGTCCTGAAGAATGTCGTCGTCTAATTCGTAGCTCATACGTTACCCCTAAAAACCAAGACTCGATAACAAATCATCGACTTCGTCTTGAGATGAAACCGCATCGGCTCTTTCATGAGGGTTCAAAATAGGACCTTCAGGTTCGATAGATGGGTTCTTCTTGTCTGTTTTTTGTTCTATTTGGTTAGCCCCAAAGGCAGTGAGAATCTCAACTAGGCGTTTCTCAACTTCATTAACCAGCGTAATAACACGCCGAATTATTTGGCCAGTGAGATCTTGAAAGTCTTGAGCCATCAATATCTCAGTTAGCTGACCTCGCAATTCGCTGCTGTTGCCTTCAACTTGTGATAATAGATCATCAATACGGTGACAAAGTGCTTTAAACTCAATGAGATCAATACGCCCATGCATCAACTCATTCCATTGTGGACGCACTTTTAACAAACCTTCGTGAAGGCTGTCAGCGATCGGCATACATCGATCCACTGCATCCATTGTTTTATTCGCAGCCACTTCCGTTTTATCAATTACGTATTGAAGACGATCCCTTGCATCTGGAATTTCGTCATTTGCAATCTCAGCCATGCGTTCATCAAGGTTGAACTGTTTGAGCGATTCATGCAGTTCCCTTGTCAAAGTGCCTATTTCTTGCAGCATTGGATTGCTTGCTTTGTCGTAGGTCTCTTTAAAGAGTTGATTCGCCTGATCTTGCTGTCCATTTTCCAGTAGCTGAACGAGTTCTTTTGCTTGTTCTAATGAAATCATCGATTAGCCTTTTCGCGCATAAATGAATAGAGCACCTTTTGTCTGTGACCACACGCTTTATAAACGCTCGAAAATTTTATCCAGTTTTTCTTTAAGCGTAGCAGCAGTAAAAGGTTTTACGATATAACCATTCACACCAGCTTGAGCAGCCTCGATGATTTGTTCGCGTTTTGCTTCTGCGGTGATCATCAGAACAGGCAGATGCTTAAGTTCTGCGTCTGCTCGGATATTTTTCAACAAATCGATGCCTTGCATGCCCGGCATATTCCAGTCTGTAACCACAAACTCAAAATCACCTTTCTTTAGCATAGGCAACGCTGTCAGGCCATCATCTGCTTCTTGGGTATTATTGAAGCCCAAATCACGAAGTAGATTCTTAACAATACGGCGCATTGTTGAAAAGTCGTCAACAATAAGGATCTTCATGTTTTTATTCAAAATTGCCTCCACTGAGCTCGAAATCAGTGATATTAGTCATTTTGCGTCCAAGAACTTAACTTCGTTCTTAGTCGCTGCATAGATTGGCTTAGTATCTGGCTAACGCGGGATTCGCTAACACCTAGAACTTCACCAATTTCTTTTAAGTTTAGCTCTTCATCATAATAGAGCGAAAGTACCAAAGCTTCACGTTCTGGAAGTGATTTTATTGATTCAACCAATGCTTTACGAAACGATTCATCGGCGACTCCCTTAAATGGCGAGTTGTCTTCATCGTCATCCAGAGGAGAAATTGCATCATCAGAAATACCTAAATCTTCGATTCCGACAATCCGTGAGCAATTAATGTCAGTTAATACAGTATGGTACTGATCCAGCGACATGCCTAAATACTTCGCAACTTCTGTATCAGTTGGGTTTCGGTTTAGCTCACCTTCTAGAACTGAAATTGCATGGGTTATCTCTCGGTTGTGTTTATGAACCGAGCGTGGAACCCAATCACCACGCCGAATATCGTCAAGCATAGCTCCACGAATTCGAATTCCTGCGTAGGTTTCAAAGCTTGCACCTTTACTCCCATCATAATTTTTTTGTGCTTCAAGTAGGCCTATCATACCGGCTTGTATTAGATCTTCGACCAATACGTTTGGTGGCAGGCGACCTGCTAAATGGTGTGCAATACGCTTAACCAATACAGAGTATTTTTCTAAAAATGCTTGTTGGCTCTTTAGGTTTCCGTGTTGGTCATAAGTAAGCGCTTTATTCACCGAATGGTTCCCCTACACTTTCTGTTCTATTTAGCAAACGCTCGACAAAAAATTCCAGATGGCCTGTCGGCGTTCTTGGAATTGGCCACGTTAACGCTTTACTTGCCAACGAGCTGATTGCCAGTGCCGCAGGTGACCGTGGAAACGCATCGACCACTATTTTTTGTTTTTTTACTGCTTGTCGCACTTTATCATCCAAAGGTATGCAAGCAACAAGTTCAAGGCTCACATTTAGGAATCTTTCTGTCACTAAAGTTAATTTAGCAAATAATTCCCGTCCTTCACGATAACTTCTGACCATATTGGCCACAATTTTAAAACGTTGCACTTGGTGTTCACGACTTAAGAGCTTGATCAGCGCGTAAGCGTCGGTGATGGATGTCGGTTCGTCACATACCACGATCACTACATCTTGTGCGGCGCGACAGAAGCTCACGACCATATCAGAAATACCTGCGGCTGTATCGATGAGCAGAATATCCATCTCATCTTCTAAACTGCCAAAGGCGCGTATTAAACCAACATGTTGGGCGTGTGACAACTCTGTCATCGACTGTGTGCCCGAGGTCGCTGGAATTATTCGTATCCCAAAAGGCCCCTCGACGATGGCATCTTTGAGTTCACACTCGCCAGCCAGTACATGCCCTAAGTTTCGCTTCGGGCGTATGCCAAGCATAACATCCACGTTAGCTAAACCTAAGTCTGCATCCAACACCATGACTTTTTTGCCTTGACGAGCCATGCAGATCGCCATGCCGAGTGTCACGTGAGATTTACCCACACCACCTTTACCACCAGTCACTGATATGACTTTGGTCAGTGACGGTTGAGTTAAGCGGCGTAAACCGCTCGCTTGGTCATATATCATATTATTCGCCATATTTGTCCGCCGCCTAGAATCTCTCGGAGTCGCTGCTCCAATAGTGAGGTTCATTCTCTGTCGACTTCTCTAGCAATTCGTTTGCCTTTGCAACCATGTACTTCGGCTGGGCAATCACAATATCTTCTGGTACACGCTGGCCATTCGCGATGTAAGCAACGGGCAGTGCGTTTTGAACCACGACACTCACAAATTCCCCTAAGCTCAATGATTCATCAAGCTTAGTCATAATGCACCCTGAAAGAGGGATCCTTCTAAAGTGCTCGATTGTTTCTTGTAATACTTTTCTTTGTGCCGTTGCAGGCAGAACAAGGTAACTGTGGATGATTTCGCCACTCTCTTGCATCAGGGTATCGAGCTGCTCTGATAACCGAACATCACGCTGCCCCATCCCCGCGGTATCAACTAAAATTAAACGCCGATTTCTTAGCTGATATATTACATCGGCTAACTCACTGGAATCTTTAGCAACTCTTACTGGACAACCCATGATTCGGCCATAAATAGAGAGCTGTTCATGAGCACCGATACGGTAGGTATCTGTGGTGACTAGAGCGACGTTATCAGCGCCATACTCCATAGCGGCGCGAGCAGCTAGTTTAGCAATGGTGGTGGTTTTACCAACCCCTGTTGGGCCTAATAGCGCAACCACACCACCACGTTTCAGAATATCTTGTTTGGAAACAGGGACTTGATCAGCCACTAAGCCAAGCAGTGCCTTCCAAGCTTTAGTTGGAGCAGTATCTTCTGGGATATAGCACGCAAGCTGGTCAGCCAGTTCTTGTGAAACCCCCATGCGCTCAAGTCTTTTAATGAGCATGGCACGCAAAGGCTCTCGACGCTCAACTTCTTGCCACATTAATCCTGACACTTGATGTTCTAACAGGCGGCGTATTGAGGTCATCTCTTCACGCATGTTTTCCAGCTCTGGGTTCGAAACACTCGCCTCTTGCGTTGGGTAACGATCATAACGCGACGGATCTAGCTTCGGCGTTTGACGGGTGGACGCTCTTCTATCCTCTGCAATTAACTTCGCTAATGGCGAATCGGCTCGTAACTCTGCATTACCGTGTCCTGAGTTGGTGTTAGATGAACCTGATTGACGTTGCAATAATGCAGAGAGCGAATCTTCATTTTCGGCGTGATAGTCCGAATCTGAGCCACTTGGTGCGCTGTACTGCTTTAACATATTTGCAAAACGTTTGGTCATTGAACGCCCAGTGTCTGCACTGTTTTGCAGGCTGACTCGATCATCATCCAACTCACGAGAGGATTTGTTCAAAGACGGGGTGACTTGGGTGTAACCTTGTTGTCTAGGCTGCGAATTATAGCGCTTGGCACTGTTTTGCTGGGTGGGCTGTTCACCATCCACAGCGGCAACGATTTCCACACCACCCGCGACTTTTTTATTCGACATGATCACCGCTTCCGCACCAAGCTCTTCTTTCACTTGCAGCAGCGCTGTTCGCATATCTTTGGCAAAAAATCGTTTTATTTTCAAAGCAGATATCCGTGTTAAATGGCTAAAGCCCGATTAGGTAACAACAGTTTCGTTAGTTCCCAACGGCTTGAACAATCCGAATTTGTTTCTCGTCAGGTATTTCTTGATAAGAGAGCACACGCAAATTAGGTATCGTGTTTTTCACAAACTTCGCCAAAGTTGAACGAAGCACACCAGACGTGAGTAACACGGCGGGCTCACCTTTCAATTCTTGTTCTTGCGTTGCATGGCTCAGTGCAGCTTGTAAACGCTCTGCTAAGCCTGGCTCAATACCTGCCGATTCTCCTCCTGACGCCTGCATGGTTTGATGCAATATTTGTTCCAGCTCAGGAATCAGTGTTATCACTGGTAGTTCAGGTTCTATACCATTGATTTCTTGGACGATTAAACGCTTCAATGAGATTCGAACGGCCGCCGTTAGGATGTCAGGTTCTTGACTCCGCCCAGAATACTCCGCCAAGGTTTGTATTATGGTTCGAATATCTCGGATTGGAATCGCTTCATTGAGTAGGTTTTGCAGTACCTTAACGACTGTACCCAACGGCAGTTGATCTGGAACGAAGTTTTCAACTAGCCTTGGCGCTGAGCGACCCAGCATTTCAATTAAGTTTTGAACCTCTTCATGACCAATCAGTTGCGAGGCGTTATTAGTGAGAAGCTGACTCAAATGAGTGGCGAGTACGGTCGATGAGTCCACAACTGTGTAACCGAGAGCTTGTGCGTGTTCACGTTGTTCTTCACGGATCCAAACCGCTTCAAGGCCGAATGCAGGGTCGAGTGTGCGTTCACCGTCAATAACACCATAGACTTGACCAGGGTTAATCGCCAGTTCTTGATCTGGGCGGATCTCCGCTTCACCAACAGCAACCCCCATTAAGGTAATGCGATAACTATTGGGTGTTAATTCTAAATTGTCGCGAATATGCACTGCGGGGATGAGAAAGCCAAAGTCTTGCGACAGTTTTTTCCGAACACCTTTTACGCGTTCGAGCAGCTCTCCACCTTGATCTCGGTCCACCAGCGGTATCAATCGATAGCCCACTTCTAAGCCAATCACATCAACGGGTTGAACATCATCCCAAGAGAGCTCTTTTTGAGTGGGTGCTTCGTTGTCCACTTTTGCAGGCAGTTTCTTTTCATCGGCGGTTTTTTTCTGTTTGCGTATCATCCAATACGCGCAACCACCCGCTAACGCGGCTAGCAGTAAAAAAGCAAAGTGAGGCATACCCGGTACAATGCCCATGATGCCGAGAATACAAGCGGTAATCATCAATGCTTTAGGGTTGTCAAACAGTTGGAAGACGACTTGCTCTCCCATATCTTCATCGGTATTTTGACGGGTAACCATCATGGCAGCGCCAATCGAAAGCAGCAATGAGGGGATCTGAGCCACTAAGCCGTCACCAATGGTCAGCAGTGTGTAGATTTGGATCGCTTCTTTAAAACCCAACCCATATTGCGCCATACCAATCGATAAGCCGCCAATAATGTTGATGAACAAAATTAAGATCCCAGCAATCGCATCCCCTTTAACAAATTTTGACGCACCGTCCATTGAACCGTAGAAATCCGCTTCTTTGGTTACTTCAAAGCGTCTCAGCCGCGCTTGGTCTTGATCGATTAAACCCGCATTTAAGTCCGCATCTATGGCCATTTGCTTCCCCGGCAAGGCATCTAGGGTAAAGCGAGCACTCACCTCAGAAATACGTCCCGCACCTTTGGTTACTACCATGAAGTTGATGATCATCAAGATCAAAAACACCACTAAACCAACGGCGTAGTTACCACCGATCACCACACTACCAAACGCTTCAATGACGTTACCAGCCGCCCCAGGGCCTTCATGACCATACAATAAAACCACACGGGTTGAAGCGACGTTCAAGGCTAGTCGAAGTAAGGTTGCAATAAGCAAAACCGTAGGAAAAGCAGCAAAATCAAGCGGTCTACGGGTATAGACAGTGACGAGTAACACCACCATCGATAAGGCAATGTTAAAAGTGAAAAACAGATCCAATAGGAAGGCTGGGATCGGTAAAACGACCATAGCCAACGTGGCCAATACCATAACCGGCGCACCGATTGCTGGCATACTTCGCTGCGGTATTGATGGCAATTTATCTGCAAATGGGAGAGTAAATTTCATAGGTTAGCAAGCAATCTGTTGATAAATATCTATAAATGCGACAATGCGTTAACTCGGCGATGCAATTTTTAGTCCAGTAAAACAGTCAAAATAATGGCTACATTAGTAAAGGCAATAACCCTTCACTTAACGTAGCCTAGTTATTCAAATTACGTGAACTTCTTTTACTTTGAATGGTGGTTTAAGGATTAATACTCCAGATCTGCTGTCCTTTACGCAACTCTCTATCATATTCGATACCAATCAGACCGGATGTGGGGAACATTGGAGGGACTAAATCGGTAACAAATTCAGCCGCGAGATAGCCAACTAACGGTAAATGAGACACCAGCAGCACTGATTCGATTTGTTCTACATCGGCCAAGGCAGAGACATACTCAAATACCACTTCCGCTTTCCCATAAGGTGTGATGTCATCACAGGTCACAACATCATCGGCATTAAAATAAGAAGCTATCGCAGCCCAAGTTTGCTGCGCCCGTAAGTAAGGGCTTACCAATACTTTATCTACATGGCGAAGATCTTGCTTTTCACAAGCACGAGCCACAGCAACAGACTCACGAAGACCTCTTTCGGTTAAGGCCCTTTGTGCATCACTCGCTGCATAATGTTCAGCTTCTCCGTGACGCATAATAAAAATCTTCATTACTCATTCCTAGTGGTTATTATCTATGCCGTCTAGGCGGCTTTATTCTCGATTATATCAGGCAACCAAGCAAAGACTTCGACACTGTTAACAGTCTATTAAAAAGTCTCCTGAAGGACTAAAATGGCACTTTGCTCATAAAATCATTGCTTGAAATTTGCACCTAACCGTTTCAACGCCATAATTAAAAAAGCCTTTTCTGTGGAGAGTCACTGTGCATTTAAGCCCTAACGACACCAACCAATACCGCTACATTACGTTAACTAATGGTCTGAGAACATTACTTATTCAAGCGGATGATGCACAAAAGTCAGCCGCTGCTTTAGCGATTAATGTAGGGCATTTTGATGACCCTGAAGACAGAGAAGGTCTTGCCCACTACCTGGAACACATGCTGTTTTTAGGCACAGAAAAGTACCCGAAAATTGGTGAGTTTCAAAGTTTTATTAATCAACATGGTGGCAGCAATAACGCATGGACTGGTACAGAGCACACCTGTTTTTTCTTTGATGTAAGCCCAAATCATTTTGAAAAAGCCTTGGACCGATTCAGCCAATTCTTTTGTGCCCCCTTGTTTAATGAAGAAGCTCTGGATAAAGAACGCCAAGCGGTGGATTCTGAATTTAAACTCAAACAGAATGATGATTCGAGAAGGCTCTATCAGGTTCAAAAAGAAACCATTAATCCGCAGCACCCGTTTGCTAAATTTTCAGTGGGTAATTTAGAAACGCTGTGTGATAGAAATGGTGTCTCTATCCGTGAAGAAATTGTCCGTTTTCACCATGAAAATTACTCGGCTGATTTGATGACGCTCTCGCTAGCAGGCCCACAGACACTTGATGAGTTAGAGCTATGGGCAAGAGATGAATTTTCCTCCATCCCAAATAAACAGCTCGGCCCGAAAAAAATAGAGGTGCCTTTTGTTTTAGACGCGCACCGAGGCGTCTTGATTCAAATCGAGCCACGAAAAGAGATCCGCAAACTGATTTTAAGCTTCCCTGCCCCAAGCGCGGATGACTTTTATCATGTCAAACCTCTCTCTTATTTCGCCCATCTCATCGGTTACGAAGGTGAAGGCAGTTTAATGCTGGCATTAAAAGAGAAAGGTTGGATCACGTCCTTATCGGCTGGAGGCGGCGCGAGTGGCAGCAATTATCGTGAGTTTTCGATAAGTTTTAGCCTGACACATGAAGGCGTAAAACAGGTCGATAACATCATCCAGTCACTCTTTACTCAGATTAAATTAATCGCAGATCAGGGGCTAAACGAATGGCGTTACCTTGAGAAAAGAGCGGTGCTTGAATCGGCTTTTCGCTTTCAAGAAACGACAAGGCCATTAGACATGGTCAGCCATTTAGTGGTTAATATGCAGCACTATCAGCCGCAAGACACCATCTATGGCGATTACATGATGGCGGGCTACAACGAATCACTACTTAAGCAAGCACTTCATTATTTGACTCCTGAAAATCTACGCGCCACGTTAATTGCTAAAGATGGGTATTACGATAAGAAAGCGAAATGGTATTTTACACCTTATTCAATTACTCCATTATCGGCGTCACAACTTGCAGCATTCGCAACCCCTTGCGACATTGAAACAAACTTACCGCCACTCAATCCTTTTATCTGTTACGACTTAGACCCAAAACCGTTAGAGCCTTCAACGTCTTTACACCCGGAAATCATTGAAGAGTTACCAGGCTTTCGTTTATGGCATCTACAAGACCATGAATTTAGAGTGCCTAAAGGGGTAATTTACATCGCGATTGATAGCCCCATCTCGGTAGCCACTGCTCGAAATATTGTTAAAACACGTCTCTGTGTGGAAATGTTTTTAGACTCGCTGGCCACGGAAACTTATCAAGCAGAAATTGCTGGGATGAGTTACAACATGTACGCTCATCAAGGCGGCGTCACCCTGATGCTTTCTGGTTTTAGCGAAAAACAACCACAGTTAATGGAGATGATTCTCGCACGCTTTGCTAAACGTGATTTTAGCCTAAAACGCTTTAACACCATCAAGCAACAACTGCTTCGTAACTGGCAAAATACCACTAAAGATCGTCCAATTTCGCAGCTTTTCAATGCAATGACGGGTATTTTACAACCCAACAACCCTCCTTATGAAACGCTACTTGGTGCCTTAAAACAGATAGAAGTCGATGAGCTCAGTGATTTCGTTGAACAAATATTAGCGCAACTTCATGTTGAGATGTTTGTCTATGGCGACTGGTTAAGAAGTGATGCACAAGCGATGGCAGATACGCTTAAAAATGCATTACGAGTCAAAGATCAACAGTACGAGGAATCATTAAGACCACTCGTCATGCTCGGAGAGAGTGGGACTTTTCAAAAAGAGGTTCACTGCGATCAAGAAGATTCTGCTGTGGTGGTCTATTATCAGTGCAATGATGCCGCACCGCGCAGCATCGCCTTATATTCATTAGCTAATCACTTGATGTCCGCTACATTTTTTCATGAAATTCGCACTAAGCAGCAACTTGGTTATATGGTCGGAACGGGCAACATGCCATTAAACCGTCACCCAGGCATCGTACTCTACGTCCAGTCACCGAATGCTGCCCCTTATGAGCTGATTAGCGCTGTAGATGAATTTTTAAATGCTTTTTACATGGTGTTGCTGGAGCTCAACGAATACCAGTGGCACAGCAGTAAGCGCGGTTTATGGAATCAAATTTCAACGCCCGACCCCACCCTTCGCAGCCGTGCGCAAAGACTTTGGGTTGCTATCGGCAATAAAGATGCCGGCTTTGATCAAAGAGAGCAGGTTTTGAGTGAACTGAAATCACTCAGTCGCAGTGATATGATCCGCTTTGTGGTCAATGAGCTAAAACCAAGGACCGCCAATCGACTGATCATGCACAGCCAAGGAAACGCACATCAAACGGTTCAGAAACTCAGTTTAGGGCAAGAAATTGGCTCAATTGAAGCGTTCCAGCTTCGGCCTAAAAGCTATAACTTAGGATAACCGTACTTCATCGCCATCAGAGCAATTTATCTTTGCTCTGATTTTACGATCTCTTTTAAAGAGTGGGGATGCAGTTTAATGCACACGCCTTGCCACTTAAATGCAACCGTCGGGTTATGTAATCGCTCCCCTTCCCCTTTTGGACTGGACAATTTAACTTGAACACCTTGAGTGTCTAATGTTGTCCAGCATTCTTTTAATCGTGGGTAAACCGACAGTATATCCTGCAAATAGGCTTGCGCGGTTTGTGCCTCAGATGGCACCACAAATTCCACATGCTCCCAGCTCTGCTCTGGATAAATTTTTCCCTCGGCAGGGTAAGGCAATTCCAAACATTCTATTGACCAACTATTAGCCGATAGCGGCACCGTAAATTCAATCACGATGATAGGACGGCCATTTATCTGAGCACTCGATATTTCTCGCCCTTCCTCCAGCCATGCCGCATGTGCTAATGACGCTAATTTACGATCATTAATGCGCAGTGCAATGTGGTCAGCTTGATTTGTGGATAAATCAATATGCAAAATTTTGGTTAATTCTTGAATTTTATGCATAAATTTATCTAAATTCTGCTTAAGCTGTTCAGGATGAAGCGCTGCATTCTTTAATGGTTCAAGCATTTAAATGGTCCAAAATGATGATTATCGTCTAATAGTACCAACAACTCTTCGAAAAGTAGAAAATTTCCTAATTTAGTCCCTATAAGCGCCTCAATAAAATTGGTATTATGTGCGCCAAATGATGAACAAAATTAAGATATGTATTGGCACTAAATGGTGAATAAAATGCATACCTTTGCAATTCCAAGAATTAAAGGAAACGCGTGTGAATATCCAAGCACTGATTAATGACAAAGTATCTCAGGCTCTTGAAGCCGCAGGCGCACCAGCTGGCAGTCCTGCTGCTGTTCGCCAATCGGCCAAAGCGCAATTTGGTGACTATCAAGCCAATGGCATTATGGGCGTAGCTAAGCAACTGGGTACCAACCCGCGAGAATTTGCTCAAAAAGTATTGGATGTTCTGGACCTCGATGGCATTGCGAGCAAAACGGAAATTGCAGGCCCAGGTTTTATCAACATTTTCCTCAGTGAAGCGTTTCTTGCTAAACAAGCGGATATCGCCCTAGCAGATGAGTACCTTGGTGTAACCAAAGAAGCGCAGAAGACGATCGTCGCAGACTACTCAGCGCCTAACGTTGCCAAAGAAATGCATGTAGGCCACTTACGCTCAACCATCATTGGTGACGCCGTTGTACGTACCTTGGAATTTTTAGGCCATAAAGTGATCCGCGCCAACCACATCGGTGACTGGGGCACGCAATTTGGTATGTTGATAGCCAACCTTGAACGTGTGCAACAAGAGTCTGGTAACGAAGTTTCAATGGAACTTTCCGATCTTGAAGCTTTCTATCGTGAGTCAAAAAAACTCTACGACGAAGATGAAGTGTTTGCTGCTAAAGCACGAAATTATGTGGTCAAACTACAAAGCGGTGACGAATTCTGCGCTCAAATGTGGAAAAAATTGGTGGACATCACCATGATCCAAAACCAGCGTAACTATGATCGTTTGAATGTTTCGCTCACGCGCGATGATGTGATGGGCGAAAGCATGTACAACGACATGTTGCCCGGCATCGTAGCCGATTTAAAAGAAAAAGGTTTGGCGCAAGAAGATGATGGCGCACAAGTCGTTTTTCTTGAAGAATACAAAAATAAAGATGGCGAGCCGATGGGCGTTATCATCCAAAAACGTGATGGCGGCTTCTTATACACCACAACCGATATCGCGTGTGCAAAATACCGTTATGAAACCTTGGGTGCGGACCGTGTGCTGTACTTTATCGACTCGCGTCAACATCAGCACCTAATGCAAGCATGGACGATTGTCCGCAAAGCGGGCTATGTACCTGACGAAGTGACTCTTGAACACCACGCCTTTGGTATGATGCTAGGCAAAGATGGCCGCCCGTTCAAAACTCGTGCTGGCGGTACTGTTCGTCTGGCCGATCTTCTCGATGAAGCGCAAGAGCGTGCCGCTAAATTAATTGAATCCAAAAACCCTGATTTAGACGCCGCAGAAAAAGCGAACATTGCCAATACTGTCGCGATGGCCGCAGTGAAATATGCTGATCTTTCTAAGCACCGTACTACCGATTACGTGTTTGACTGGGACAACATGTTGGCATTTGAAGGTAACACTGCACCTTACATGCAGTATGCCTACACACGTGTCGCGTCAATTTTTGCTAAAGCAGGCGTATCGATGGATAACCTGACGGGTGAAATTAAAGTCACACAAGAGAAAGAAAAAGCTTTGATTGCGAAACTTCTGCAGTTTGAAGAAGCGGTACAAGCTGTTGCCCGCGAAGGCCAACCTCACATTATGTGTAGCTACCTATTTGAATTAGCTGGCCAATTCTCTAGCTTCTATGAAGCATGCCCAATCTTAGTCGCTGAAGATGAAAGTGTGAAACAAAGCCGCCTAAAACTGGCTGCGTTGACAGCAAAAACCATCAAGCAAGGTCTGTCGCTACTCGGTATTGATACATTAGAACGTATGTAACGACAGCTATGAGTGAATGAAAGGGTTGACCATGGTCAGCCTTTTCTTTTATCGGTGATAACATCCGTGCAAGTGAGATTGACATGAATTTTGAACTCCACCCGCAACTGGCCAAAGACACTTCCGTCATTGGTGAATTTCCTCTTTGCTTAGCCTTACTCCATAAAGATAATGCCGTACCTTGGATTATTCTGGTGCCTAAACGTGCCAATTTGAAAGAGCTGCATCATCTACCAATGCAGGAACAGCAACAATTTTTATGCGAATCTCAAGCCGTTAGCCAAGCTCTTGAAGCCACGTTTTGTCCAGATAAACTCAATTTAGGTGCGCTGGGTAACATGGTTCCTCAGCTCCATATTCACCATGTTGCTCGATTTAAAAATGACATAGCATGGCCTGGGCCTATCTGGGGCAATACTCAAGGGATAGTGAGAGCCGAACAAGAACAGCAAGCGATCTTAACCAGAATCCAAAATGTTCTATCACTGAGTTCTATTTTTAGAAAAGGATAAACGTCGTCTCTCACACCATATATTAGGTAAAAGTTTGAAAGCCGCTGACATCAGCGGCTTTCGTTTATCAGACAGAATGCCTAGCATCAATTATGACTAAAGTACGACAGTCAAAGACAGCCCGTTATTTCGGTTAAGCCCATAACGCACTCTTGTTACGCGGTTAGCCTTGTTGGTATCGATAGTGCGCGACAACACACCTTTTCGTATCCACACGGCTAACATAGCGTCAACGCCGTCCTCACTGAGCGAAAACTTTTTCGCAATCGCCGAGCGGCTAACGATCCCATTATCTTCAATGTAGCGCTTTAACTCATTTAATATCATGCCACTTGTACCTCAAGCACCGTTTTCTGCTGGAGTCCTTTTCGCTTAAGCATTTTAAAGGTCAACAAACTCGCCATAACAATGGCAATAATCCACGTTAAACTTTCGACAGGGGTTTCGGTGATCCTTGTCGCTTGGTAATAAAGCGCGGCGCCACCATACGCAAGCCCCATCGTCCATACTGCGATAAAACGAGCGTAATTCGCACCAAACTCACGAACATAAGCCCCCATGGCTGCAACACAAGGCGTATAAAGCAAAATGAAGATAAGGTAGGCAAATGCGGCATGACCAGTGACAAAGTGCTGTTTCAAATTACCAAAGATTGAGGCATCTACGGCTTGCTCTTCAGCCACTGCGCTACTGTCTGTCAAGTCTCCGACTTCGATACCGAGCGGATCAGAGAAGCTTAATCCCGTTAGGTTTTCTGGAATAGACATAACCGCTTCTTGTAGGCTCGCCATTAGGTCATATTCGCTTTCATCACCTTCAGCAGAGGTATATAAATTGTTTAATGTTCCGACTACCGCTTCTTTTGCAAAAATACCCGTGATGATACCCACTGTCGCTGGCCAGTTATCTTGATTGATACCAATAGGAGCAAATACTGGCGTAACCACTTGAGCCACTTTTGATAACACGGAGTTGTCACTATCTTCATTACCAAAGCTGCCATCAGTACCAACTGAATTGAGGAAGCTTAAGATCATAACAACGATGACAATCGTTTTCCCTGCACCGAGAACAAAACGTTTTAATTTCTGCCATGTTTTGATCATGACGTTTTGTACCGTTGGGATCTCGTAATCTGGCATCTCCATCACTAGGCTGTCGCTTGAACCCGGATAGAGCGTATGCTTCAAAACCAAACCAGTGAACACTGCGGCTAAAATGCCCAATAAATAAAGAGCAAAAACTACATTTTGACCGCTTTCAGGGAAAAACGCCGCAGCAAATAGCGCATACACTGGCAAACGTGCACCACATGACATAAAGGGTGCCATCGATGCCGCTAATTTACGTTCACGTTCTTGATCTAGAGTTCGGGTCGCCATAATCGCGGGAACGTTACAACCAAATCCTAAAACAAGCGGAACAAACGCTTTACCCGGTAGGCCTATCTTCTGCATCACTTTATCTAAAACAAAAGCCGCGCGAGACATATAGCCTGAACTTTCGAGTACAGCTAAAAATAAGTACAAACAAGCGATCACTGGGATAAATGTGGCGACGGTTTGAATACCTCCGCCAAGGCCATCGGCTAATAATGTCACTAACCAAATAGGCAAATGATCATCCAGTAAGTGGTGCCCACCATCAACCAATAACGCCCCGACGCCAATGTCGAAGAAATCAATAAAAGCGCTCCCAATATTGATCGAGAACATAAACATTAAGTACATAACCACAAAGAAAAACGGTACACCCACCCATTTATTTAAAATCAGCTTATCCGCTTTTTGTGTAAAACTGTGGCTTAGTTTCCCTTCTGTTTTGCGGATCTGCTGGCATTGTTCATGCAAAAATGTGTATTTGGTATCAGCGACATGCAGATCAATATCCAAACCACTTTGCAATTGCTCTTTCTGGATAAGCTCACGCTGCACTTCTGGTAATCCATTAATCACCAAAAGATCATTTTCTAAGGCACGAATAGCCAATGCGCGAGGTGCCACTTGCTTATGTTGAAAAATAGTGGCTAATTTTCCGATCGATTGTTCAAATGCACTGCCGTAATCCAATAGCAGTTCTTTAAGAGCTACGCCTTGCAGCAGTACTTTATGCAGCTTTTCTTTGAATCGACTCACCTGCTCTTTACTGGTAGCAGAAAGCATAAAAACGGGGCAACCTAGAACTTTCTCAAGTTGTTGAATGTCTAGGCTTTGACGCTCTCTTTTTAAAGCATCCATTTTATTCAAAACCACAATCATTGGACGCCCGAGCTCTCTCAATTGAAGCGTCATATAGAGACTGCGCTCCAAACACGTCACGTCCACAACGTTAATGATTAAATCAGCAGGATGTGTAAGAACCGCTCTAGAGGCAATGGATTCGTCAATGCTGTTACTGTCATTCCCGCTGTCAAGTGCGTAGATACCCGGCAAATCCGTTAGTATGAATTCATCTCCAGAATGAGTGTAGCGACCCGTTTTTTTCTCAACTGTAACACCAGCCCAGTTACCGACTTGTTGCTTAGAACCAGTCAGACCATTAAATAACGTTGTTTTGCCACTATTAGGGTTACCAACGGTTAGAATTTGATATCGCACTACGCTCTCTCCACTTCAATACAAGCGGCTATATTTTCACGTACCGCTAAAGAGACGCCTCTCACTTCAAGTTGAAGTGGATCTCCCATAGGAGCTCTTCTGATTAACGTAACAGTAGTTAGAGGCAGCAAGCCCATCACCATCAATTTTTTACGAATGTCATTTGGAAGTTGATTGAACGCGACAATGCTCGCACTATCCCCTTCATTTAATTGAGATAATTTCATCTATCTTGCTCTCAATGGTAGTGGTAATGAGAAATATTTTTATTAACAGGCGAATAATACACGCGCTAACCCTCTATTTTATTGCGTGAAATCAAAGATTGCATAAATCCATCACGTTGTTTTCGGTAAATAAACTGACGTTAAAAACGTTAAAAAATTATCAGGCACAAATGAGCTCAACATAAAAAAATAAACAAAAACAGGAAAAGCCAAAATAAACCATTAAAATCAATCGGTTAATGTTAATTATGTATTTTGTCGTTTTTCTTATACTAGGTTGTCGTTAATTTTATAAATGAAATAAGTCCTTTGCCATATAGTAAATCCATCGAAAGGAATTACTCCTTAGATACAAATTCCAGAGGTGGTACGGGTGTTACTCGTATCACTCCGGCAGCAAGCGAAGGTGTCATTGACACCCGTGGTATAGTCCCCCCGGCTATACCACGATCTTTTTTTTCTACTCATCTCATCTTTACCGCAACACAATCACCGACCCAGCCTGTTTATTGAGTAAGTGCTATTCCCAAAATAAATTGATATTACGACTTTGAGTATTAATGAGTGTATCTACGCAAGCATAGACAAATATGCGTAGCTAACACAGCAGCCAATCTAATCAAGAAGGGAGATACAGCTTGATTGCAGGTCGGCGGAAAGTGAGTTCATCTCCACACACCTGAATAAGCTTTGTGATTAGGGTGACTGAATGTCGCGAACATCGCTGCAACTTCAAGTCTTCAAGTCTTCAAGTCTTCAAGTAGGAAAGTTATCACTATTATCAGGGGCGGTATTACTCGTTATCATCAACAAATTGGGTTGGCGATAAACCGAAGTGATGTTTAAATCTTTGGCTGAAATAAGACGGATCATTAAACCCACAATCAAAAGCGACTTGGGCGACTTTTCCTCCTGCGAGCAAATATTGGCACGCTTTCTCTAAGCGGATCTCATTTAGATACTCTTTGAATGTTTTATTGGTGATCGCTTTAAAACGACGCTGCAAACTACGCTCCGATACGAAGAGTGATTTGGCCGCACTAGAGGTACTAAATTCAGGATCTGAATAGTGATTGTGTACCAATTTTTCGACTTTTTTAAGCCACTCTTTTTCCGTTACATCAATAAACTTGTCCTCTGAATGCTCCTCTACGACGATCATTTCAGGTGCATCACTCACAAGCTCAACTGATGGCCAAGAAAGCTCAACTAAATTTCGTTCTGGCGATGAAAAAATATGTATTTCCCCACCACTGCGCTGTACTAACAGTTGCATCTCCTCTAGTTCAAAACCAGAGATACGCTTATCACTATTGATGGATTGCACCTGATCGCCACAGTCAATCATCACAATAAACAGTCTTTTCTCCCTTTCATAACAATGAATTTGTAGCTCTTGATTTCTATAAAGACGTTTTACCGCATCAGACAGTAGCGTATTGAAAATGATGTCTAGGTTAAAATGGGCAGATTCAATATAAGTTTGTTTAAGCTCATTGTTCACCGCCAACGAAATATTCGCTTTCGCGAACTCTTCACGCCATCCGTCCACACAAGAGTTCAAGATTATCGATAGGTCGTAGAGCAACTGAGTCGCTGTTTTATCATTTCTTACGTTACGAAGTAACGCCAGTTCACGTTTTACTTTTAAAGCTAAAGACTCAAGTCGCGCGAGTTGATGGAGTTGGGAGCGATAAATCAGCTGATTTAATGTAGGAGTAATAGAATCTAACATCTGTTCAACAACGATATGGCGAATTTGTAATTGCTTGCGCAACTGCTGGTTATTAGTCAAAACAATTTTGCTTTGATGCCGTAGTTGATCCGTTTTCAAGGCCACCTGAGCTTTTAACTTTCGGTTTACTTTGGTAACCCAACGAGAACGCCACCATGAAGCAAAAGCAATAAGGCCTATAGAAAGGCAAAGGTAAAGAACAATAGCCCATGAAGACCAATACCACGGGTTATCCACAATAAATGATAGACTGTTTATCATACTGTTTTGCGGATTTGGACTGTAATTTCTCACTAGCAAACGATAGTGTCCAGGTAACAGGTGATCAAGTGTCAACTGAGCGCTTTCTAATCTCTGCCACTCCTTATCCCCTGCAATACGATACTCCAATGATAAGGCTATCGATTCTGGCAATGCACCAAACAAAAAGCTTATCGAACTTCCATATTCCAATTCTAGTGTCTGAAAACGACCACGACCGAACATGACAGGAATGTGATCGACATTCACTTGGCTAAAGATAATATTGGTATTAGGAGGGGTAGCAACCGTGAGTTCAGAGGACCATGCTGTCACTAAGCCAAAACGGGAACCTAGCAGCAACTGCTGTTGGTTATTGATAATACTTGATTCGCAAACTCCACTTTTAAATTCATTATTCATCAATCCGTGTGGATCACCAAAATGCTTTACCATCTCACCCATAGGATTGTAGAGCGAGATTCCTTGTGAGGAAGTCAGCCAAATACCGTTGCCCGTTTCAGTTAAACATTTGGGGCTAATATTCTCTTCAACCATATCAATAGATCGAATATCACTACGATCATGTGCCAAAACAAAGACGCCATAAGCACTAGCAAACCAAACATCACCCTTGCTACTCTCAAATATATCAATGCTTTGTCCATAATGACTAGTCGCTCGGAGAAAAACAATTTTGCCTTTGTCAAAAAGATAAACACCATGGTCAGTGCCGATAAATACCCCTCGCCGAGTTGACTTAAGTTTTATTATTTTTGCAGGCAAAAATGCATCAACAAACCATTCAGAACCGAAATCGGTTAGCGAGTTATCGGCCAACTGATATGACCACAAATGGTTACCTGTTGCTCCCCACAACAGTCCTTCATGATCAAATTCAAGATGTTTAGTATCATTCGAACGCAGCTTCAGAGGTAAAACGCTCGTTTCTATCATCTTTTTTGTCTGCAAGTGATAAATAACGATGCCTGTATGTGTAGCTATCCATAGAGAATGATCATCTATTTGAGCGACATCATGCACTTCTCCAGGGAAAATAAGTTTAGGCTCTTGCCAATCTTCAGCATCGACTTGGTACAACCCTTGTCGAGTTAAAAACAAATACCCTTTATTATCTGACCTTGTCACAATTTTTGTTATGGGATTATTGTTGAGCTGTGCAATGGAATGGCGCTTAAATTTTTGTCCAAACAGAGAAAAGTAACGAATACCTTTATCCGTTGCGATCCAAATCCCACCTTGTAAGTCATTGACCAATGAATAAATTTTATTGCCTGGTAACCCATTATTGTCTTGGTCATTACTTTCTAACTTGACGGTTTTACCTGTCAAAAACGAATGAACAAATAATCCATCTTCAGTACCAATCCAATATTCTTGATCTGTCTCAGCAACAGATAATACATGGGAATCTCCAACCAACTTTTGTTGGCGCTTTGGGTCCTCGACATCAATAATCAGCCCACCATTGAGCGTTCCAATCACAAGTTCTCTACGTTTCTCGGAAAAATAGAGTTTCTCAATGAAGTTTTTACCAGAGCTGAGCACGTGAGAAAAACTCTCTCCATCTGACAGATAGACTCCAGCATTAGTGGCTAATACCCATTTAGAAAGCACAAACTTCGCATCATTAACGATCAATCGACTAGCTTGATTTAATTGATACATTTCTTTAAAAGAATAAGTAACTAACTTGTGGGTTTGCGCATGGTATGTATAAAAGTGCGTCTCATCGGCTAACCAGATGAAATTACCTGACGAACCTATTTTTTTTATGATGATTCCAGGCGTTAAGCTAAATACTAATTCGCGATCTTGTGCGGGATAAGTTCGATAAAGTTCATTATCAATGAACGTCCAAAAAGCGTTATTAAGATAGGTAATATTTTCGCTCTCTTGTGAAAGCACTGAGCCACGCCGGGGAAGGATGTTTTGTCCATCAAAGAAAACCACTTTGCCATGCACATCGTGTATCCAAATTCCCCCTTCTTCACCTAAAAACAAATTTTGTGCGGCAAAAATTTTCCCTTGAGCCTGAGCTGGCAATGGATAGAAGATAGAAGGTGCTTTGTCTAGAGCTTGTGTCCCCTGCGCTAATAAAAGCGTCAGAAAACCCAAGATCCAGAGCAAAGGTTTAAAATAGTCGTTCTTTCCTTTCAACAGACAGGGCCTCAATCAATATCACGCCAAATTGCAAACTGTTTTTTCGTGGCGATAATTATCAAAACATTCTAACCAAAGATAAGGCTTTTTGAAGCTAAGAAAGCGACAATCTGTGAATCTTTATCCTAGATTTCAGTGCAGATCGTACAACATACAATACAGCGTACATCTATTGAGACAAACAAGTGTAAAAATTGTTGCTCAGCTGATTTAACAGCTCAAAATAGCTGCCACTTTTCACTTTGATATCTGCGCCTAATGGATCAAGTACTCCCGTTTTAACCTTAGTGCCACGAGTCACAGTATCAATCACCGCCGGGGTAAACTGAGGTTCTGAAAACACGCATTTCGCTTCATTATTAATGATTGAATTTTTAATGGTGATTAGGGTTTTAGCACCCGGCTTTCTGTCAGGACTAACGGTAAAATGGCCGAGGTTATTCAAATGATATTGCTGTTCAAAATAACCGTATGCATCATGAAAAACATAATATCCTTTATCACTAATTTTGCTCATCTTCTGCATGATTGCTTGATGAGTCGAGTCTAATTGAGCCAAAAAGCGGACTAAGTTTACTTTATACTGCTCGGCATTAGCGCTATCACTTTTCACTAAACTTGCGGTAATCGCCGCTGCCACTTGCTTGGCTTGATCTGTTCCAAGCCAAAAATGTGGGTCATACATACCATGGCGATGCCCATCATGATCGTGTTGTTCGCCACTGAGCTCTCTCAGTGTCAGGCCATCAATTTGGCTGATGGTCAAAACGTTGTGGTGACTCGCTAATGTCTTACTTAAGAATGGCTCAAGGTCTTTTCCATACCAAATCACTAAATCCGCCGCTCTGACTTTTTTAACATCAGAAGGGCGCAACGCATAGTCATGCGGTGAGGTATTTGCCCCCAGTAGTACTTCTGGTTCATTCACATCGAGAGTCAATTCATATGTAATCATCTGAATCGGCTTGATGCTGGTCAAAATGACCGTAGACCACGCCAAAGGCGATAATGTTATTAAGCAAAGAAGGAGCATAATCTGACGCAACATGATGGTTTTTCCATTCGGTATATAGCGTTAAAGGGAACGAAATGTTACATTATAACACTTCCGAATTGCAAATAAGTTCCATTCATGTCCAACTTAATTCAGCTGCAAGGCATTTGTGTCGAATTCAACAACCGCCGTGTTTTGGACAATGTCAGTATCAACCTAGAAAAAGGGAAGATTACCACACTGATAGGTCCTAATGGTGCGGGCAAGTCGACGCTCGTTAAAGTATTGCTCGGGCTACAGCCCGTCCATAGCGGAACGATGACGCGCGTAAAAAACCTTAAAATTGGTTATGTTCCTCAAAAGTTAAAACTTAATGACGCGTTACCACTC
Source organism: Vibrio sp. B7 (assembly GCF_963888765.1). Classification (NCBI taxonomy): domain Bacteria; kingdom Pseudomonadati; phylum Pseudomonadota; class Gammaproteobacteria; order Vibrionales; family Vibrionaceae; genus Vibrio; species Vibrio sp. B7. Next base: position 100,637 of record NZ_CAWPKR010000001.1, read on the forward strand.
CCCGTTAAACGATTTTTAAGTTTAGCCGGACGTTTTAGTCAACAAGAGTTGCTAGACGCACTCAGACTAGTCGGGGCCGAGCATCTTCTTGATTATGATATGCATAAGCTGTCCGGTGGTGAAACGCAACGGATTCTTATCGCCCGTGCATTGCTACAGCGCCCAGGTATTCTAATTCTTGATGAACCAGCCCAAGGTGTTGACGTGCAAGGGCAAATTGATCTGTATGATCTTATCGATGCCATACGACATCGTTTCGGCTGTGGTGTCTTCATGGTCTCTCACGATTTACATCTGGTGATGGCAAAAACGGATGATGTTATCTGTCTTCATCACCATGTTTGCTGTTTCGGTTCACCTGCAACGATTACTCAACACCCAAGCTATATCGCTTTATTTGGTACGCGCAATCGCGAAGCCTTAGCTTTTTACCATCACAAACATCAGCATCATCACGACTTAGCAGGCCAACCTGTGAAAGGAGATGCAACTTGCTGTTCAAATCATTCACACGGTCACCATCATGATTGAATTTCTTCTTCCATCAATATTAGCAGGCCTTGGTATTGCCGTTATCGCAGGTCCCCTTGGGTCATTCGTGGTTTGGCGAAAAATGGCTTATTTTGGCGATACCCTCGCACACGCCTCGCTGATGGGATTGGCGCTAGGCTTTTTGCTTGATATCAACCTTTATTTTGCGTTGCTCGTTTGCTGTCTTGGGCTTGCAATCATTTTGGTTACTATGCAGAAACAGCAGCTTGTGGCGACAGACACTTTGCTCGGCATTCTCGCTCACAGCTCGTTATCCATTGGTCTCATTGCAGTAAGCTTCCTTGATAACGTTCGCATCGATTTAATGAGCTATCTCTTTGGCGATTTATTGGCGGTAAGTTTTACTGATTTAGCCTTCATTTGGGGGGGAGCGATTGCAGTAAGTGCACTGCTATTTCTTTTTTGGCGGCCATTACTTTCAACTACAGTGAACGAAGAACTTGCGTTTGTTGAGGGCATCAACGTTGATTTAATGCGTTTGCTGCTAATGCTATTAATTGGGGTGGTGATTGCACTAGGAATGAAATTTGTTGGTGCTCTGATTATGACATCGCTGCTGATTATTCCCGCGGCGACCGCTAGGCGACTCACAAAAACCCCAGAGCAGATGGCAATATTGGCTTCTTTGGTCGGCGCTTTAGCTGTGCTGGGCGGGCTAATCCTCTCGTGGCATTTTGACACACCTGCAGGCCCTTCGGTTGTCGTGACGGCTACAACGATGTTTATGTGCAGTCAACTTGTAAAACGCTAGTATCAAAACCTATTGAATCTAAAGTAAAAACCCCGAAACAAGGTTCGGGGTTTGTCTTCAAACTGAGGAAGGCGTGATTACCAACCCGTCACTTCACGCAATGCTTTTCCGATATCAGCAAGGCTTTTGACAGTTTTCACACCCGCGGCTTCAAGCGCTGCAAATTTCTCATCAGCTGTCCCTTTACCACCAGAAATGATAGCACCAGCATGGCCCATCCGTTTGCCCGGAGGCGCTGTCACACCAGCAATATAAGACACAACCGGTTTCGTGACATTCTCTTTAATGAATGCCGCGGCTTCTTCTTCGGCTGTACCACCGATCTCGCCAATCATCACAATCGCTTCAGTTTCAGGATCATCTTGGAATAGTTTCAAGATATCAATGAAGTTAGAGCCCGGGATTGGGTCACCGCCGATACCAACACACGTTGACTGACCAAAGCCTTCATCTGTTGTTTGCTTAACGGCTTCATAAGTTAGCGTTCCTGAACGAGAAACAATACCCACTTTTCCTTTCTTATGAATGTGGCCTGGCATGATGCCGATCTTACACGCATCCGGTGTAATCACACCCGGACAGTTCGGGCCAATCATACGCACACCAGTCTCTTCGAGCTTCACTTTTACGTCAATCATATCGGTAGTCGGTATACCTTCAGTGATCGTCACAATAAGTTCAATACCAGCGTCAATTGCTTCTAAAATAGCGTCTTTACAAAATGGTGCAGGTACATAAATAACGGTTGCCGTTGCACCCGTTGCTTTCACTGCGTCACGCACCGTATTAAATACAGGCAGACCAAGGTGAGTTTGACCACCTTTACCCGGGGAAACCCCACCGACCATTTGTGTACCGTAGGCAATCGCCTGTTCGGAATGGAAAGTTCCCTGACCACCAGTGAAACCTTGGCAGATTACTTTGGTGTCTTTATTAATAAGTACCGACATTATTTACCCTCCGCCGCAGCAACAACTTTCTGAGCTGCGTCCGTTAACGACTCAGCTGCAATGATATCAAGACCAGAATTTGCAAGTACTCCGCGTCCTAATTCCGCATTTGTACCTTCCAAACGCACAACTACGGGAACCGTTACACCAACTTCTTTCACCGCGCCGATAATGCCTTCTGCAATCATATCGCAACGTACGATACCGCCGAAAATATTCACCAATACGGCTTTTACGTTGTCATCAGACAAAATGATTTTGAACGCTTCAGCAACACGCTCTTTGGTTGCACCACCACCAACATCAAGGAAGTTTGCAGGTTTGCCGCCATGAAGGTTAACAATATCCATGGTGCCCATTGCAAGGCCAGCACCGTTCACCATGCAGCCAACATTGCCATCAAGAGCAACATAGTTCAGTTCCCACTGAGCAGCATGAGCTTCGCGCTCATCTTCTTGTGAGAGATCGTGCATTTCGCGAAGTTTAGGTTGACGATAAAGTGCGTTTGAGTCGATGTTGATCTTGCCATCAAGGCACAACAAGTTCCCTTCAGCGGTGACAACTAATGGGTTGATTTCTAGCAATGCAAGATCATACTGGGTAAACATAGCGCCAAGACCTAGAAAGATCTTCACAAATTGCTTAATTTGGTCGCCTTCCAAGCCAAGTTTGAAAGCAAGTTCTCGGCCTTGGTAGGCTTGCGGACCAACCAAAGGATCAATCGCGGCTTTATGAATCAGCTCCGGAGTCTCCTCCGCTACTTTTTCAATTTCCACGCCGCCTTCTGTTGAGGCCATGAACACGACACGACGAGTCGCACGGTCAACAACAGCGCCTAAGTAAAGCTCATTCGCGATATTAGAAGCTTCTTCGACCAAAATTTTTGATACTGGCTGACCATTTGCGTCCGTTTGATAAGTAACCAGATTTTTACCTAGCCATTTTTGAGCAAACTCTTTGACACCATCTTTAGTGTCGTGCAACTCAACGCCACCCGCTTTACCGCGACCACCTGCATGCACTTGACACTTAACAACTTTCTTCGCTGTACTAATCCGACCCGCCGCTTCAAAAGCTTCTTGTGGAGTATCACAGGCATAACCTTCCGGTACAGGCAAACCGAATTCTGCAAACAGCTGTTTGGCTTGATATTCATGCAAATTCATTATGTTCTTCCGTTTGTTTATCCCTTAGGGGATTTATTATTTCCATAAAGCGGCAGCTATGCTGCGCCATATATCTGTAGGGTGCTTCTCAAATTAAGCGGCTGCAATTTATCCAAGAGGATAGCTTGTAGCCTTTTGCTTAAATGAAGGCTAGACGTGAGCCTGCCTAGCCTTAAATTCACTGAACAACGTTCAGTGAGGTTACACGTCCAGTAGCAGACGTGCTGGATCTTCAAGTAGCTCTTTTACTGTCACAAGGAAACCAACTGACTCACGGCCATCCACCAAACGGTGGTCGTAAGAAAGTGCTAGGTACATCATTGGTAAAATTTCTACTTTGCCATCCACAGCCATTGGGCGGTCTTGGATTTTGTGCATGCCCAATATGGCCGCTTGCGGCGGATTGATGATCGGTGTTGACATTAACGATCCAAACACACCGCCATTCGTAATTGTGAAATTACCGCCAGTCAGTTCTTCAACCGTCAATTTGCCATCTCTTCCTTTGAGTGCAAGCTCTTTGATGCCCTTCTCAATTTCGGCAAGGCTTAGCGTATCGCAATCTTTAAGAACCGGAGTCACTAAGCCACGAGGCGTTGAAACTGCCATGCTAATATCAAAATAGCTGTGATACACAATATCTTGGCCATCAATAGATGCATTCACTTCTGGGTAACGCTTTAACGCTTCTGTTACCGCTTTCACGTAGAAAGACATAAAGCCTAAACGAATACCGTGTTTCTCTTCAAACAGACCTTGATATTGCTTACGAAGATCCATGATAGGCTTCATGTTAACTTCATTAAACGTCGTCAACATCGCCGTGCTATTTTTTGCCTCAAGCAGGCGCTCCGCAACACGTTTACGCAAACGCGTCATCGGTACACGTTTTTCACTGCGCGCCATCGCAACGACAGGCTCAGGTTGACTTGAAGCAACTGCTGACGCTGATTTTGCGGCTGCTAGATGAGCATCAATATCTTCACGCGTGATACGTCCACCCACACCAGAGCCTTTCACTTGGCTGGCTTCCAAACCATGCTCGGCGAGTAAACGGCGTACCGCAGGGCTAAGCGCATCATTCGTTTCGTCTGTCAGTGTGGCTTTGTGGCGTTTATCAGGAGACGGCTCTGTATCGTTGGTGGTATCTTTCGTCGGTTCACCTGCAACGGCACCGGGTTTCAATTTTGCCAATAACTGTTTCGAAAGCACCGTCGCACCTTCTTGCTCGATAATGGCTTCGAGAACACCCGCCTCAGGCGCTGGCACTTCAAGAATTACTTTATCAGTTTCAATCTCAACGAGTACTTCATCACGAGCGACGGCTTCACCTGGCTTTTTATGCCATGTCGCGACTGTTGCATCAGCCACTGATTCAGGTAGATCTGGAACCAGAATTTCAATTGTCATAATCTGTGTCTTCCTTTTACTTCTAGTTCGTTAAGCTAGGGTCAGAGCGTCTTCAACCAACGCTTTTTGTTGTTTCAAGTGTACCGACATATAACCAACGGCTGGTGATGCTGATGCAGGGCGACCTGCGTATTTCAGATCAGCACCGGCTGGAATGGCAGAACGGAAGTTATGTTGGCTACTGTACCAAGCACCTTGGTTTTGAGGCTCTTCTTGGCACCATACATAGTCAACAACATTAGTGTATTGAGCGATAACCGCTTCCACTTCTTCTTTCGGGAATGGATATAGCTGTTCAATACGGACGATAGCAACATCACCTTGTTCGTTATTGCGGCGCTGTTCAAGCAGGTCGTAGTAAACCTTACCAGAGCAGAACACAACACGTTTGACGTTCGCTGGGTTGAGATCGTCAACTTCGCCGATAGCCGGCAAAAACGATCCGTCAGCCAAGTCTTCCAGTGTTGAGATACATAGTGGGTGACGCAGCAACGATTTTGGTGACATAACGATCAATGGTCGACGCATTGGACGAATAACCTGACGACGCAGCATGTGGTATACCTGCGCTGGCGTAGAGGGAACCACCACTTGCATGTTTTGTTCGGCGCACAGTTGCAAATAACGCTCTAGGCGTGCTGATGAGTGTTCCGGGCCTTGCCCTTCATAACCATGAGGTAGCAGCATGGTTAAACCACACAAACGCGCCCATTTTTGTTCACCGGAAGAGATGAACTGGTCAATCACGACTTGAGCTCCATTGGCGAAATCACCAAACTGAGCTTCCCAAATCGTCAAACCACTCGGCTCCGCTGTCGCGTAGCCATATTCAAAAGCTAGCACTGCTTCTTCCGACAAAACCGAATCCAATACTTCAAAAGGACCCTGTTTATCATGGATATTCGCCAATGGAATATAGGTACTTGCGTCACTTTGGTTATGCAATACCGAGTGACGGTGGAAGAAGGTTCCACGCCCAGAGTCTTGCCCCGAAATGCGGATTCGCTTTCCATCATCAACTAAGGTTGCATAAGCCAGCGTTTCAGCCATACCCCAATCGAGAAGCTTCTCTCCATTAACCATCGCTTGTCGGTCGGTATAGATTTTATCCACACGACTTTGCAGTTTATGGCTTTCTGGATACTGACAAATTCGGTTACCCAGCTCTTTTAAACGCTCAAGGTCAACTTTATTATTCCATGGCATATCCCATTCATGGCCAATATACGGTGACCAATCAACAGAATGCAGTGCCATTGGACGCCACTCTTTCACCACGACTTCACCATGGTCCAGAGCATCACGATATTCGTTGACTAACTGTGTGGCAATCTCGATATCAAACTCACCACGCTCTATCAAAACATCGGCATAAAGCTTACGCGGTGTAGGATGCTTTTTGATCTTTTGATACATCAGCGGTTGAGTTGCGTTTGGCTCATCGGCTTCGTTATGGCCGTGACGGCGATAACAAACCAGATCAATGACGACATCACGCTTAAATTCATTACGATAATCGAGTGCAATGCGGGTGACGAAAGCAACTGCTTCTGGATCATCAGAATTGACGTGAAAAATGGGTGCCTGAACCATCTTAGCGATGTCAGTACAATACATAGTCGAGCGTGTATCACGAGGGTTTGACGTGGTAAAACCAACTTGGTTGTTAATAACAATACGTACCGTCCCTCCCACGCAATAACCACGCGCTTGAGACATGTTAAATGTCTCGGCAACGACACCTTGGCCAGCGATAGCAGAGTCACCATGAATCGAAATAGGTAGCACTGTCGAACCGTCTTCATCTCCCAATCGATCTTGTCGAGCACGAACTGAACCAATCACGACTGGGTTAACAATTTCAAGATGCGAAGGGTTAAATGCTAAGGCTAGATGCACATCACCGCCGGGTGTCGCAAAGTCAGCAGAGAAACCTTGGTGATATTTAACATCACCCGTTCCCCAGCTTTCACCATGCTTACCCGCAAACTCGTCGAACAGATCTTGAGGTTTTTTACCTAAGACGTTGACGAGCATATTAAGACGACCACGGTGCGCCATACCAATCACAACTTCACGCATACCTGTGCTACCAGCATGACGGATCAACTCTTTCATCATTGGGATGAGCGCATCACCACCTTCCAAAGAAAAACGCTTAGCACCGGGGAATTTCGCGCCTAAATAACGCTCAAGACCTTCTGCGGCTGTCAATTCTTCAAGGAAAATTCGTTTTTCTTCTTTGCTGAAAGAAGGTTGACCAACGACTGATTCAAGACGTTGTTGTATCCAACGCTTTTGTTCAGTGTCGATAATGTGCATGTATTCTGCACCGATGGAACCGCAATAGGTTTTGTTGAGGGCTTGATAAATGTCTTTCAATTTCATTGTCTCTTGCCCGATAGCAAAAGAGCCGACATTGAAAGTTTCTTCGAAGTCACCTTCGTTAAGATTGTGGAACGCTGGGTCTAATTCTGCCACTAATGGGCGTTGCCATAAACCTAGGGGGTCGAGTTGAGCCGCTTCATGACCGCGAAAACGGTAAGCATTAATCAGCTGCAAGACTCTTACTTGCTTAGCATCGACATCTGGATCACTAACTTGGACATTGTAATGCTTTGTTTCTTTCGCGAGTCGTCGGAAGTAGTCACGGACACGTGAATGTGGCTGTTCAACCACATTGTCAGCTTGCGCAGGCAAGCCATCAAAAACACGTTTCCACTCCTCACTTACCAGATCAGGATCACTTAGATACAGTTCGTAGAGGTCCTCTACGTAAGTTGCATTGGCGCCAGCCAAGTGTGAAGACTCGAGCCATGCCTTCATCACGCCGTTGTGCATATTTTCCCTTAACCAGTAGTTTTCACGTTTGCTTCGGTCTATGCCGAGCTATAAAAGGCAGGTCCGAAGACCTGCAATTTTTATTCATTTTAAACCGAACGGTTCACAAGCATTGATTTGATATGTCCAATGGCTTTCGTCGGATTTAATCCCTTAGGACAAACACTTACACAATTCATGATGCCATGGCAACGAAAAACGCTAAAAGCATCATCAAGATTAGATAAACGTTCATCTGTTGCGGTATCTCGGCTGTCAATTAGCCAACGATAAGCCGCCAACAAACCTGCTGGACCGATAAACTTATCCGGGTTCCACCAGAAAGAAGGGCATGAAGTTGTGCAGCAAGCGCACATAATGCACTCATATAAACCGTCTAAATGCGCTCGCTCTTCTGGTGATTGCAAGTTCTCACGAGCCGGAGGCAAGTTTCCGTCAGTCACAAGGTAAGGTTTAACCTTCTCGTAATTTTCATAAAACTGGGCCATATCGACAATTAAATCACGGACGACTGGTAGCCCCGGCAGAGGTCGAATAACAATCGTGCCTTTGGCCAAAAGCGCGGATAATGGAGTGATACACGCTAATCCATTTTTACCGTTCATGTTCAAACCGTCAGATCCACACACTCCTTCACGGCACGAGCGACGAAAAGCAATGGTGGGGTCTTGCTCTTTCAGCAAAATGAGCGCATCCAACAACATCATGTCAGAGCCCTCTTCTACTTCAAGCAGATAATCCTTCATGTAAGGCTTTTGATCGACATCCGGATTATAGCGATACAAAGAGAATTTCAATTTCATAATAGTGCCTTCTCCTTAGTATGTGCGCGCTTTAGGCGGAAACGCTTCACGATAAATTGGTTCCATATTTACGCTACGCTTCGACATGCTTTCAGTCTCAGGGTTGTAAATTGAATGGCATAACCAATTAGCATCATCGCGTTCAGGATAGTCAAAGCGAGCGTGGGCTCCACGGCTTTCGGTACGATAATTTGCAGCAACCGCGGTAGCAAATGCTGTTTCCATCAAGTTTTCCAGCTCTAAACACTCGATCCGTTGAGTGTTGAACTCGGTTGACTTGTCTGAAAGATGTGCGTTCTTCAAGCGTTCACGAATCACTTTAAGCTCTTCAAGACCTTTAGCCATCGCTTCACCTTCACGGAACACCGAGAAGTTATTTTGCATACAACGTTGCAGATCTTTACGAATTTGCGCGGGATCTTCACCACCTGTACTGTTTTCCCAGCGGTTGTAACGTTCTAGCGATTTTTCAATGTCCGCTTCTGTGGCAGGTTTTGCGTCCGCTTGCTTTTTCAACGTTTCGCCCAAATGCAAGCCTGTTGCTCGGCCAAAGACCACTAAATCCAGTAGAGAGTTACCACCCAAACGGTTCGCGCCATGCACCGATACTGATGCAATTTCACCACACGCAAACAAACCTTGAACTTCCACATCAGCGCCTTTAGCATCTTGCTTAATCGCCTGACCTGAAACTTGAGTCGGTACTCCTCCCATCATGTAGTGGCAAGTTGGGATCACTGGAATCGGTTCTTTAACTGGATCGACGTGAGCAAACGTACGTGACAACTCACATACGCCCGGCAGACGAGATTCCAGAGTTTCTTTGCCAAGGTGATCCAGTTTAAGCTTGATATGCGGACCCCATGGACCATCGCAACCACGACCTTCACGGATCTCAATCATCATTGAGCGGGCTACTACATCGCGACCAGCCAAATCCTTCGCGTTTGGTGCATAACGTTCCATGAAACGTTCACCATCTTTATTTAAAAGATAGCCACCTTCACCACGACACCCTTCCGTCACAAGAACGCCAGCACCAGCAATCCCTGTTGGGTGGAATTGCCACATTTCGATATCTTGCATCGGGACGCCAGCGCGGATAGCCATGCCCACGCCATCACCCGTATTGATGTGCGCGTTGGTGGTTGAAGCATAGATACGGCCAGCTCCGCCAGTCGCTAATACTGTGGCTTTAGATTTGAAATAACAAACTTCGCCTGTTTCCATACACAAGGCGGTACAGCCAAGTACTGCACCCTCTTCATTTTTCACTAAATCAAGTGCGTACCACTCAGAGAAAATAGTGGTCTTATATTTAATGTTTTGTTGATACAAGGTATGAAGTAGTGCGTGACCAGTACGGTCAGCGGCAGCAGCGGTTCGAGCCGCTTGTTCACCGCCAAAATTTTTGGATTGACCACCAAATGGGCGCTGATAAATGGTGCCATTGTCAAAACGAGAAAAAGGCAAACCCATTTTTTCTAGTTCAATCACCGACTCTGGACCATTCTTACACATGTACTCGATAGCATCTTGGTCACCGATATAATCGGAGCCCTTTACCGTGTCATACATATGTTGTTCCCAGTGGTCCTCATGCGCGTTGCCTAAGGCAACGGTAATACCGCCTTGAGCCGAAACCGTGTGAGAACGTGTTGGAAAAACTTTAGAAAGCAGAGCACAGGATAAACCTTGCTCTGAAATTTGCAGTGCTGCACGCATGCCAGCACCACCAGCGCCGATCACTACGGCATCAAATTCACGAACTGGAATAGTCACTTACGCACCCCACAATACAAATAAGCCAGAGAAGAAGTATCCAAAGAGCACTGCGATAACGACCAATTGCAGGCCACCACGCAATTTAGAACACTTAATGTAATCCGTTAATACTTGCCATAAACCGATCCAACCATGGATAAGGACAGAGACTAACGCCAGCATTGTGAAGACTTTGGTAAAGGTTCCACCAAAAAACTGTGTCCATGAGACATAGGAGATATCACCAGAGAAAGCACAGAAGCTGACTAGGTAGATAGTATAAAGAGTCATAATGATCGCAGAAGCACGGATCAGCAGATAATCATGCACTCCGTTACGACCAAAAGAAGAAACATGTTTTACCATACCAATACTCCCGCTAAAACTGAAAGCACTGCTGTTGCGATGAAGGCGATTTTAGCACTCATAGCCCCTGACTCCAACTCTTCAAAGTGGCCCAGGTCCATCAGCAAATGGCGTATACCACCTGCAATGTGGTAAGACAGCGCTGTTAAAATTCCCCATAAAATAAATTTTGCGAAAAAGCCATTCACAATGTTGCTGGCTTCCATAAAACCTACCGGAGAACTTAACGAGAGGGAGAGTAACCACAGCAAAATTCCGACCGCAACGAACATCATCACCCCAGACACTCGGTGTAGGATGGATGCTATCGCACTGATCGGAAAGTGAATGGTCTGTAAATCTAAATTAACAGGTCTTGACTTTCTTTCTTTCACGGGCTTGCTCACTCAGCTCCATTGAGCATTTATAGTTATAAATGAATTTTGGTTGTAAAACCCACAAAAGTTAACATTATTTTAACATAAAGAGCCCAATATCGCGCAGTTAAATGTAATAATTTCGTTAACAACAAAGACAGAATGCAATACTGAAATACAGTTTCTAGCCTTTTATTTATAAGGTGTTCACCAAAATTTTCAGTGCCACTATACGGCTCGCAACATTCTAATACAATTGATGTAACAATTTTTGCTACACAGAACAGATTTTTAACTTTATATGTATAAAAAATCAAAACAAGTGCACACATCAGACGAGAAAAATTGACTTTAATTAAGAACACACGTAAAAAAATGTCACACAAACATCCTGGACGGATTAAATAATAAACAAAGGAGATTGTTATGGCAGATAAGAAAGCGACCCTTCATATTGAAGGTAAAGCGCCAATCGAGCTGCCGATTATGGATGGGACTGTAGGCCCACAAGTAATCGACGTTCGTAAACTAGGAGCCAACGGATACTTCACTTTTGACCCTGGTTTTCTTGCCACTGCATCTTGTGAATCTCAAATCACTTATATCGATGGCGAAAAAGGGGTGTTACTGCACCGCGGCTTCCCTATTGATCAATTAGCCAATAACGCTGATTACTTGGAAGTTTGTTATATTCTTCTTTACGGTGAAGCCCCTAATCGTAAGCAATATGAAGAGTTTAAACATACGGTGACGCGTCACACTATGGTTCATGAGCAAATCGCAAGTTTCTTCCACGGTTTCCGCCGTGACGCTCACCCAATGGCTGTAATGTGTGGTGTGGTTGGAGCGCTTGCCGCGTTCTACCATGATTCACTTGATATTAATAATGATATACACCGAGAAATAGCGGCTTACCGCCTACTCTCAAAAATGCCAACATTGGCGGCGATGTGCTACAAGTATTCTGTCGGCCAACCATTTATCTACCCGCGTAATGACTTAAGCTATGCCGAGAACTTCCTACACATGATGTTTGCAACGCCGTGTGAAGAGTATGAAGTGAATCCTGTGGTTGCACGCGCGATGGATAAAATTTTCACACTGCATGCCGATCATGAACAAAACGCGTCAACCTCAACGGTTCGCCTTGCCGGTTCTTCTGGTGCTAACCCGTTTGCCTGTATTGCGGCTGGCATTGCCTCTTTGTGGGGGCCTGCTCATGGGGGTGCTAACGAAGCCTGTCTGCGTATGCTAGAAGAGATAGGCAACGTTGATAACATTCCTGAGTATGTCGTCAGAGCAAAAGATAAGGATGATCCATTCCGCTTGATGGGTTTTGGTCACCGAGTTTATAAAAACTACGACCCAAGAGCGACGGTAATGCGTGAGGCTTGCCATGAAGTGCTCAAAGAGCTGAATATTCAAGACCCACTGTTAGATGTGGCGATGGAACTTGAGCGCATCGCGCTTTCTGACGAATACTTTGTTGAGAAAAAACTCTACCCTAACGTGGATTTCTACTCAGGCATTATTCTGAAGGCTATCGGTATTCCAATCTCCATGTTTACCGTTATCTTCGCAATGTCTCGCACTATCGGTTGGATTGCCCACTGGAATGAAATGCACAGTGATCCAGATAATAAAATTGGCCGTCCTCGCCAACTTTACACTGGTCAAAAAATGCGTAACTTTAAACCGTTACACGAACGCGAATAGCAAACCCAGTCATAGTAATTAATAGAAAAGAGCGAATTCCCACTCGCTCTTTTTTCATTGGATGCATTGATCAGAAACAAACCCGCTACACAGGGTTATTGATATCGATAAACTCAACCTCAAAGCCATATTCGCTCGCTAACCATTCTCCCAGTGCCTTAACGCCATAACGTTCTGTGGCATGGTGCCCTGCAGAAAAATAATGAATATTTTGCTCTCTTGCTGAGTAGGTAGTCCGCTCTGATATTTCACCAGAGATGAACGCATCTAATCCGTGCTGCGCCGCTAGATCGACGTAATCTTGCCCACCACCAGTACACCAACCCACCGTTTTGATGATTCTGTTTGAGCTCGGAGCTACGTGCAGTGGCCGTCGTTGTAAAGCTTGCTCGATTCGTTGACTGAGCTCATCGGCTGTCAACGCTTGTTCAAAATGGCCGAACATGGCGACCGACTGAGGATGCCCTTCTAATCCGCCATCAACATGAATACACAACAAATCAGCTAGCAATTTGTTATTGCCTAATTCTGGATGGATGTCTAACGGCAAGTGATATGCGTATAAATTTATATCATTTCGTATCAAAGCTCGGATCCGGTGTCCTTTCATTCCACGGATGGACTCAGGCTCACTTTTCCAAAAATAACCATGATGCACTAATAAAGCGTCAGCATTTCGTTCAATTGCTTGTTCAATCAGCGCTTGCGAGGCCGTCACACCCGTCACAATCTTTTTGATTTCAGTGCGACCTTCAACTTGCAATCCATTAGGGCAATAGTCTTTAATCAATTGAGGATTAAGCTTTTGATTGAGCAGAGCTTCAAGTTTTAAATTATCCATCTTTCATTCCAAAATTGAGTTTTATCATTAGCGTGGTTATAACAATTTCAAGCTAGAATGTCGAAAAATAAGGACGAGAACAATTAATGACAATAGACCTCAACACACTGGCACACTGGGTGTCGACAACCCCTACTCTTTTCCAAGAAGAGGGTGTGGTCGCGGCGCGTACTCCTTTTTTACCCAATGTTCCGATATTGAAAGAAGAATACAGAGGGAACCCTAGATTAGGCTTTCTCTACCAGCATTTATGTTCTTTATTGTTTACGCTAAACCCCACTTATTCCGCCGTTTCTGAAGAAATTCAATTGAACGAAGCAGGAAGTACACTAGGTTCGCTAGATTTTGTCATCAAAAATAAACGCAGTCAGCGTTATGAGCATTGGGAAGTCGCAGTGAAGTTTTACCTGCTGCATCAAGGGCTGTGGTATGGTCCCAATGCTCAAGATCGATTAGATCTCAAACTTGAACATATGCTGAACCACCAATTGACCCTTTCCCAATCAGCCCAATTTAGTGCGGCTTACCCACTTTGGCGTGACGTTAGCCGTCATTTACTGATGCAAGGGCGCTTATATGTAAACCCTTTTCACGATGAGCCTGTTCCTAGTGAATGCCTAGGTTATAAACTCAACCCGTCACAAATTGCTGGTTTTTGGTGTTATCAAAGCCAGTCACATCGAATAGATGAAGCGTTATTCTTACTGGAAAAGCCTCAATGGATTAGCGGGAAAGGTAAAAACTGCACGCGTTACACAGCAAATGAAGAGCATGGTTTTGTGCATTGCCAAAGTGACAGCGGAAAGTTCTGGTTCATCGTTCCCGACAGTTGGCCTCAGCTTTAACCAAGATAATAGACGACTAAATATAAAATAGGCGGCCTCTGGCCGCCTATTTTAATTGATAAGTTTGCTTACAAACCAGCGTCGGCAAAGACTTGATTAACAATCTGTTGCGCTTCCGCTTCGATTTGCTTGAGGTGCTCATCGCCCTTAAAACTTTCACAATAGATCTTATAAATATCTTCTGTGCCTGATGGACGAGCAGCAAACCAGCCATAATCAGTGGTCACTTTTAATCCACCGATGGCTGCGCCATTACCGGGAGCATGCGTCAAGCGGGCTGTGATCTCATCTCCCGCTAATGTTTGCGCAGAGACCATCTCTGGTGACAATTTGCTCAGCACTGCTTTTTGTGGGCCATTTGCGACAGCTTGAATACGACTATATTTAGACTCTCCATGTTTCGCGGCCAGATCTTCATAATATTGCTGCGGATTTTTACCTGTGACAGCGGTGATTTCCGCCGCCAGTAAGCAAAGGATAATACCGTCTTTATCCGTTGACCAAGGCGTTCCGTCTTTACGCAGGAATGACGCACCTGCGCTCTCTTCACCACCAAAACCGAAGTGACCACTGTATAAGCCATCAACAAACCACTTAAAGCCGACAGGTACTTCACACAGCTCACGGCCAAGATCGGCGACCACACGGTCAATCAATGCACTTGATACTAACGTTTTACCAACAGCTACTTCTTTACGCCATTGCTTGCGGTGACGATACAGATAATCGATGCATACGGCTAAGAAATGGTTTGGGTTCATCAAACCTTTCGGAGTGACAATGCCGTGGCGGTCGTAGTCAGGGTCATTACCAAACGCGAGATCATACTGATCTTTTAACGCTAATAACCCCGCCATTGCATAAGGAGAAGAACAGTCCATACGCACTACACCATCTTTATCGAGTGACATAAATTGGAATGTCGGATCCACCGCTTCGCTCACCAGTGTTAAATCAAGCTGATACGCTTTGCCAATTTGACGCCAATAATCAATACCACTGCCACCGAGCGGATCAACACCCAGTTTTAGATTGGCTTTTTGGATGGCCTCCATATCAATCACATTCACTAAGTCATCAATATAAGGTTTCACAAGATCAACTTGTTTAAACAGCGGCGATTGCTTTGCCGACATAATAGGCAGACGCTTCACGCCTTGCATGCCTTCTGCAATGATCTCATTGGCACGGTTTTCAATCGCTTGGGTGATTTCCCCTTCAGCAGGGCCGCCATGGGTAGGATTGTATTTAATACCGCCATCTTGTGGTGGATTATGAGAAGGCGTGATCACAATGCCATCAGCTTTTTGCGCGTGCTTCAAGTTATGAGTCAAGATTGCGTGTGAAATACCCGGCGTTGGCGTATAGCCATTATCCTGTTGAACGATCACTTCAATTTCATTAGCGATCAGTACTTCAAGTACACTAGAAAAAGCAGGCTCAGAGAGTGCGTGCGTGTCTTTTCCGACAAAAATCGGCCCAGTGGTTCCTTGCTGAGCGCGCACTTCTGCTACCGCTTGAGCAATAGCAAGAATGTGGTTTTCGTTAAATGTCGATTTATCCGCGCAACCACGATGCCCCGAAGTACCAAATTGCACTTTATGGTCTGGGTTAGCCGCATCAGGTTGAAGTAAAAAGTAGTTTGCAACGAGCGCAGGGATATTATGTAAGTCTTCCTGCCGTGCTTTTTGTCCGGCGCGTGGGTGCATAGCCATTTTTGACATCCTTTCTTAAAATAACAACGAAATAAAAAGCCTCATGATACGGACTTAGTGGTCCGCAGTATGAGGCTTGAATCAGATTTTTATCTATGAATGGGCACAAATCAGATTGAGTGCGTCACTTTCTCAATAATGTCACTCGGGAAATTCATCAATACCATCAGCTGCTCGATCATCTGTTGTTTGCGGCTAGTATTGTTATTGGTAATGACCCAAAATGGTGTGTTTGGAATCGCTCTTGGCTTAGTTGTCTGCCCACTAGCAAGCAAGGTTTGCTCGTTGTCAGCAAAATACATACGCTTACGTCCTTTCACTAAGGTCGCTTCAGCAAAACTTACTGGATCGATACGGTATAAGGTTGAAAGCACCAACATAAAACGATCAATTGCTTTTTTCAAAGCCGAAAATTCATCAGAAATGAGCAAAGAACGCATCTCTTTTACGCTATCAATCTGTATCTCTTGTACGGCATCTTTACTCACAACAATGCCCTTGGGCTCGGTACTTACTTGCACGACCGCTGCTGCAGACACTTTACCGTCAACATTGAGCAAACGGCGTAAAATATCCGACGCGCTTTCTCCAATATGTTGGGTTTGGCTGGCAATATAACGGTATAGATCCTCATCAACCTCAATTGTTTTCATTCGCTTTTCACAATCTCAATGTTTAAACTCTGAGGGATTATAGCGAGATCTTCACTGATACTCTACGTTAAACCAATCACTAATAAGATAAAATGTCAGCACTTCTTAATTACAAACTCGAAGGTGAAGGTCACACCGTTGTTTTGATCCATGGTTTATTCGGCAATTTAGACAACCTAGGTTTACTTGCAAGAGACCTAAAAGCCGATCACCAAGTATTGAGTATTGACTTGCGCAATCACGGTCAATCATTTCACAGTGAGGAACATGATTACGCGAGCATGGCATTCGATGTTGCTAGTTTACTCGAAGAGTTAGCTTGTGATTCAGTCACGCTGATTGGCCATTCAATGGGTGGTAAAGTTGCCATGAAGCTGGCTGACATCGCCTCATCCAAAGTCGCCAAACTGGTGGTTTTAGATATGGCACCCATCAGCTATCAGCATCGGAAACATGACAACGTACTGGCGGGGCTCAACGCGGTTATTGCGCAGCAGCCTACCTCGCGAGCAGAGGTCATGGCCATTTTAGCGCAACATATTGAGCTAGAAGGCGTACGACAATTTCTCAGTAAATCGTTATTTAAACGAGAAGATGGTGTAATGAGCTGGCGTTTTAATGTTCCCGCCATTGAAAAAAATTACTGGAATATTTTAGGCTGGGAACCAATCCCTTGTAGCTCTGTTCCAACCTTATTGGTTAAAGGCAGCAACTCTGACTATCTACTACCGGAACACCAAGAAATGATCCAGCAGCAGTTTAGCCAAGCGAAAGCGCACGTCATCGCCAACACAGGGCACTGGCTACACGCAGAAAAGCCCGTTGAAGTTTTACGAGCGATCAGGAAGTTCATTGGCAGCTAGCCGCTTTACTGTGAAACAACAAGTGTGAAATAGGTACCAATGCGCGCATTAACTTTGACGAATAACAGTGTTATAGTGCGCTCAAGCAAATTGGCATAAAGGATACCCATGCTGTACGACTACATGAACATGCTTGAGTCGATTGGACTCGATCTTCTTTTTGCGTCTATATTTTTCCTTATCGGTATGGCAATAAAAGATGTCCTTAAGCAAGGTAATGTACCGCCATTTGGGCGCCGTATTGTATGGCTAGTTCTGTTTTTAGGTTGTGCTGGCTTTATCCTTAAAGGACTTATCCAACTCAGTTGGGAAGGTACCGGACTGGGGTAAAGAACACGCTCATCCGCCAGAAAATGACAAATTAAAGGTAATGATTCTATGGCAAGTGTAGGCCTCTTCTTTGGTAGCGATACCGGTAATACTGAAGCCGTTGCGAAAATGATTCAAAAGCAACTGGGTAAGCAGCTCGTTCACGTTCAAGATATTGCGAAAAGCAGCAAAGAAGACATTGATAATTTTGACTTATTGTTACTGGGTATCCCTACTTGGTACTACGGCGAAGCACAATGTGATTGGGATGATTTTTTCCCAGAATTAGAAGCGATCGACTTCTCGACGAAATTAGTTGCTATTTTCGGTTGCGGCGATCAAGAAGACTACGCTGAATACTTCTGTGACGCGATGGGTACAGTGCGTGACATTATCGAAAGCAAAGGTGCAACGATTATTGGCCACTGGCCAACTGAAGGTTATGAATTCGAAGCCTCTAAAGCCTTGGTTGCAGGTGACAATAGCCACTTTATTGGTTTATGCATCGATGAAGATCGTCAACCAGAGCTGACTGAACAGCGCGTCAGCACATGGGTTAAGCAGATTTATGAAGAGATGTGTTTAGCTGAACTTGAAGGCTAATCTCTTAAACATAAAAAATCCCCTTGCGAGGGGATTTTTTATTGGTCCATGTTCAAGCACTTTGCTTTACCAAAGTAGATGACCGATAAATGGAGCAAGCAACACAGTGACCATGCCCGCAATCATCATCACTACACTCGACACTACCCCTTCAGCATTGCCAATTTGATACGCTTTTGCCGTTCCTGCACCGTGCGCGGAAGCGCCAAGACTGGCTCCTTTACCAAGCCCAGAGCGAATGGATAATAACGCTAACACCACTTCACCTACCGCCATGCCTATCACCCCAGTAAGTACCACAAACAGAGCAGTCAGATCACTTTGCCCACCAATTGACTTCGTCGCCTCAACAGCAAAAGGCGTGGTAATCGAGCGCATCGCTAAACTGCGCTGAAGCATATCGGGTAATTCAAACCAACGAGCCAACAAAACCGTGCTCCCCACAGCCACCACAACCGATACGATCACTCCCACGGATAGAGAGAGCCAGTGGCGCTTGATCAACAATCGGTTGTCATAGACCGGAATAGCAAAAGCCACTGTCGCCGGACCAAGTAGCCACAATAACCAATGAGATTCTGCCATATAGGTCTGGTAAGGGATGTGAAAGATCATCACAACAGCCACTAACAATATAGGGGCCAATAGCAGCGGCATTAAGAAAATAGAACGTTTACGTTGATAAAGGCACTTGCTGCCATAGTAAAAAGCCAAGGTTAACAGCAAGCAAAATATACCAAGCAGCGTTGAGGTAAGTAGTGAGCTCATGATGAACGCTCCACTTTGGTTAGGCGTATTGCCCGGTTGCTTTTTCTACGCGCTAATATCAGCTCTAAACGATACATTTTATCAACGATCCAAGCAGTAATAGCAATGACCATGATGGTACTGATGACAAGTACCGCCATAATTCGTAACCCTTGCTGTTGCATTAACTCTTGATAGTTAACGACCGCAATGACCGCTGGTACAAAGAACAACAGCATTTCCGCCAATAACCAAGTTGCTCCCTTACGCAACCAATCAACTTTTATAACTCGCATAATCACTAAAGTTAATAGCAATAGCATGCCAGTTAAATTTGCTGGTAAAGGAATATGAAAAGTGCTGACTAGAAAATCCGCCAAAAACCAAATCATTGATAGCACAACAACTTGTACCACTGTTTGCAGATTGTTTTTTACCCTTTGGCTGTTTCTTATTCTTTGCATGATGAGACTAATGCCGTTTTGTGAAATTAGTCACATTATATTAAGCTATGAAACCATCGTAAAATGACTTTTTATTATCATTTTCATGCCAAAATGGAATGATAAAAAGGAGATATTATGGATATTAAAGCACTGCGCTATTTTGTTGAATTGGTCAATCAACAAAGCTTTACCCGCGCATCCGAGCAACTGTTCGTCACCCAGCCCACCATCAGTAAGATGATCCGTAGTCTAGAGCAGGAAATTGAACAGCCACTATTACATCGTGAAGGTCGACGTTTCTGGCTTACCGATGCAGGAGAGGTTGTCTATCAAAGAGCGCTAGAGATCTTAGCGCAGATGTCTCAGTTAGAAGCCGAGCTGGTCGATCTCAATCAGGTAAAGCGGGGACAACTGCATCTCGGAATTCCACCAATGGTTGGACACCTTTACGCAGGTCTGATCCGCCAATACCGTCAAACCTACCCTCATGTAGAGCTCACCATCGTTGAGTATGGCGGACGTAAAATAGAGCAAGCTATCCTCAATGGCGAAATTGACGTAGCCGTCACCATGCTTTCGCCTCATCCGATTGATAATCTGCGGTCACTCTCCTTAGACAGTTACCCCATTTGCGCCGTACTCCCCGATTCATCTCCTTGGAAGCAGCAAGAAGCCATCGGTTGGGAGCAACTACAAAATGAGCCATTTTACCTCTATACCCATGATTTTACGCTGAGTGACTACATCCACTCATTCTGCCTACAACACGGATTTACACCACAAGTTGCAGCGCGCAGTAGCCAGTGGGATTTTTTAGTCGCGTTGGTCAAAAGTGGCGTAGGTGTTGCCTTTCTACCCGAACCACTTTGTCGACGAATTCAAGGAGAAGGCGTCTTAGTCAAACCGATGACACCCAGTATTGATTGGCACTTAGGATTAATATGGCACGCGGAACGGTACGTTTCTCGCACCGCCGAAGCTTGGATTGAGCTGTGCCAAATGCAGAATGAACAGCCTTAGCGGTCACAAAAAGTAACCATTTTGTCTGCATCACTCTCTTCTCTGTATTTAGGTTTTTTGCGCACGTACAATTTACGTTGCACTTCAGAGATCACTTCACCTTTGGCATCCTTAACATGGATAACAAATTCCGGAAAGCATTTATCCCCATTGGCCGTGCTCACTAAGATTGAATCCAGTTGGTCTTGCGTTATCAGAAACTCCGCATACAAATCAGAATGGCCCGGTTTGATAAAGTTGATGCTGGCCTCTTTGTCCCATACATAATATTGCTCACCCAAAATCCCCATTAACATCAAAGAGTAAACAGGGTCCGTGAGAGAGAAAATGCTGCCACCATACTGAGTGCGATTAGCATTTTTGTTCCACCACCGCAGCTTTAGGCGCATTTTCACCTGACGGAAGTCGCTACTAATTTCATCAATGTGGATACCAGCGCCCCAAAAAGGGGGCCAGCTATTTAACGCCCACTTAACAATATTTGGCTTATAAAATCTTGCTAAAGAGTGATTCATTCCGTGCTCACCTTTTAAACCTATCGACTCAATCACTAATAAATGTTACGCAATTGTAACTGGTAAGAGCTGTTATATCAGTGATATTGCGCGGCTTTGTGACAAATATAAAGTAACCCTTTGAACTTCGTGGTTTATTGTTAGCAGTGACTCCCCTATAATGATCGCAATTATGAATTCTGTTAACTGCTGCAGATCATCAACAGGAAAGTGTATGTCAGATAATAACCAAGCGCTCAAGGATGCAGGCCTCAAAGTTACCCTTCCTAGGCTAAAAATTTTAGAAGTGCTACAGCAGCCTGAATGCCAACATATCAGCGCTGAAGAACTGTATAAGAAATTGATTGATCTTGGTGAAGAAATCGGTCTTGCGACTGTTTATCGAGTATTAAACCAATTTGATGATGCGGGTATTGTCACTCGTCACCATTTTGAAGGTGGAAAATCCGTTTTTGAACTTTCAACACAACACCACCACGACCACTTAGTGTGCTTAGATTGTGGTGAAGTGATTGAGTTTTCAGATGAGGTGATCGAACAACGCCAAAGAGAGATTGCTGAGCAATATAATGTACAGCTCACCAATCACAGCCTTTATCTATATGGTAAATGTGCCGACGGCAGTTGCAAGCAGAACCCTAACGCGCACAAGTCAAAAAGATAGCCATCATTCTCAGCCTTGAGCTGGACGATAATAAAAAAGCCGGGTGAATCAATCACTCGGCTTTTTTGTGTAGAGAGAAAGGAGTGGTAAGCCACTCCTTTTTACTAGGTATTAATTAGAAATAATCTCGAATCAACACTTCCGCAATTTGTACCGCATTTGTTGCAGCGCCTTTTCTCACGTTATCTGCCACTACCCACATGTTAATGCCACTGTGGTGACTGATATCGTTGCGAATACGCCCTACAAGAACCGTATCCTTCCCTCCCGCATCGCGAACTTGCGTGGGGAAATCATTCCCGCTGAATACTTCAATACCTTCAGTTTTCTCTAATAACTCAATAACTTGCTCAGCATCAATCGGTAAGCGTGTTTCAATATGCAGTGACTCAGCATGGCCGTAAAAAACTGGCACGCGTACACAAGTTGGGTTGACCATAATGGTTGAGTCATTGAATATTTTTTGCGTTTCCCACACCATTTTCATCTCTTCCTTGGTGTAGCCATTATCCATAAACTGGTCGATTTGTGGGATGCAGTTAAACGCAATTTGCTGGCTAAAAACATCAGGATCGGCCGAAACACCGTTTAATAGCCTTGCGGTTTGTCCCGCCAACTCATCAATGCCTGACTTCCCGGCTCCTGAAACGGACTGATAAGTTGATACGTTAATTCGCTCGATACCCACAGCATCGTGAATCGGCTTTAATGCCACCAACATTTGGATGGTTGAGCAGTTTGGGTTGGCAATAATATTGCGGTTACGGAAATCCGCAATCGCTTCAGGGTTCACTTCAGGCACAACAAGTGGGATATCGTACTCATAGCGGAAATGTGAGGTGTTATCGATGACTACCACACCTTCTTCTGTGGCAATAGGTGCCCATTTTGCAGACAATTCATCACCAGCGGAAAACAGTGCAATCTGAACTTGTGACCAATCGAAATCTTCAACATTTTGTACTTGTATGGTTTTACCATTGAAGCGGTAGAATTTACCTTCACTACGCTCACTGGCAAGTAGGTAAAGTTCACCAACGGGGAATTTGCGATCTTTGAGCACTTCAAGCATGGTTTCACCAACCGCGCCGGTTGCTCCTAAAATAGCGATATTAAATTCTTGGCTCATTTGTTACCTCTGTTTTAAAACCTAATTTAGCTAAGGGAATGAGATCACACGACTCACTACCGACGACAGTCATCGCGCTATATTCTCTTCTATCCCAATAAAGTTTACGCATTTGATCAAAAGCACCTGGTTTGCCAATTTCACGGCGAAACAAGGCGTCATCTTTGCGTACGTCATAAATCAATTGGGTTAAACTGTGTAATGTTTCCTCATCCCAACCGCGTGATAAATACACTTTGGCAATGGGAGCCTCGGGTAATAAACTACTGGCATTCGCGCAATGGTCATCGCCAAGATACTCACAAAAACTATTGAAAATCATGGTCGTGCCTCGGGCTTTACCTTCTAACCCATAGCCAGCCACATGCGGCGTCGCAAAGGCGAGCAAAGGCAGCAGTTCCATATCCACTTCAGGTTCAAATTCAAACACGTCTAAAGCGGCAATAAAACCATCATTTTTCTGTAGGCGTTGTTTCAGCGCTTGGTTATCCACCACAGGGCCACGAGCCGCATTGATCAAGATCTGATCACTGCGCAACTGGGCAAGTCGAACTCCATCAATCAAGTGATGGGTTGGCCATTCACCACTTTTAGTAATGGGTGTATGCAGCGTAATGACATCCGCTTTATCAAGTAAAACATCAAAATGAGTAAACTCGCGGCAATCACCTTGTGCTTGTTTTGGGGGATCGTTGAGCAGTACATTGATGCCAATCCCCGCTAAACACTCGGCTAAATAGCTGCCGACTTGACCAGCACCAATAATGCCAACGGTTTTCTCTAAGGCAGAAAAACCATGCTGCTGTGCTAACACCATCAATACACTGAAAACATACTCAGCCACTCCCACCTTATTACACCCCGGTGCGGCAGTAAAAAAGATGCCTCTTTCAGCCAAAAGCGCTTGATCAACGTGGTCCATACCTGCCGTCGCCGTACCAACAAACTTTAATTTATTGGCTTTCGCTAATAGTGCTTGATTTACTTTCGTAACAGAACGAATCATCAAGGCGTCAACGTCGATAAGATCATCAGCCGTTAAGCTTCTACCGGGTTTCAACACCACCTCACCAAGCTGGCTAAATAACGATTCAGCATAAGGCATGTTTTCATCAATAAGGATTTTCATAGCGGAGTTCACAATTTTCGAAATTGAAGGAATTGTGCAGAAAAGCGCACAGACTGTCGAGAAGAAATCCCGCTTTCCATAAAAATGCCCGGCTCCTCACGGAAACCGGGCAAAAACCCAGAACAAAAGGATCCCGTCCCGCTCTCCATGGGACAGAGTCTGCGTCTGTTCGATCAGCTAAGCTGACCCGCTCTGGAAACCTTTTTATTAGAGGTGTGTAGGCACATTAGCCTTGATACTTTTTGATCACTAGCGTCGCGTTCGTACCGCCAAAACCAAAGCTGTTAGACATCACAGTAGTTAGCTCTTGCTCGCGCATTTCGGTCACAATATCAAGGCCATCAGCCGCTGGATCTAAATTGTCAATGTTGATGCTTGGCGCGATAAAGCCGTGGTGAAGCATCAAGGTAGAGTAGATGGCTTCATGCACACCTGCCGCACCCAATGCGTGGCCAGTCATTGCTTTTGTTGCCGAGATAGCTGGGCTGTTGCCAGCGAACACTTCTTGAATGGCACCCAACTCTTTTACATCACCGACAGGTGTGGAAGTACCATGTGTATTGACATAATCCACACTATCTACCGCTTGCATTGCCATCTTCATGCAACGCACAGCGCCTTCACCTGATGGAGCCACCATGTCGTAGCCATCTGATGTCGCACCGTAACCGACGATTTCACCGTAAATTTTTGCGCCGCGAGCCAGTGCATGCTCAAGCTCTTCAACCACAACCATGCCGCCGCCGCCTGAAATCACGAAACCATCGCGGTCAGCATCGTAAGTACGTGACGCTTTTTCTGGTGTTTCGTTGTACTTAGTTGACAGCGCACCCATTGCATCAAACATCATAGTTAAAGACCAATCGAGCTCTTCACCACCACCTGCAAACACAACATCTTGCTTACCCAATTGGATAAGTTCCATTGCGTGACCAATACAGTGAGCCGACGTCGCACAAGCGGAGCTCATGGTGTAGTTGACGCCACGGATTTTAAATGGCGTAGCAAGACAGGCTGAAACAGTCGAAGACATAGTACGTGGAACCATGTAAGGACCAACGCGCTTCACGCCTTTTGTGCGCAATGTGTCGACAGCAATAACTTGGTTATACGACGACGCACCGCCAGAACCAGCCACAATACCAGTGCGGTCATTAGAGACCTGCTCTGGTGCTAAACCTGAATCGGCAATCGCTTGTTCCATTGATAGGTATGCAAACGCGGCCGCATCACCCATAAAACGCATCTGTTTGCGATCAATATGGTCAGCAGGGTTCATTTTCAGGCTACCCCACACTTGAGAGCGTAAACCGTTCTCTTTGAACTGCTCAGAAGCGGTAATACCTGATTTGCCTGCTTTTAGAGACGCTAAAACTTCTTCGACGTTGTTACCGATACTTGAAACAATACCCATACCGGTGATTACGACTCGTTTCATGTGACATTCCTATAATTCAAAATTCGCTTAGATAATAACTAAGAAGAATAACAAAAGTGGTCAGCTTTCCCAGAAATTCGTACAATCTCGAGCTATATATCGCCCGATTTCACAGAATTACACCATTATGACCAGCATAACCAACGCAACACTGGGTTGGAATGAAGCGGGCACACCCGTTTCCGACCAATTCGATGACGTTTACTTTTCCAACGTTAACGGCCTAGAAGAGACGCGTTACGTGTTTCTTTCCCAAAATCATATACCACAAAGATGGCACCAATATGACCAAAAACGATTCGTCATTGCCGAAACGGGGTTTGGCACTGGGTTAAATTTTCTCGCTGTATGGCAAGAATTTGATGCGTTTAGGCAACAAAACCCAAATGCGCCATTGCAAGCGCTGCATTTTATCAGTTTTGAAAAATATCCGCTCAATAAACACGACTTGATAACAGCGCACCAAGCGTGGCCTGAATTAGCGACTTATGCGAAAAAGCTTCAACAACACTACCCGATTGCAGTACCAGAATGTCATCGCATTGTTCTTGATGATGGCGCCATTACCCTTGATCTTTGGTTCGGTGATATCAAAGAGTGTATGCCGCAAGTTCCCACAACCGAGCAAGGCGTGGTAGACGCATGGTTTTTGGATGGTTTTGCTCCCAGTAAAAACCCTGAAATGTGGAATCAAACGCTGTTTGAGAATATGGCCAAACTGGCGAAACACAAAGCCACGTGCGCCACTTTTACCGCCGCAGGTTTTGTACGACGCGGATTGATAGAAGCAGGCTTTTCGATGAAAAAAGTGAAAGGCTTTGGCACCAAAAGAGAGATGATTGCTGGTCAACTGGAACACAAAACGCCGTACAGCAATATAAAACCTTGGTTTGCGATTGCGCCGACGACAAATGTTACCGACGTGGCGATCATCGGCGGCGGCATTGCTAGTGCCACATTAGCTAAAATGCTCAATCGCCGCGGTATCAATGTCAGCCTGTATTGCGCCGATCCTCAGGCCGCTCAAGGTGCTTCAGGTAACCGACAAGGTGCGGTTTACCCACTGCTGAATAAAGACCACAGTGGTGTATCGCGTGTTTTTGCGCCCGCTTTTCTGTTTGCTCGGCAATTTGTTGAGCAAATGGCGCAAACCGTCCCTTTTGATCATGATTGGTGTGGTGTGACCCAATTGATGTGGGATGAAAAATCGACCCAAAAACAGATGGCGATGCTTGAAGGGCAATTTAACCCTCAGCTAATGCACTACTGCGATCAACAAGCAACGTTACAAAACGTCGGCTTACCGACTGACATGGTCAGCTTACATTACCCACTCGGAGGATGGCTTTGCCCTGCTCAACTGACACAAGGCCTGTTTGACCAATTAAGCCAAAGTGAGCGATTCAACGCCTATTTCAATCACAAGGTGGAGTCTTTGCGCTGGGATGAAATACAGCGACGGTGGACATTAAGTGTTAATGGTAGCGAAAAGCACCATCAGTGTGTGGTCATTGCAAACGGTCATCAATTTGACCATTTCGAGCAAACACAAGCGTTGCCACTTGGCAAAGTGAAAGGACAAATAAGCCATATTCCAACCTCAGAAACATTGCAAAAGCTGAGCAGCGTGTTGTGTTACGACGGCTATATGACACCGCACAACCCCAACACTCAACAGCACTGCATTGGCGCAAGCTATGACCGAAGTCAAATCAACCAAGCATTCGATGCGGCGGCGCAGCAAGAGAATGGACAACGCTTAACCCGTTGTATTAACGACCAAAACTGGACACAGCAAGTCGATACATCTAGCAATCAATCTCGCCAAGGCGTTCGCTGTGTCAGCCGCGATCATTTGCCGTTTGTCGGGAATGTGGGCAACTTTGAACAGATCAAGCTCGACTACCAGCCGTTAACGCCCCAAGATCCGCAACAGACTCCATCTGTGGCTCACTATCCTCATTTGTACTGCATGCTCGGGCTAGGATCGCGAGGGCTAAGTTCTGCGCCATTAATGGCTGAGTTGCTGGCTTCACAAATGAGTGGCGATCCACTTCCGCTTGCTGTTGATGTTCTCGAAACGCTTCATCCAAGTCGAATGTGGGTGAGAAAACTCAAAAAAGGCAAAGCCATCACCGAACGTACTCCTCGATAAAACCCGTCATAGAAAAAAGCCTTACTTATCCAGCAAGGCTTTTTTAATGCTCACTTTTTCACGCGAAAAGCCGTGAAACTTAACGTGAGACGAACTTAAAACGAGACACGAAAGCTATACGAGCTTCGCAACCGCGTCTTTCAATTGTGCCGCCACTTCTGGGTTAGCCACTTGACCCGTAGCCAAGTCAAAATTGTCATAAAAACTCGGTACCGAGACAGACGCTTTTACATTACCACCAAAATAAGGAGCAGAATTATTTGCCGCCGCCAAAACCGATTGCGCGCCACCAGGACCAGGAGAGCTGGCTAGGTAAACAGCAGGTTTACCTTTGAATAGTTCACGGTCAATGCGTGTTGCCCAGTCAAATAAATTTTTGTACGCCGCTGGGTAGTGACCATTATGCTCAGCAAAAGAGATAACAAACGCATCCGCTTGAGCAAGATCACGCAGAAAAGCTTGAGCGCCTTCGGCTTGACCAAGCTCTTTTTCAAGATCTTCGCTAAACATAGGAACGGTATAGTTGTTAATATCAAGCACCACCACGTCTGCACCTTCGATGAGGTGAGCGGTGTAAGTGGCCAATGCTTTATTGATTGAAGTTGAGCTGTTTGATGCTCCAAATGCGATGACTTTCATGGTGTTGCCCTTGTGTGTTCGAATATGGCTTAAGCATAGCGATCGCACAAATTAACAACAACCATAAAAATTTTACGGACTCATTCAAAGAATTCGAATGAGTTAAGTGTGCTCATCTTAAGCTTGGTTGTGAAGCTCGGTCCATAAATCGAACACAATCACGCGGTCTGCAGGCGTAAGCTCTGTGCGCGCGTGCTCTAGGCTCTGCTCAATTCGTGCTTTAAACAGAGATAGATCGTCAATTCCTTCATCTTCACACGCGGCTGCAGACAAAGAAATATGACCTCGCAAATAACCACCCGCAAACAATTCATCGTCCGATGCCGTCGCAATACGTGCATCAATCATTTCCAGCAGTTTTTCTTCAAATCCAATAATCATACAACTCTCATTTTCTCTTATTATTTAGCTAGTTACCTGATGATAAAGTGCTCTAGCCTTAATTCTGTCGTACCATAAAAAGCACGTAATGCATCTGACAGCATCTTCACTCGGGGTGGAAGCCCAACCTGTAAGATAGCGACTACCTCACGATGTACCTGAGTCATAAAGGTGATGCGGTCTGGTTCAAAATCGCCGTGTAGGTTGTCACAACTCACAGTAAAAGGAAAGCCAGCACTGACCGATAAAATCCACTCATACGCTTGAGGGCGCACCTCTACTTTTTCAAATTCGGCTTGGACTTGCGCGGTTCGCCCGTCTGGTTGATACCAATAGCCAAAATCTTCCATCAATCGCCGTTCAGGCCCGGCGACGCACCAATGCGCGATTTCGTGCAGTGCCGAGGCAAAGAATCCCCGTGCGAAAATGATGCGGTGATGATTAATTTGCGCATCAGCAGGCAAGTAAATCGGCTCATCACCACCGAGCTCTAAACGCGTATTGAATGGCTCAAAAAAAGTGTCATTGAACAGGGAGATCAAGTCTTGGTATTGATGTGTCATCACTCAGTCATGCAGGCAAAAATTTCTCAACGCATTCTCTTATTTTTCTGTAGTCAGGTAAAGCCATTCAATCGCCCCATTTCATTAGTTTTATTAATCGGTCAAACGGTTTCTTGGCATAAAATCTCATTCGCCATCGCCTGACTTTACTACTACACTTGCGCCTCCATTTTTAAGTTCAACCGCTTTCTCGGTTCTTATATACCTAAGGAAGTGCTGTCGGAGTACCGCATTATGTTGCTCAGTGTTTTATATATTATTGGTATTACTGCCGAAGCGATGACTGGCGCATTGAGTGCAGGCCGTCGAAAAATGGATTGGTTCGGTGTGATGTTAGTAGCGAGTGCCACTGCGATTGGAGGCGGTACGGTGAGGGATATTTTACTCGGCCATTATCCGCTAGGTTGGGTGAAGAATCCGGAGTTTTTAGCCATTACCTGTATCGCAGGCGTTCTCACCACAGGCTTAGCTAAATGGGTAATCAAACTCAAAGGGTTGTTCATTCGTTTAGATGCATTGGGGCTAATTGTGTTCAGTATCATAGGCACAAAAGTCGCAATGGGCATGGGTTTGCATCCCGGCATTTGTATGGTTTCTGCATTGGTCACTGGGGTGTTTGGTGGGTTATTACGCGATTTAATCTGCAGACAAACGCCACTGGTACTGCATGAAGAACTCTACGCTTCGGTTTCATTAGTCGCTTCAGGGCTTTATTTAACCTTACTCGCATTCGGCATCAATGATGTCACCAGCACGATAGTAACGCTTATTGTGGGTTATTTATTGCGTATGGCGGCAGTGCGTTTTAAATGGCGTTTGCCTTCTTTCCAGCTTGATGCTGAAAATCAGATTCATTAGCCACAATCCAATGTTAGATATTTGGTTAGATTAGCTGACTTGTTTCGATAAAAAATTCATTCAGCCGCGGAAATTGGCCAAACAGAAAATTGCTTAAAACAAAAGCGCCCTAACAAGAAGGACGCTTTTCATTTTAATTCGGTTATGCTGGATTAGATTTTAGGCGTTTCTGTTTGAACCGCAAAATTCTGCCCGCGATGACGAAGTAAGTGGTCCATCAACACAATCGCCAGCATTGCTTCGGCAATGGGCACGGCGCGAATACCGACGCAAGGATCATGGCGACCTTTCGTGATAAGTTGTGTGGGTTCACCCGTGCGAGTAATGGTATCGCCAGGTACTGTAATACTTGACGTGGGTTTAAGTGCAATACTGGCAACAATATCTTGTCCAGTCGAAATACCGCCTAAAATACCGCCAGCATGATTTGAGCGAAAGCCGTTCGGTGTTAGAGGATCTCGATGCTGGCTGCCTTTTTGCTGCACGACATCAAAACCGTCACCAATCTCTACCCCTTTCACCGCATTAATGCTCATCAAAGCATGCGCAATATCCGCATCTAGACGATCAAATACCGGCTCACCTAAACCAACAGGCAGGTTGGTCGCGACAACTTGAATCTTTGCACCGATCGAATCACCTTCTTTTTTCAAATCACGGATCAGTTGGTCGAATGCCGCCACTTTGTCTGCATCTGGACAGAAAAAGGCGTTATTCTCAATTTCATTCCAATCCACTTTATCGATACAAACATCACCTATTTGTGACAAGTAAGCGCGAATTTCAACCCCAAATTCTTGTTTGAGATATTTCTTCGCAATGGCTCCCGCTGCCACTCGCATCGCTGTCTCACGTGCTGATGAACGGCCACCACCACGATAGTCGCGAATGCCATATTTTTGATGGTAGGTATAATCGGCATGACCGGGGCGAAACTTGTCTTTAATGTCTGAATAATCGGTTGAACGTTGGTCGGTATTTTCAATTAATAGACCAATCGATGTACCTGTGGTTTTCCCCTCAAATACACCAGAAAGAATTTTGACTTCATCCGCTTCACGGCGCTGCGTTGTATAGCGAGATGTGCCAGGACGGCGACGATCTAGGTCTATCTGTAAGTCAGCTTCTGTAATTTCTAAGCCCGGAGGGCATCCGTCGACGATACATCCTAGTGCGATACCGTGACTTTCTCCGAATGTCATCACTCGAAAATGTTGTCCGATACTGTTTCCTGCCATTACTTCCTCAATATTGATGACACAGAGCGACATGCTCCCTATCACCGCTTCATTCTATTGTTCGTGGATTCATAGTGGCTTTATTACGAAATGATGTAAAGCCCCAAAATAAAGCAATGTGTATTTTTATAATGGATAAAAAAACGCCAGCACTGTGGCTGGCGTTTTTATTGTGCGTACGGCATTAGTCAATATAAAGCGCAAAGTCGCTAGCGCAATCAACCAACTGCTGGCGAGTCAGCATGAATACGCCATGCCCGCCATTTTCAAACTCAAGCCAAGTAAACGGAATGTGGTCGTATTGGTTCATCATATGCACCATCGAATTGCCCACTTCACAAATCAAAATACCGTTATCAGTGAGGTACCCCGCCGCATTGGCCAAAATACGACGCACCAATTTCAAACCATCGGTACCGGCGGCTAAGCCGAGTTCTGGTTCGTGTTTGAACTCTTTGGGCAAACTATTCATATCTTCTTGATCCACATACGGTGGATTCGACACGATTAGGTCATATTTCTCTTTTGGCAAATCACGGAATAGATCGGAACGGATCGGGAAAACTTGTTGCTCCATACCGTGATCTTGAATATTTTGCTCTGCCACTTGCAGTGCGTCGGTTGAGATATCAATCGCATCCACTTCAGCATCAGGGAACGCGTGGGCGCACGCAATGGCTATGCAACCGCTGCCAGTACACAAATCCATAATGCGTACAGGCTCGTCGATCAACCAAGGTTGGAACTGCGCTTCAATCAATTCGCCAATCGGTGAACGTGGCACCAGTACTCGCTCATCCACATAAAACTCAAGGCCACAGAACCAGGCTTTATTGGTTAAATAAGCGATAGGAGTACGTTCATTAATACGCTTAATCACACGTTCAACAATACGCAGACGTTCACTGCCTGTTAAACGAGAATTCAGTACATGCGGAGGAACATCAATCGGAAGATAGAGTGTCGGTAGGATTAGCTGAACGGCTTCATCCCACGCATTATCGGTCCCATGACCATAAAATAAGTTGGCGGCATTAAAACGGCTGACCGTCCAACGAATCATATCTTGAAGCGTGTGAAGTTCAGAAACCGCCTCTTCTACAAAAATCTTATCCAAAATTGCCTCCGAAAAGCGCTACAATACTGCCAATATCGATCTGTTAGAAAATGACCAAACCCAATGAGCCAAAAAGAGACCGAACACGATGACGCTTTCGACTTGTTTCGGGATGCAGTAAAGGGCGTTAAAAAGTTGCGACAGGATACCATAATCCAGCCGCCAAACAGAAACCCCAAACAAAAAGAAATCCGCCGTATTGCGCGGGAAGCCAGCGATACCGAATTTTATTTTTCCGATGAGTTTATACCAAAACTCAGCGATGAAGGACCGACGCGCTATGCTCGTGATGATGTGTCGAAATATGAAGTTAAACGGTTAAGACGTGGCGTTTATGTGCCGGATGTGTTTTTGGATATGCACGGCATGACACAGCAAGAAGCGAAACGAGAACTTGGGGCGATGGTTGCTTATTGTGTGAAAGAAAATATTCACTGCGCTTGTGTCCAACATGGGATCGGTAAACACATTCTCAAACAAAAAGTTCCTCTCTGGCTCGCTCAACACCCTGATGTGATGGCATTTCATCAAGCCCCTCTTGAATTTGGCGGGCATGGCGCGGTGTTGGTGCTGCTTTCTATTCCTGATAAGTGATTTAAACTGACGCTAACTTCAGCATTAACGCTTTTGCCCCAGCATAACGATGAGGATTAATGCCGTAAATCCGGTGGAATCGGCATGTTATTCTCATCGAGTTTGGGTCTTTGACCACCGCGTTTACGATACTGCTTAAGCTGAAAGACATAAGCCAGTACCTGCGCAACCGCCACGAAAAGCCCGTCGGGGATCTCCTGCTCAAGATCGGTTGTGTGATAAAGCGCTCGAGCCAAAGGCGGTGCGGGGATGATGTGTATATCATGCGCACGTGCTACTTCACGAATTTTCATCGCCATGTGATCGACGCCTTTAGCCACCACAATCGGTGCTTTATCCGTATTTTGTTTATAGCGCAGCGCAACTGAGAAGTGTTCTGGGTTGGTGATGATTACATCCGCTTGTGGCACTTCCGCCATCATCCGCCGCTGGGCCGCTTCACGCTGCAACATCCGAATTCGGCCTTTAACCTCAGGTTTTCCTTCCGTATCTTTGTATTCGTCTTTTACTTCTTGCTTGGTCATTTTTAATTGGTCAGCGTGCTGCCAGATTTGGAATGGGATATCGATGGCGACCACGACCAATAAAGAACAACTGATCAGCAACACAAAGTTGAGCAAAATATCGAGCGCATGGAAAATATTTTGTGGATAGACATCCATGCTCAGTTGAAATAGATCTTCTTTCGATGCATTGATCAGATAAAAAGCAACGCCAGAAACAAGCAGTACTTTTAAAATGGACTTAAATAACTCAACCCAACTTTGCAAACCGAACATACGTTTTAAGCCACTGAGCGGGTTCATTTTGGAGGGCTTTGGCATCGCAGCTTCGACAGAAAAGTTAATTCCACCAATGCCAGCCGCGCCAATTAATGCAGCAATAAATAACGTAATTAAGATAAGCGAGAGTGGCAATATCAGGGTCGCAAGAGAACCAGCCGCAATATCAAACAACTTTCCGAGATCAAACACTTCTTCTCGGCTTAAGTTGAAGATTCGCCCCATCAAAGCGTACAAAGCTCGGGCTAACGATTCGCCAAACCACATCAATGCAATCGCACCCACCACCAGTACAGAAACGGACGCTAACTCTTTTGAACGAGCGACTTGACCTTTTTTTCGCGCCTCGTCCAATCGCTTGGGCGTGGCGTCTTCGGTACGTTCTTGACCGTCTGACTCTGCCAAACGCGCCTCCTAACAGTTCATACGGATAAGGCGACAAATTTGTTGCTCGCCTTCTAACCAGAATAGTTCGTAGTGACTATACAGGCCGCCTAAAATATACCAACAGAGTAACAAGCCGACCAAAAGCGCAAACGCAAAACCCAACGAGAAAATGTTGAGCTGAGGGGCTGCACGAGTCATCACACCAAATGATAAGTTGACGGTTAATAGCGCAATGATGCCAGAAAGAGACATACTCAGCGCCACTTTAAACATAATTCCTAGCCACAATGCGAGCTCACGAAAATCCACGGTCGTTAATGCCCCATCGCCAATAGGCAAGGTTTTGAAACTGAATACCACCAGTTGGATCATCTTTAAATGACCATCGGTTGCTAAGAAGAACAAGGTCGCTAAAAACATAAACAATTGACCAAGCAAAGGGGTGTTCTGCCCGTTTACGGGGTCGACCATTGAAGCAAAACCTAAGCTGGCTTGCATACCCAATATTTGGCCAAGCATAACAAAGGTTTGGATTATAAACTGGGTGATCATGCCCATTGCAACGCCAATAATAATCTGCTCAAAGGTGGTCAAAAAACCTTTAAATGAAAGTAGTTCAACGGTCTCTGAAACGGCAGGAATCGCGGGCATCACGGCGAAGGTAATAGCCAAACCTAAGTAGAGCCGCACTCGGGTCGGAACAAAGCGGGCCCCAGTGACTGACATCACCATCAGCATGGCGGAAATACGAGTGTAGGGCCAAAAATAGCTAGCAATCCACTCTAAAACGAGGCTTGTTGGGTACTCCATTCAAGCTCCTAGTACAGCACCTGTGGTAGCCGTTCAACGATAGAGAAGAAATACTCCATCAACATCTGCGTCATCCAATGGGCAAAGAACATCAGTGCCAGTAACGTCACAATGAGACGCGGTAAAAAGCTCAACGTCTGTTCGTTAATTGAGGTCGCGGCTTGGAAAATGGCGACCACTAAACCAATCAACAAACTCGGGATGATGATGGCGCACACCATGATAAGCACCATCCACAGTGCGTCTCGAAACAGCTCAACAAAGACTTCAGGAGTCATTCGCGCCCTCGCTATAAAGCAAAACTGCCGGCTAGCGTTGAGAGGATCAAGTTCCATCCATCCACTAGTACAAACAGCATGAGTTTAAAAGGCAGCGAGACGATCATCGGCGAAAGCATCATCATACCCATCGCCATCAAAACAGACGCCACCACTAAATCAATGATTAAAAAGGGTAAAAATAGCATAAAGCCGATTTGAAACGCCGTTTTTAGCTCCGAGGTGATGAACGCAGGGATCAGCACCGCCATCGAGACCTCTTCAGGATTGGTTGCGTCAGAGCCCGATATCTCAACAAAGGTTTCTAAATCTTTGACTCGCGTCTGTTTCAGCATGAAGGCTTTTAGTGGCTCTTGAGCCGTATCAAACGCTTGACGCGCCGTCATCTGCTCATTGAGATATGGCTGCACAGCTTGCTCATTAATGGCGTTGATGACTGGTGACATAATGAAAAAAGTGAGAAAAATAGCGATGCCGATAATTACTTGGTTTGACGGCGTTTGTTGCAGGCCCATTGCCTGGCGCAAGATCGACATCACAATCACGATACGTGTAAAGGAAGTCATCAAAATGACCATGGCAGGCAAAAAACCCAACATGGTCATCAAGGCTAAAATTTGTAGATTGATCGAGTAATCTTGACTGCCATCTGAATTGGTCGTCATGGTAAATGCTGGAATACCGCCACCACCACTGACGCTACCAGCGGCTATCGTTTTAGAGGCGCCACTGTCTTTATTCATCGCCGTTACTGTCACCGTTTCTGCGCCTACGGCGCTGGAAGGAATTGGTGTGGCTAACTCTTGCTCTGAAAACGCAAACGGGGTAAACAATAATGCAACCAGCAACATAGAAAGATGCCATAGATGAGCAAGGTAACCCAATGAGGCCGTGCGACTATTTCTTGTCATTTTTCTTTAGCAGCTGAGTCAGTTGACCGGCAAACGGACTGACCTCAGCCTCCTCCTGTTTGAGTGGGGCATCTAATTTTGCGATCAATTGGACGGATTGTGACGTGACTCCGACGAGAAATTGTTCTTCTCCCGCTTGCACAATAACGATACGCTCTTTAGTACCCACTGGCAGTTGACGTACAATGCTCAACCCTTTTTGATTACCGAACGTGGGCACTCGCATTCGTTTTAACACCCAAGCCAAAAAGAGAATTAGCGCAATAACGAACAAAAGCGACCCGAAAGTGGTCGCTAAATCTAAGTGATCATTCGGCGCTGCCATCGCTTGGCTTGAACAGAGCAATAAACCGATCAGTTTTTTCATCCAAATACTTCTTTTTCGTAAGCTGACGTTATGCTAACGCAGCTTTTTAATACGCTCAGTCTGGCTGATTACATCGGTTAAACGAATACCGAATTTATCGTTAACCACTACCACTTCTCCATGAGCAATCAAGGTGCCGTTCACCATCACATCCAATGACTCACCCGCGATGCGATCAAGCTCAACCACCGAGCCTTGGTTCAATTGCAGTAAGTTACGAATGCTGATCTTCGAACGCCCCACTTCCATCGAAATGGTCACAGGAATGTCCATGATCGTATCAAGTTTGCGGCGCTCATCTTCGGTGATCGGTGGTGAAGTGTCTTTCAATTCATCAAGAGGCGCGGCCAGAATTTCATCTACATCAATACTAGGCGCGGATGGGTCTTCCCCTAATGCGGCTGCCCATTCGTCTGCCAATCTTTGGTCGTCACTTGGTTCCATCTTCGTTACCTACTCTATTATTCTTCGTTATCTTCTTCGTCATCATCTTCAAATTCAGACATGATGTCTTTGCCTAAAAAGGCGAGATCCGTTTTTACTACATCAGGGCGTTTAATTTTTTCAGAGACTTGAACCGCCATTTTTTCACCAGAGCGGCCCATTTTCACTCGGTAAGTTGGCAGCTCTTCAACAAACATCGTTGCGTTTTTTGGCATTTTAATTGGGATGATATCGCCTACTTGTAGATCCATTAAGTCACGCAATGAAATGTCTTGTTCTAATAAATTGACTCGGAAATTGACGGGTACATCCATGATCTCTTCGCGCAGTGCAGAACTCCAACGCACATCGGTTTCCATTTTATCCGACTGGACACCCGCATCGAGTAACTCACGAATGGGTTCAACCATCGAATAAGGCATGACCACGTGGAAATCGCCGCCGCCGCCATCGACTTCGATATGAAACGAGCTCACTACGATCACTTCCGTTGGGCTGACGATGTTAGCCATACTTGGGTTCACTTCTGAATCCAAATATTCAAACTCAACGCCCATCACCGGTGACCAAGCTTCTTTGTAGTCACCGAAAACAATTTTTAACAGTAATTGAATGACACGTCGTTCTGTTGGCGTAAATTCGCGCCCTTCAATTCGAGCGTGGAAACGTCCATCGCCACCAAAAAAGTTTTCCACCAAAATGAAGACTAAACGCGCTTCCATCGTGACCAACGCTGTCCCTTTTAACGGACGAAAACGCACCATGTTCAAACTAGTCGGAACATAAAGCGTATTTTGGTATTCACCAAACTTCATCATCTGTACGCCGTTGATCGACACTTCAGCCGTTTTACGCAGCATGTTGAACAAACTAATACGCATGTGACGAGCAAAACGTTCGTTGATAAGCTCCAGCGTAGGCATGCGCCCACGGACGATACGGTCTTGTGAAGAGAAGTCAAAGTTAATCGCCGACTTATCGGCAACATCGTCATCGTCTTCCGCCTCATCAACACTGTCTACACCATGAAGCAGGGCATCAATTTCGTCTTGGCTTAATAAATCAGTCACTTCTCACCTACTGCATTACAAAATCGGTAAACAACACTTTTTCGATCACAGGTTGCCCAACCGCTTTAGTGAGTGCCGCTTTAATATCATCGGTCGCCTTATCTCTCAGCTCAATTCGCCCGGTAGGGCTACGAAGCTGTTCCACAGTGGCAGACGCAAAAGTGGCCAGTAAAGAGCTTTCCACTAAAGGTGAATGGTAACGTGCAAGGCTTTCATTTTCTGAACCTCGCACCATCAACTGCACTTTGATTTGCACCAAACGATCTTTCTTATCACCCGTGACGTTAAACACAAACGGCTGTGCAATATTAACGTAAGCCACAGGATCCGTTGGCAAAGCTTGCTGCGCTGCGGGGGCTTGCTCACTCGTGGCTTCACCCTCATCTCCGCTCATCAAAAAGAAAGCTGCACCACCACCAAGCAGTAACACTACGGCAGCAATAATGATAATCAGCAGTTTTTTCTTCCCTTTGGGGGCTTCCGCGCCTAACTCTTCATCGGCCATAATGTTCTCTATGTCGTTATTTTTAATATTAGTTTAAGCGTAATAACTGATTCCATCACGCTTTGATGCGACATTCAAATCAAGTTTGACGTCTGTATCAAGGTTTTCTTCGTCTAAATAGCTTCCGTTGCGCGCCAATTGACCAGATTGAGCATCCCCGTCGGCAGTGTAGCGCGCTTGTTGCTGACCAGCGCTCTGTTGTTGGACAGAGGTCTCACCCAACTGCACACCTTGTTGTGCCAACATTTCTCGTAGCCTTGGCATAGATTGTTCAATCACATCACGTGCTTGATGGTTAGCGACCGTAAAATGAACCGTCGTATGATCACCATTCATATTCATACGAATTTGTAAACGCCCCAATTCCGGTGGATCTAAGCGAATATCGACATGTTTAAGGTTTTTCGACATCATCATTTGCAGCCGTTCCGCCATTTGCTCACTGGCCATTTCTCGGTTAAGCAACAAAGGAGGCTGTTGCGCGGCTTGCAAGTTGTCAGCACGGCTCTGCGTCGCGTTCAAACCATGTTGCCCCAAAGCACTCGAAAGCTGCTGCGCTAATGTGCCCTCTTTTTGCTCTTGAGCCGACCCTGCATCATTCACACCCGATAACGCTTTCGCGCCTAATCCGGCTTTGAATAGCGCGGGGTTGAGTGGCAATTCTGCATGGGTTGCAGCTGGTATCGCGGCCGCATTCGCTAACTGTTGTATTTGTACATTGGATAACTCATTGCTTGCTGTCACAAGAGGTGACGATGCTAGTGCGGCTTTATCTGCCGCCGCGGCAGCCTGCATGGTTTGAGATTGTTGCTGAGCTAAGGCTTGCTGAACAGAATGGGCTAATGAAACCGGCGTATTTTTACCCTTGAGGACCGTTTCACTTTGTGCCACGTCTAGAGGTAATGCTTGCCCTTCGGCAACAACTGTGTTCGCCCAAGGAATGGCAGCGGCAGTCAATAACGCCTCTGTGGGCAGTCCTTGCTGATCATTTTCCGAATCGGTTTGAGGTGTATTCGTAGATGGAGAGAGTGGCAACTTGCCCTCTGCTAAATTTGTTGTCAATTGTGAATCAAGTGCTTGCGCTTCAACCAAAGGTGATGGCTCTATGGGCATGGTGTTGTCACTTTTTGCCACCGCGTTAACTGCTGCATCGCCAACTTCAGTTGTGGCAAGTAAAGTGGCCTCATCTTCTATCGCTTGCGACAAAGCGCTTGCTTGCACTGACTTTGTATCTTGAGGCGGCTGAATGAATTTTCGGACTGATTCCGGCAGGATGAGTTCACCATTCTCTTCAGTCTCTGCGTTTAAGCTTGATGCCGTAGGTGAACCTTCCGCAGCCATCAAACGCTCTTTGCCCTGCTGAATAGGCAGCACACGCTCTGCATCTTGTTCCGTGATGTGCTGATCAGATAATGGAGCTTGCTCATTCACTGACGCCGGTGCTACTGGTTCAGTAGTGGGTTTAGCGAATGCATCCTGTGCTGATATTTGCGCAGCCGCTGGCGCTTTTTGCTCCACTTGATCCGAGGAGTCACCTGCGTTGTCGTCGATTTGCACGTCTACCGGATGAGTGTTTTGTGGCAAGGTTTTGCCGTTTTGGTCAGCAAGTGCTTGATTGGCGCTATTTAAACGGCCAAGGATTTCATCGCCATCGCTCATCACTTGTGCTGTTTTCTGCTGAAGAGCGGAGTCATCAACCTCTGCTGAAGGGGGTGATTTTGTTTGCGCGGTATCAACATCGGCCTCTTCACTCAATGCCTCACCAAGTTCTTTATCTAACAAGGCATCGCTACTTTGGGCTGCCACGTCATCGGTGAGCACAGCTCCCTCATCAAGCGCCTTAAAGTCAGTTTCTGCCGAAGATTCAGTGCTACGACCCATAATGAGGGCGGTCAGTTTTTCAAAAAAACCTTGAGATTCAGAACCTTCACTCACCGCATCAGAGCCTGCTTTACTCACGCTAGCCATTTTAGAGGTGTCGGATGGTGTTGTAATATTTACATTCATATCCATGATGCTCGCACTAAAAACAGAGGATGACGCGGATTCATTATTGGCCAGTAAGTCATGTTTCATCATTTTTTGACGATGGCGCAGTGGATTAACCTAATGAACTCCGTGATTAGTCAGAAGCAAGAAATGAGCCAAGCCTTCAATATCGATAAGAAAGTATGACACCCATCTTATTGGACACGTTGACGACTTGAGGCGTCAGTGACTTAAAACTTATTTTGATTAAAACTTATGTTGCTTAAAACTTGTGTTGATTAGAACGTTGCCGACTAAAGAGCAGTGTAGAAAACTCATCCATCTGCTTCTGCTCTCGTTTATCTTGCAGACGTTGCGCTTCTATCTGTTTTTTTTCAATGAGCCATTCGTAAGAGCGTCGCTGTTTTCTCACTTCCATCCAATGCTCTTGGCAGTTATCTACCTGATTTTTGAAGTGTTGTTCTGCATCTCTTTGTTTGACAAGGGTTTCATCTAACTGGGTAAGAAATCGGTTTAAGTGTCCATATTGGCTCGCCGTCAAACCTGACATGCCGCGCTCCATAAGCTGCTGACAATAATCAAGACGATATTGCTCAATCTGCGCCAACTGCTTGTAATAACTCTCTAGCTCATCACGCGATTTAGATAACGCCATCACGGCTTTTTCTTCTTTGTCTTTGGCTTGATCAAGCAGAAACTCGAGTGCGTTATCCATCGATTACCCCACTTGCAAAACGTGCTTGAGCATATTGACGCACATGTCGTAAGGAACCGAATCCTTCATCCCTTGCTGCAAATATTCATCCAGCCTAGGTTTTAGCGTAAATGCACTGTCAATCGCAGGGTCCGTCCCCGGCTTGTAAGCACCGATAGAGACGAGATCTTGATTTTTCCGGCAGATGGAGAGTATTTGACGCACCGCTTTCGACATCAACAGATGTTCATCGGTGGTGATTTGTGGCATAACACGGCTGACCGATTTCTCTACATCAATCGCTGGGTAATGTCCGGCATCGGCCATTTCACGTGATAAAACAATGTGACCATCAAGAATGGCTCGCGATGCATCAGCGATCGGGTCTTGTAGATCATCCCCTTCGGTGAGCACGGTAAAGAAAGCGGTAATCGATCCTTGGTGAGGACCGCCATTTCCCGCTCGTTCAACCAAGGCGGGCAGTTTAGCAAACACCGATGGCGGATAACCTTTTGTGGCTGGCGGCTCACCCACAGATAACGCAATTTCACGTTGCGCTTGGGCAAAACGAGTCAACGAGTCCATTAGTAGCAATACATCTAACCCTTGATCACGAAAGTATTCCGCAATCGCTAACGCGGTTTGACAGCCTTTTAAACGCATCAGCGGTGAGGAGTCCGCAGGCGCGGCTACTACAACTGAACGTTGACGTCCATCAACGCCTAAAATCTCTTCTATAAACTCTTTTACTTCGCGGCCACGTTCACCAATCAGCCCCACCACCACCACTTGAGCGGTTGTGCCACGAGTCATCATGCCAAGCGTTACCGACTTACCGACACCAGAACCGGCAAATAAACCAATCCGCTGCCCTTTACCCACCGTCAGTAAACCGTTGATCGCTTTTAGGCCAACGTCCAGAGGTTCTGTTATGGGTTTGCGAGCTAATGGATTGATGGGGTCAGCATTAAACGATGCGCGCTTTTCGGTATAAATAGGCCCCAGCCCATCGAGTGGATTACCGACACCATCAATCACCCGTCCAAGCAGCTCCATCCCGACTGGTAGGCCAGCGTCCCCTGTCATTGGGGTAACTTTAGCTCCGGGCAGTACGCCTGTTATCTGTTCGCTGGGCATCAGATAGAGGTTATCGCCAGAAAAGCCAACCACTTCCGCTTCCATTTCTCCGGACATGGTTTCTACTTTACATAAGCTACCAATAGGGGCTTTACAACCGGTAGCCTCAAGGGTTAAACCAACCACACGGACCAGTTTGCCAGATGCCATTGGGCGGCAGGTTAACCCTTTGGTTTTATATTGACTAAGGCGATCGGCAAGAGACAACACTATTGATCACCTTGTTGGTGACGATTGGTGCCACAAAAACTTTTCAACACGCTACGAATGCGATCTTCCATTCGATAATTCACACTCGATTCACCTGCTTCAATCTGGACGTCACCGCGATTTAATGCCGGCTCTTTGACCAATGTCCAGTTTCGGAAATCCAGCTCTTTTTCGCCATAAGCAGAATGAATCACGTCAACATCTTCTGGATGGAGTTTTAATGTGATGGCATGACCGGATACAGGCAGGGATTCAACCGACGATTTGATGGTATCTAAGATCACTTGCGGATTAGTTTGTACCTCAACGTGAACGACTTCTTTGACCAAGGTTAAAACCATATCGACCAGCTGTTTTTCGACTTGGGCATTCATCAACTCTAGCGGTTGAGCAAATTGATTGGCAAGACCAACGAAAATATCAACCTGCTGCTGGATGAGGGTTTGCCCTTCAGCGACACCCTCGGTTTTGCCTTGCTCAACACCTTCTTGGTGTCCTGCAATCAGCCCTTCTTCTTTGCCTTTTTCATAGCCTTGTTTGAATCCGGCTTCTTGGCCTTGGTGCAAACCTTCTTGATAAGCCCCTTGTTTGATCTGGCCAATCTCTTCTTCGCTGAGTTGCAGCGGCTCTTCGACCACTGGCTCATCAAAACTTGGCATCCAACCGGGGTCGTAGTTCATTGCCGTTTCTTTGGCTTTTTTATTGATCTCTGCGCCGTAGTCCGGCAACCCCCACTTTTTGGCTTGTTCAATATTAGCGTCTGCATCTAAACGTAAAAAGCCGCGTTTTCTTTCTCCAGACATAATGCTACCTATTGTTGAGTCAGGGTTAGATTATAAGAATTCGTCTGCGCCGCCAGACAGCATAATTTCGCCACTGTCGGCCATACGACGTGCAATCGCCAGAATCTCTTTTTGCGCCGCTTCGACATCTGATACTTTAATCGGAGGCATGGCTTCCAGATCATCTTTCATCATCTCAGCTGCACGTTTTGACATGTTTTTGAAGATCTTCTCGCGCAATGCGTCATCAGCACCTTTAAGTGCTTTTTGCAGTACATCTTGCGGTACATCACGCAGCAATTTTTGAATGCCTTGGTCGTCCACTTCGACTAAGTTCTCGAACACGAACATCAGATCTTGGATCTGCGTTGCCATGTCTTCATCTTGCTCACGCATCTGATCCATGAGGATGCCTTCGATATTGTTATCGAGGTAGTTCATGATATCAGCCGCGGCTTTCAAGCCACCAATTTTCGCCGCTTGCGCGCCCGCTTGACCGGCAAATTGTTTCTCCATGATTTCATTTAGTTCTGCCAATGCCGAAGGTTGTACTTCTTCAAGGTTGGCAATGCGCATTAATAAGTCTAAACGGTCACGTTCAGCAAACTGCGCCAAAATTTCAGCTGATTGATCCGGTTCTAAATACGATAAAACAATGGTTTGGATTTGTGGGTGTTCATTAACAATGATGCTCGCCACTTGTCGTGGGTCCATCCATTTCAATGAATCCAACCCTTTTGAACCCGTGCCAAGCAAAAT
Organism: Vibrio sp. B7; assembly: GCF_963888765.1. NCBI lineage: Bacteria > Pseudomonadati > Pseudomonadota > Gammaproteobacteria > Vibrionales > Vibrionaceae > Vibrio > Vibrio sp. B7. The sequence goes on from NZ_CAWPKR010000001.1 coordinate 144,899, forward strand.
TTGATCGACCAAGTTATTGGCTTTATCGGCACCTAATGCAGCGATAAGCGCGTTACGCATAAAGTCTTCGCTGCCCATACCGATATTGGTGTATTTCTGAATATCTTCGAGGAAAGCACGATGCACCGCGCCCACTTTCTCTTGGCTAAGCTCTTTCGCCTTCGCCATCGCGCTACCGACTCGTTGTACCTGCTTAGGTTCAAGATGGCGGATGATGCCAGCGGCGTCCTCTTCGTTTAAGCTCAACAACAAAATAGCCGCTTTTTCATCACCAGAAATTGTTGAAATATCAACCGATGATTCTGTCACTTCTGTTCCACTCTTATTTTTATTATCAGGCATTTTGCATCCAATTCTTCACTACTTGAGCCGCAAGTTCAGGCTCATTGGCCACTAGAGCACGCACCGCTTTCAGTACATCCTCATCCTTGTGTAAGTTTGGCAAATCAATACCGGAACCAAACTCAAAGAGATCACCGCCGTCAATACCACTGCCAATTAAACTGGTTTCACCATCAGCACCAATGGGTAAACCATCAGGTCCGTACATTGGGTCATCATCATCCGCAGCAGGGTTGAGCAGTTTTTTCAGCGCAGGACGAACTAACACTAAAATCACAACGACAATCACTAGCGCACTGGCGAACCAACGAATCCAGTCGTTGAAGTTTGGATGCTCCCAAATAGGCACATCAGCCATAGTTTCAACTTCAGGCACAGCAAATTGCATGCTAAGCACATTCAATAAATCGCCCCTGCTTTCATCAAACCCAACCGTCCCAATTAGCACTTGACGCACGGCATTAATTTCACTTTCACTCAGCGAAGTGTAGGTTACTTCTCCTGTCTCTGGGTTCACTGAAGAACGGTTTTTAATCGCTACCGCCACCGTTTGTCGGTTAACAACACCGGACTGCCTGCGCTCATGGCTAATGGTAGTATCGAGTTCAAAATTGCGCGTGGCTTCTTTGTGCACAGAACCTTGCCCAAGTACCGAGCCATCTTTCATCTGCGCGACGTCTTGTGGGATAGAAGCATCCGCAGGTGGCTGATTACTTAATGCACCTGGAACGCCAGCCACCACATTGCCGTTGTTATAGTCTTCAAGCGTATATTCGCTGCGTGTCGCTGGCGTATTCGGGTCAAAGCGTTTACGCGTTTGTTCAATGGCACTGAAATCCAGTTGGATATCCACTTGGGCGGTATAATTACCAAAACCTAGAATTGGGATTAATACCGAATCAATTTTTTCACGCAGCGCCTCTTCTTGCTTGCGTTCAAGTTCTTGTTCTTTACGACGAGCAGAAGAGACGGGGTCTTGAGAGCCTGAGCTGAGCAACCGACCATGTTGATCAGTCACGGTAATTCGATTGGGCTTCATCCCTGGCACAGCGCTGGCGACCATATCGACAATAGAGTCGACCTCTTCTTGTTTGAGATTCGCGCCAGTTCGCAAGGTAAGAAATACGGAGGCAGAAGCATCTTGGTTATGACGAACAAATACGCTTTGCTTTGGCAGCGCCAATAATACACGAGCTTTGTTGACAAGCTTCATCTCTTCGATTGCTTTAGCAAGTTGACGCTCACGGCTAAGTTTAAGGCGCTCTTGCTCAAGGCGCTGAGAAACACCAAAGCCCATGTCTTGCATCAAGATTTCATCGCCCGCTTGCTTGTTTTGATTTAACCCTGCACGGACGAGGTTGAGTTTTAAGCTGTTGTATTCACTTGATGGCACTAAGATAGTATTACCATCTAATTTGTAGGTTAGTTTCTGCTGATCAAGATAATCGAGGACAGGAATAAGTTCTTCGGTTTCATAAGCGCCAAGCGGGCGCATTTCAGGTTCTCGAACCCAAAAGAACAACATGACAATCAGTGCCACACAGATGGAAATAGAGAGGACTAACACCACTTGGCGCAACAAGTCCAAATCGCCCATCGCAAAATCGCTTTTGGATGAACTCTTCTCTTCAAGATCTGGGTTTTGCGTGTCCATGTCTAGATCTGAACTCGCCATCAAAGCGTGGTCAGAACCACTGGTCACGGTAAGATCGGTTGTTTGCTTATCTTCTGACACGGCATCTACCTAATTTATACAGGCATATTCATGAGTTCTTTGTAGGCTTCAACAAGTTTATTTCGAACTTGAATCGTCGCTTCAAAGGCTACACTCGACTTGTTACGAGCAATCATCACATCCGATAGTGAGACATTTTCATCTCCCCGATCAAAGCGGGTTTGTAAATTACCTGAGGTCTTTTGCAAACTGTTCACGTTATTAATGGCTTTGGAAAGCATGTCGCCAAAATCAGCACTCACACTTTGTCCAGTTGCCGTAGGACGAGCATTGGTTGCTTCCAACATCATTGTTTGCATTTCGCTGTTTAAACCATCAAGTCTCATTGCTACCTCTAACGCCAAATCTTTGACTGCTGTGCTGCTTCTTTCTGTGATGCAGCAATTTATATGCCACTACCCACTTTGGGGTTAATTCGGGATATCAATTCCTGCATCACGCATTTTCGCTAATTTATAACGCAGTGTCCTAGGGCTAATTCCGAGCTTGTCAGCCATCTCTTTACGGCGGCCTTGGCACTCGACTAAAGTATCCATAATAATGGTGTACTCTTGATCTCTCAGCTCATCACCCAATGCAGCGCCATTGTTATTAAACAGCTTATTCACTTCGGCTTGTGCTACAGGCTTAATCTCTGGTGTGGCAATATCGCTGCGCTCTACGACTTGTTGCAAGCTGCTAGCATCTTGCCAATCAACCCCTTCCAACAAGATATGTTCACTTGCAATGTCTCCTTGTTCGCTCAAGATCAGCGCGCGTTGCACGACGTTATCAAGTTCACGGACGTTGCCCGGCCAAGCATAACTAAGCAACTTGTTAATGGCTTGCGGCGCGATACAAGGCACAGGTAAACCAAGCTTAGTGCAGTGACGCTCTACAAGGTGGTGAGCAAGCGGTTCAATATCCCCTTTGCGGTCACGTAGCGCTGGCCATGAGATTGGGAAGACGTTGAGGCGATAATATAAATCATCACGGAAATTGCCTTCCTGCACATACTGCTTTAAGTCGCGGTTGCTGGTCGCCAATACGCGGACATCAAGCTTAATGCTTTTACGCCCCCCCAAGCGTTCCACTTCACGCTCTTGGAGTACACGCAGCAGTTTTGCTTGTAGGTTCAGATCCATCTCGCTGATCTCATCGAGTAAAATGGTCCCACCTTGTGCTTGTTCAAATTTGCCCGGACAAGCTTGTACCGCTCCTGTAAATGCCCCTTTTTCATAACCAAATAAGGTGGCTTCGAGCATGTTGTCTGGAATGGCGGCGCAGTTGATCGCCACAAATGGCCCATCTTTACGCGGAGATGAGTTATGAATGTAGCGAGACATGACCTCTTTTCCTGAGCCGCTTGGGCCCAAAATCATGACGTTAGCATCGGTTTTTGCCACTTTGTCGGCAAGTGACAATAAGCGCAGGCTTTTCTCATCGGCAACAACCGCATCACCATTATCATCCGATTTCACTGGCGCGTAACGGCTAACCATGTTGAGTAGCACTTCGGGGGCAAAGGGTTTTGCCATGTAATCAATGGCGCCCTCTTTCATCGCCGAGACCGCATCTTCAATATTGGCGTACGCCGTCATCAGCAACACGGGTAAATTGGGCCAGTGCTGTTTGATGTTGCGCAGCAGTGCAAGGCCACCCATGCCAGCCATTTGAACGTCAGAGACAACAATATCAACAGGATGTGCTTTGAGTTTAATCAGTGCATCTTCGGCGCAATCAGCTTCCAGCCATTCATAACCAGCCAGCGCCAAAGTATCGACTAACGCTTCGCGTAGACCTTCATCATCTTCAACGATTAAGACTTTGCTTTGAGCCATCATCCTTCTCCAGTCTCTGTTGGTGAAGAAGGGGCATGACGCTCGAGTGGAATGCACATAGTAAAGCAAGCACCCTCCCCTTCTTCTGAAATTAATTCCAATCGCCCATCATGGGCGCGGCAGACCATTTGTACCACCGCTAACCCTAACCCCGTTCCTTGTGAGCGAGTGGTAAAAAACGGTTCCATAATTTTACTTTGCAGCGCAGCAGGGACTCCCGGGCCACTGTCTTGTACCGAGATTTTCAGCTCACCATTTACCGGGCGAAAAAAGACATCAATTTGCGACGCCTTACCCGCAATTTGTATTGCGTTCATCACTAAGTTACTCAGTGCAGAGGCAATGGCATTTGCATTGCCTAACACCACTGTCCCTTCTTGTTCCACTTCCTGATGATAATCAATTGCGCTATTTTTTAATGCCGTTTCCACCATGGGAACAAATTCGCTGACCAAGTCAGTCACTGTAAACGGCTGAATGACTTTATTGTCACCACCTTTGGCAAACAACAACATATCATTGACTTGTTTTTCAAGATCATGAAGCCTATCCATCAGCTTAGACTGAAAACGCTCTCTTGTAGCGTTTGGCAAGTTAGGCGCACCTAAATTTGAGGCATAGAGCATGGCACTGGATAACGGTGTGCGAACTTGGTGTGCCAAAGACGCCACCATTCGACCGAGTGAGGATAAGCGCTGTAAATCACTGATGCGTGATTGAAGTAACCGAGTTTCGGTTAAATCGGTGATTAATATCAATTGGCCTGTTGCTGATGCTGAAATGGCTAATCTAACTTTACGACCATTGCGCAGCGAGATTTCATGCCCATCATCTTCTCTCGGCGCAAAAGCACTTTGAATGACGGAATACCATTTTTCACCCGCCAATGGGACTTGCAATAACCGCTGAGCTTCAGGGTTAGCTTCTCTGACTACGCCTTGAGTATCGAGCAAAATGACGCCAGCAGGCATCACATCAAGAACCTGTTTATAGCGCTCAACTTGATCCTCTACAGAATCCAAGTGAGATTGATTAATGGGTGTGTCAGGAGACTGCATGTCGAAATTCTACCTATAAAACAACAATAGCCTAACACGCAAAATACATGCCAGGCTATTTTTCTTTAAAATCAAAGAATTAATCCATTGCCAATATATTGACTAAACTTTACCCATGCTGTTTTTGAATCACCGTTGCATATTGTATTTACGCATTTTTTCAACCAAGGTCGTACGGCGCATACCCAGCATATCAGCGGCACGCGCTACCACTCCGCCTTGAGCTTCAAGGGCTTGGTTGATCATATTGACTTCCAAGTCCGCCAATAGCTCTTTCAAATTCACGCCTTCAGGAGGCAATGACTGCGGTGCGTTGAGATTTTCGTGCATCTCTTCGACGTCTTCAAAACTGAAGTTTTCAGAGAAAATACCCGCCAGCACATCACGTTCTTGGTCTTCAACAGAACCATAAGAGCTGTGCTCTGGTTGGAATTCTGGAATATCACTATAGCGGTATTTAGTTGGTAAATGATTGACGTCGACGAGACTATTTGGATAGAGAATGATCATCCGCTCAACTAAATTCGCTAGCTCACGAACATTGCCCGGCCAATTGTGTTCCATTAACGAATTGACTGCTCGCGGGGTAAAACAAAATGGCTGTCCACCTTCCGCTTCCATACGTGTCATGAGTTCTTGTAACAGCAATGGGATGTCGTCTTTGCGATCTTTTAGCGCTGGCATTTCAATTGGGAAAACATTGAGTCGATAGTAAAGATCTTCACGAAATGATTCATCATCAATCATGTTTTCTAAATTGCGGTGAGTCGCTGACACCACACGCACATTCACTTTAATGGTGGTGTTACCGCCCACACGTTCAAAGCAGCGTTCTTGTAACACACGCAACAACTTTACCTGCATCGACATCGGCATATCACCGATCTCATCGAGAAATAAAGTACCGCCTTCGGCAAGCTCAAAACGACCTTTACGCGCGGTTATCGCTCCGGTAAACGCCCCTTTTTCATGACCAAATAATTCACTTTCAAGTAAATCAGCCGGAATCGCACCACAGTTAATCGGCACAAACGGACCGTTGCGGCGTGCAGAATGATAATGGATGTTACGCGCAACCACTTCTTTGCCCGTTCCAGATTCACCTAAGATCAACACATTAGCTTCTGTGCCTGAGACTTGCTCAATCAAATGGCGAACTTCTTGGATACCATGACTTTGGCCTACAAGGCTACGAAATAAGGTATTCTTACGCGATGTAGAGGGAACTTGCACGCCTTTGCGTCCTAAAAATTCTTTGCAATGTCGTAATGCGTCACTCAGTTGAGGGTAATTAAGAGGTGACTCAAGTTCACCGACGTATTGAGTAAATTCTTCCAATGAATATGGCTGCTTGTTTGCCATTAGAAGTGGAATATAATTGGCCTTAGTCAACCACTGAGCTATCTCATCAGTTAACTGCTCACTTTTTAGCGATCCAATAATGCAGCCCCCCCACAATCTTGAACAATCAATATCCTTGATTTGGGATGACTCGATCGCCTCGCAGTGCTCTCCAACAAATTCTAAAATGTTACTTAGATTGAGACGGATCTGCGGATCGTCTTCTATCACAAGCAGTTTTGCTAAACCTTGCATAGGTGAGAATATTTGCCTTAAATCAGAGAAATTGTGGCCGCACTTCTGAAAATCGTTATTCAGTTTTGTTTTTCTATAATCACTTGATTAAACGATAGACAATTTGTGGAATTCAGCAACAAAAAAAGCCATTAGGCTAGTAATGGCTTCTATTCTATGGAATAAAAAAAATAAGGCAACCAAGCAATGAGCTGGTGTGACATCAGTTAAAACTTTAAAAAATAAGTGCCTAAAGTTTTATAAATAACTTATATGCCCACTTCGCTTGCCGTTAGATTGTGGTATTCAGGAGGGATTTGATCCCATGCTGATTTAATTTCTCGAATGATGTCGATCACATCATCCAGTGGTTGCGGGTCATTCTGATGATTCGCTTCGGTGATCTGAGTGATCATAAATTCATAAAGCTGATCTAAATTTTTTGCAATATCCCCGCCATCACTCATCGATAAGCAACTGCGTAAGCTAATAATGATATCCAATGCTTTACCAAGGCGTTCACCCTTACTTGGAATATTCCCCTGTAGCATTGCTGCTTTTGCTTGAATAAGGCGTTCAATGGCACCCGCCATCAACATTTGTACGACTTTATGCGGCGAGGCCGCACTGAGCTGGCTATCCACTGATACCTTTTTGTATGCCTGTAAAGAACCGCGCATAGTCTTCCTCTTATAAAAACTTTTTGTATTGCTGAACGGATTTATTACCGTGTCGGTATTTTTGGAGCGTTCTACCGATCTCGACCGTTTTTGACTGCATCAGTTCAACAAGATGTTTAGTTTCATCAATAGCCTCTCGCCATTGGCTCGACATTGCAAACTGTGGATTTTCTGACGCATGCGTCAGTAAGTTTTGCAATATCCGTTCCCTTTTATCGACAAGATGATTGATTTCTTCAGTATTAATTTCATCAATGACAAGCATTGCTCTTATTTGGTGATCTAGATCACTTAAAAGGTCGAGTTGCTGTTCCATATCAGCCGCCTAACGCATTCATCATACCAGCTAATTGGTTCTGCATTTTACTGGTCGCGTCTTGCATTGCTGAAAACTTAGAATGCGTTCGCTTCTCCAAACTGTCCATGCGGCGATCAAGTGCCGCTTGGTCGTCCGCCACACGGTAGTTGCGTTCTACTAAGCTTTTTTCGCGTGTGCGAATCGACCCTGTCACCCCCGTCATGCTCTGAATAGCATCTTCAACCCGTTTGGCAAATCCTTGGTTTCCACCAAAGAACTCACCTAGCTTATTAAAGTTGTTATTGAGTTGGCGATCTAGCATGTCGTAGTTAATTTCAAGTGTCCCTTGTCGTGTGGTGGTAATACCAAACTCAATCAGACTTTTGATCTCTTCTGGAGCCTGCTCAATTCTAGTCGAAAAAACACTACGTAGGCGAGAGTCTGCACTGCGCACAATACTGTCACTCGCCAGTGGCCCAGCTTGGCCAGTCCGAGGGTCTACGCCTCCAAGTTCTTTAGAGACCTGATAAAACTGATTATACGCCGCGACAAATTGTTCAATATCATCGCGCACGGTTTTGCGGTCATATTCGATGCCAATTTCAGCCGGTGGTTTGCCTTTGGCCGTTTGCCCTTTAAGGGTCAAATCAACCCCTTCAATCGCATCTTCAATCACGTTGTTGTTGCTAGAAAGGGTCGCCACACCGTCCAAAACCACCACGGAATCTTGGCCTGCTTGTACTTGAGTCATACCTTGATAGGCGTCAAACGATGCTTGTGCCGCTCTAAGTTCAGCATCTGCTTTGTCCACTTTATCTAAATACTCACGCTCTTGCGGGTCAAGCTTTTCACGCTCTTTCTGCTTGGCTTGCTCTGGCGTCAGTTCACCACTACGCACCGCCGCCGCAACCGCGGCTTTTTCAGCTGCTAATTGCTGTTCAAGCTTGGCTTGCGCTTCTTTGGGAGTGACATAGGAGTCAACCAAAGTACCAGAAGCAGTATTGGTCCAACCGGGCACATCTGGCGCTTTTTCTAACGCGGTCGCATCAAGCTCTGGCTCAGGTTCATAGTAGGAATCGAGTAAGGTGCCAGAGGCGGTTTCAGTCCACCCTGGAATACGATCTTGCGGTTTCAGATATTTATTGGCAGCAACACCGGCGGCGGCAGCAGCTTTGACGGCGGCGTCGGTTAATTCACCGGCAGCATTAGCGACTTTACCGTCGGCAGATACTTGCCCGGCGACTTTTTGAACACCACTCGCCATACTTTGGTCAACTTCGCGTGCCGCCGCACCTATTTTCTCGGCGACTTTTGCAGCGATAGCTTGTTGAGCTGGCGTGAGTGGTGCAATGATTTGTTGCGCCGCAGCGCGTGCTTTTTCTAAATCTTTAACGCGCTCTTCCAGCGTTTTGTACTCTAGATTTTTGAGCGGATTTCCGGCATCAGACTGAGCATTAATTTTAATGTCATGATCTTTTCCAGATAGATTAGAGGCCACAATCAAACGTGGTCCTTCAACATCATTGATTACCGAAGCACGAACTCCGGGATTGGTTTTAGTGCTGTTGATACCGCGAACGATATCAATCAATTTTGAATTGGCTTGGACATCAACATCAAACTTCTGATCACCAAGTGAAATCTGCAGCTTACCAGGACCAAACTTTGCCTCTTTATCTAAAACATCCGAGGCAACTTTATGGCTCTGTGCAAGCTGCAACACATCGATAGCATATTTACCTGCTATTGCGTCAGTGGTGGCTGTCGCGGAGACGACATTTTCATCAGTAGTATCGACTTTTCGCAAAGCGAAAGCCTTCTCCTGACGAAAATTCGTCATAAGATTTTTCATCGTATCCAGCGACTCTTTGAGCCGGCCGTAGGCACTGATACTGGCATCAATTTGGCCAAGCTCATTATCAATACGTTGCTGCTTAGGAACGCGCTCTGCATTGACAATTTTGCTGACCAAGGAATTGATATCCATGCCAGTATTCATACCCATCGGGCCTAAGCTCATTAAATCACCTCAAAAACTACGATTACACCTTAGCAACCAATAAACCTGTACTGTGGTCTTTTTGTCTGGCAAGGCGTCGCAAAACCTCTAGCATTTCCTCGTTCGGGATCTGACGAATAATGTCACCAGTACTGGCTTCATAAATCGTCACAACATCCCGTCCTGATTCTTCATCGACTCTAAACGCTAAGTCTTTGTTGATAGATGAGATAAATTCATTCATCTGCTCTACCATCTTGGCTCTTTCCGATTTGTTGATCTGCTCTCGTTGCTGTGCAAGCTCGATTGCCGCTTCAACGCTTTGGTTTTGCCTATTTCTTAACTGTTCAGTACGATTCACCTCATTTTGTTTCGAGGAAGCGCGTGTCGCGCCATCGTTTTCTGAAGCAAATTTAATGCCACTTTGCGAGCCGTAAGGCTGGATGTTCGATGTGTAGGATGGTATTTCCATAACAATCTCCCTTCCACCTCATAGGTTGGCAGTGAAAACACTGCTTTCCCCACAAAGCTCCATTCGCCTATCGGTTAACCCAATAGACTAAGAGCTGCAGATGGTGACTGCTTCGCCTGTGCCAAAACTGACGTACTCGCTTGCTGCAAAATCTGCGACTTCGTCATTTGGGTTGTTTCACGGGCATAATCAGTATCCTTAATTCGACTACGAGAAGCGTTGACGTTCTCGTTGATGTTATCAAGGTTACTGATGGCATGACCGAAACGGTTCTGGAATGCACCTAACGAGGCACGTTGGCTATCAACGGCCTTTAGTGCACCATCAATCAAAGCTACAGCTTCCTGAGAGCCGCCAACCGTTGTGACATTGATGTCTTTGACGGTTACGTCTTTACCTGCAGCAAAACCAATTTCAGTACCCAGTCCACCACCAATAGTGACATCGCTTGAGACTTTTTGATTGGCGGCAAACAGTTGCAGTTTACCTTCATCACCGACTGAAGCTTTGATGTCACCATTTTGACCATTAATGTAAGTAGCGACCTCTTCTAAGTCATCACCCGCTTTAGCGTTAATGGTGACTTCGCGAGCTTCTCCTTGTTTATCAGTATAGCTCAGAGTCAGATCCGTCGCATTGGTGACTGACCAGTCAGGCGCTTTGCCATTTGTCGCGACATAGCTCTTACCGCCCATCGCTTTTGTGTCAGAACGCATGTCGCTCATGGAAAGCATCACAGCTTCACCAGAATCGGCACCAATTTGGAAAGATTTATTACCAAACGAACCATTTAGCAGTTTATTACCACCAAACGAGGTTGTTTCAGCAATACGGTTTAATTCATCATTGAGTGCTGAGACTTCCTCTTGGATCGCTTGGCGTTCTGAACTTGAGTTAGAACCGTTTGCTGATTGTAAAGAAAGATCTCGCATACGTTGCAAGATGTTGGTGGTTTCATTCATTGCACCCTCTGCGGTTTGTGCAATGGAAATACCATCATTTGCGTTTCTTACCGCCATATCTAAGCCACGGCTTTGTGACGTTAAACGGTTTGAGATTTGTAGACCCGCTGCATCATCACGCGCGCTATTGATTTTATAGCCCGATGACAGACGCTCCATCGATTTCTGCGTACCATCGGCGGCGTTATTTAAGTAACGCTGTGCGGTCATTGCAGACACGTTAGTGCTTACATTAATTGCCATATTGATCTCCTTAGGCATTGTGTTGATGTACTTCCGTGTCTCTCACCTCACGTCGGTACACCTCATTTCTCTCGTATCCTTTAACGGCGAAAGATTTATATCCTTTAGAAAAAAATAAGCCTTTTTTTAAAATTTATGCAGCGAGCATGATAAATGTGATTAGCGTCAAAAAAGTAAGAAAAATAATGCTGCATCGACTAACACTTTTTCCACTTTGCCACTAAGTAAAAAAATCCAGCCGAGGCTGGATTTTCATTAAGGGTAACTCTTGAGCTATTGGGCTCTTTTAGCCAAGTAAGCTAAGTGCCGCTTGTGGCGCTTGTTTTGCTTGAGCAAGCACTGAGCTTGATGCTTGAGAAAGAATTTGCGACTTAGTAAGCGCTGTTGTTTCTTTGGCAAAGTCAGTATCTTTAATACGGCTCTTAGAAGCACTCACGTTTTCGTTAATGTTATCTAAGTTGCTGATTGCATGGCTAAAGCGATTTTGGAATGCACCTAATTGTGCGCGATGGCTATCTACAAATTGCAGTGCAGCATCAACAATGGCAACCGATTCTTGCGCACCGCCAACAGAGGTTACGTCAATAGTATCAACAGTAACCGTTTTACCTGCACCGATACCAAGCTCACCAGCAAGACCACCAGCAAAAGAGACCGGCCCTTCAACTTTATTGCTACCAGCAAAGACTTGCAGTTTGCCATCTTGATCAACAGAGGCTTTCACCATATCTGTTTGACCATTGATGTAAGTCGCTAACTCTTCAATATCATCGCCTTCTTTTGCTGAGATATCGATGGTTTGATCTATACCTGAAGTATCCTTCAGTGTGATTTGTAGATCGTTGCTGCCAGCTTGAACTGACCAATCTTTATCTTTGCCGTTCGCCGCTTGGTAGCTTGTGCCGCCCATCATGGTGTTATCACTGCGCATATTATTTAGGCTAAGCATAACCGCTTCACCGTTATCAGCACCAATTTGGAAGGATTTGGTTGCAAAAGTACCGTTGAGTAATTTATTACCACCAAATGAAGTGGTTTCTGCGATACGGTTTAACTCGTCATTCAGAGCGGTGACTTCTTCTTGAATTGCCACACGCTCTGACTTTGAGTTTGAGCCGTTAGCTGATTGTAGTGACAAGTCACGCATACGTTGCAAAATGTTGGTCGTTTCATTCATCGCACCCTCAGCGGTTTGTGCAATAGAAATACCGTCATTCGCATTACGCACTGCTACGTCAAGACCGCGGCTCTGAACATTCAAACGGTTAGAGATTTGTAGGCCTGCCGCATCATCTTTTGCGCTGTTGATTTTAAAGCCAGAAGATAGGCGTTCCATTGATGTTTGTTGTGCATTGCTAGCGCCGTTTAGGTAACGCTGTGCTGTCATCGCTGATACGTTGGTATTTACATTAACTGCCATGGTGATTACTCCAATTGATTTTCCGATGTTTCCGGTTTCCGACGTCTCGGAAAACCAAATAGTTCTCTCAAAGTTACTTTTTATAACGGCGGTATTTTCCAAAGCTTGAGGATTTTTTTTCGATTTTCTTAAAAAAATGTGTTTAGTGTAAAAAACAGGACAAGAGGTCAAAAACCCATCAGAAAGGTAATAATTTCGCTAAAGATTTGTTGATAAAAGTCGATAAGTGTTGCTTTTTATCGCTAGCGAAGTAAGGCCAATGCTAGGTTTGGCTGTTTTTTGGCTTGCGCAAGAATAGAGGTACTGACTTGTTGTAGGATTTGCTGTTTTACCATTTGGGTGGTCTCTTTCGCATAGTCCGTATCTTTAATTCGACTGTTTGAAGAAGCGAGGTTCTCATGTACGTTGTCGAGATTGTTGATAGCGTGGTTAAAACGGTTTTGCAACGCGCCTAACTCAGAGCGATGGCTATCAACGTACTGCATTGCGGTATCAATGATGGCAACCGCTCGCTGCGCACCACCGACTTCGGTAATATCAAGAGTGTCTACTGCTTCATATCCCGTCACATTCATTTGCAACTGATTGGCTAAGCTACCTTTAAAATCAATAGTCCCAGAGGTTTCTTTACCCGCCATGAACAGCTGTAGCTGTCCTTTGTCGTTGACTGACGCCGATACTTTATCGGTTTGCCCATTGATGTAGGTTGCCAACTCTTCAATATCGTCCCCTACTTTTGCTTGGATTTGAATGTTGTGCTGTTTTCCCTTGGCATCGGTATAGCTCATGGTGAGCTGCCGATTATCTTGTGTCACCCGCCACTGGCTATCCGCCATGCCTGCCGCAACATAGCTAAAGCCCCCCATATCCAGACTGTCTGAACGCATATTTTTTAACGAAACTTGCACTGCTTCGCCAGAGCTCGCCCCTATCTGAAATGAGGATTGACCAAACGAACCGTTCAGTAACTTACGACCACCAAAAGAGGTGGTTTCAGCAATTCGGTTTAATTCATCGTTCAAGGCGCTCATTTCTTCCTGTAAAGCTTGCCTATCCGCTTTACTGTTCGCGCCATTCGCCGACTGCAAAGAGAGATCTCGCATACGCTGAAGCAGGCTGGTGGTCTCTTGCATTGCACCTTCAGCAGTCTGCATGATTGAAATGCCATCATTAGCATTGCGTACAGCGACATCTAAGCCCCTCATTTGCGACTCAAGGCGATTCGAAATTTGTAAACCCGCAGCATCATCTTTAGCACTATTAATACGCTTCCCGGAAGCAAGACGCTCCAAAGATTGATTCAACATTTCGCTTGCTGAGCCTAAGTGGCGCTGCGCAATCAAAGCAGAAACATTGGTATTAACGGTAATTGCCATAACAGACCCATGCCATAGAATGAATGATCTCTTTATCGGACAGTAGACGCTTTTCTTTACATAAAATGCTTAAAAAAGAAAAACCGAGCACAAGGCTCGGTCCGATAGTAGGACAATATTGAAACTTACTTTAGTTCAAGATGTTGCAGCATCTCAGCTGAAGGGGCAAAAAAGTACGCGCCCGTCACGGCTTTGGTAAAGCGCAGCAGTTGGTCTGTTTTACCATCCGCCACACCATACATACTTTCCAACATCACTTTAAAGTTATGCAGCGTATGGCAATAAGCAATGAATAGTAAACCGTGCTCACCACTCACCGTACCGTAAGGTAAGCTATGACGAACAATTTTTAGCCCTTTCCCCTCTTCTTTGATATCGACACGGCCAACGTGAGACGCTGCAGGTACATCATCAAGCTCAATCGAATCAGGCTTAGTGCGCCCAATCACTTTTTCTTGCGCCGCCACATTTAAGCGATTCCAAGCTGGAAGGTTATGCACAAAACGCTGCAACATCACATAGCTGCCGCCAGCAAATTCACCATCAGCAATCAGTGCCACTTCTTGACGTTTTTCGGCTTTAGGGTTTTCAGTGCCATCGATAAAGTCCGTCATATCTCGCGCATCTAAGTAACGAAATGAGTAGGTTTCATCCACCATTTCAACCAACTCAGCCACGGGTTCCATCCATTTACGCAACACATAAAACAGCAAGTCATGACGATGAGAATGGCAGTGAATCAACACATCCACCTCGGTACTTGGTGCTATGGTTTCGCCTTTACCAAGCTCAGGAAAATCAATCAGCTCTTGTGGTATGCTTTGGTTTAAACGCTGCCAAAAGGTGCGAGTAAATGCGACCGACACGGTTAATTCAGCGCCGGGTTGATGTTGATTTATCTCATTGACTAAAGCGGGCAATGCTTTTAATTGCGCTAAAACATGCGCCGGATTTTGCTTTACTTTTAAAAGGCTAAACAGTGCAAACGGACCTGCTTCAGGCAGAATCGCGGTTTGAGGTTGTGTCATAAAATATCCTCACTTACTTATTTTTGCTCAGTGTAATTCAGTTTTTTGGGGCGACCTTGATTGGGATCACGCCTTGTCTATGAGCGGGATAGAAAAACAATCACGCACACTTTTACTCTTCAGTAGATATAGAGCAAACCATAACAGCACCAACAGTGTGCTTGCATTGGCCCAATTAAAAACGCCGTGCTCTAAATAGATATGATAAAGCGTTTGTATAAATTGCAAGATAACCATAAGTAACGTCAGCGGTTTTCCCATGCTAACGATGCGGTTTAGCCACGATCGTTCAGGAGCACGTAAGCTGATAAGCCACATCAGAATGATACTTGGCAACCCCATAATCAACCCCAAATAAAGCATCGAATGGTCTGGGTAAACAATGGTTAAAATCGTCGTGCCATTATCTCGGCTTGCTCCTGCCACCACGAAAACAATCCAAGCTTTTGCCAAAAATAACCAACCAAGCCAGATAAGTTTAGGGGCTTTAAGAAAACCATGTTGGTCGTATCGCTCTAACGCATAACGCATCAATACCTTCGCTCTTTTAAAAAAACGTTTTTACTTTAGCGAATCGATTTCAAATAGCTAGCCAGATCTTTTGCTCTTGACCAGTTTCTAACTTGAACATCACGCATAGTGATCAATCTCAATAGTGAAGGATGACGATACGTGATAGGGTAAGCGCCTGTCTATAGCCGCTTGTAAACGTTATGAATAAAACGATTATTCCCTCAGAACAAACTCAGCAACAAGCGATGAAAGTCGCCTTAGCCACTCAAAAGCAAGGGCAAACGAAAGAACAAACCAAGCTGATCGCTCAAGGCATTGAGAAAGGCATAGCCTTGTATAAAAAGCAGCAAAAAGAGAAAAGCCGACAGGCAGATAAAGCAAAAAAAAGAGCATTGCAGCTAAAGAGAACCGCACAAAATAGAGAAGAAGAACCCGCGCAGATTGAAACTTCATCCAGCTTGGTATCGACCTCATGGTTACCTTGGGCACTGCTGATCGTGAGCTGGCTTGGTTTTATCTCTTATCTAGTTCTGAAAGGTTAAACTGATGAAAAGACTGTCTATATTATTGCTGGCAGCGCTAATGATAGGCTGTAGCTCATCACACAGCCCACTCCCAAACGATGCAGATCGCATTCAGATTCGTACTGATGCCGGATTTGATGCTGGTCAGTGTGACTGGTTAGGGGATGTGACAGGCAGTGAAGGTTACTGGTTCAGCTCTTGGCTCATTCCCAATGACAGATTGATTCGAAGGGCGGTAAACGAGCTAAAAACTCACGCTCATCAACTGGGAGGCGATACAGTAACGCTCGACTACTCCAATTATTTCAAAACCTCTGTCACGATTTTCGGTACTGTTTATCGTTGCTTACCCAATGTGAAAATGAAAACACCATAAAAAAAGCCAGCAAATGCTGGCTTATGCACTAAATCCAAGGCTAGTCGCAATATCACAGCGACGATCTAATACCCATTGACTATCAAATGGCCCCCAATCAGAGAGTTGATAGTAACCATCATTGTGACGCCTTCCATCTTGAACAAACATCAGTTCAATCCCTATTCCTGGCAGTGCTTTCAGGACATCCTGAATCGTACGGCGAGGCCACCCCGTTTTTTCGATGAGTTTGGGCACGTTTGGTCTTTCAAGGCTTTCTACTAACAAAGCTAAATACAGTCGCCTTGCAAAAACAGGACTCAGTTCCATTGACACCTCCTATTACTGTGCCGCTTCATTATTTCTGTTTTCACATTTAGAGTGTTGCGTTCGATCAATAACTTTCCAATCGTAAGCAACTGAAACACATTTTTTTTAAACAACGAAATAAAAGCATCTCTATTTTGTAAGCCACAGCGCTTCCTGATAGGATTTGACCATTAAAAAAATAATACGCCTCAACAAGGATTTTTATGACGATCACTATGTATGGCATTCCCAACTGCGACACCATTAAAAAAGCACGGAAATGGTTGGAAGCTGCGGGGGTGGATTACCAATTTCATGACTACCGTAAACAAGGTATTGATGCCGAGCTCGTGGCTCAGTTTTGCCAAGCACTTGGTTGGGAAAATGTACTCAATAAACGCGGTACAACTTTTCGTCAGCTCACGCCCTCACAAAAAGAGTCGTTAGATGCTAACAATGTAGTGACCTTGCTGGTTGAGCAACCTGCTATGATCAAACGGCCTATTTTATTGGTCGATACCCATTACCATCTCGGTTTTAATGCTCAGCAATACGCTGCTATTTTCTCTTAATACAAGGATTTCAAGGATGACAGACAGCCCTGTACTGGCGCTCGCAAAAGATCTCATTAGTCGCCAATCAGTAACTCCTGAGGATGCAGGTTGCCAAGACCTGATGATTAAACGCTTACAAGCGCTAGGGTTTGAAGTGGAAACAATGGTCTTTGAAGATACCACTAATTTTTGGGCTCGCCGCGGCACTCAATCGCCTCTTTTTGCCTTTGCTGGCCATACGGATGTGGTTCCCGCGGGTCCTTTAGCGCAGTGGCATACAGCGCCGTTTGAACCGACTGTAATTGATGGTTATTTACATGGGCGCGGGGCGGCAGATATGAAAGGCTCGCTTGCTTGCATGGTTGTCGCTGTCGAGCGCTTTATTGAACAGCACCCTAACCATCAAGGTTCGATTGCCTTTTTGATCACTTCAGATGAAGAAGGGCCATTCATCAATGGCACCACTCGCGTAGTCGATACGTTAATGGCGCGTAATGAGCCAATTGATATGTGTATCGTCGGTGAGCCATCGAGTACATTAAATGTGGGCGATGTGATAAAAAATGGCCGTCGTGGCTCAATTACAGGCGATCTACAGATAAAAGGGATTCAAGGACACGTTGCTTATCCTCACCTTGCTAATAACCCGATTCACCAAGCCTTGCCTGCGTTAGCCGAACTTGCGGCAATAAAATGGGATGAAGGGAACGCTTATTTCCCACCGACCAGCTTCCAAATTCCAAACTTGCAAGCTGGCACGGGAGCATCAAACGTCATCCCCGGTGAGTTTGACGTGCAGTTTAACTTCCGTTTCAGTACCGAGTTAACCGGTGAAGAGATCAAGCGCCGCGTGCATTCTATCTTAGATGCCCATGGATTGGATTATGAATTACGCTGGACATTAAGCGGCCAACCTTTCTTGACCGACACGGGCTCATTACTGACTGCCGTCGTTAAAGCCGTCGATGAGGTGAACCACAAATCCCCAGAGCTATTAACGACGGGGGGCACATCTGATGGACGCTTTATTGCCCAGATGGGCGCACAAGTGGTCGAACTTGGTCCTGTTAACGCGACAATTCATAAAGTTAATGAGTGCGTTAAGATTGCCGATTTAGAGAAACTGACGGATATGTACCAAAAAACCCTAGAGAATTTATTGGTGTAACCCATGACTCCAGAGCAGTTGACCGGACAAACCGACTCCCATTTAACATCAGTGCTGATTGGGCAGAAATCTTTCTTGGTTCACCCCGGGGTGCTCCAAGATTTGCTCGCTCTAAAGCAAGCGGCTGACGACGCTGGTTTTGATTTCCATATCGCCAGTGGGTTTCGTGATTTTGAACGCCAGTTGAACATCTGGAATCGGAAAATGTCAGGGCAAGCCGAATTACTGGATAATAACAGTCAACCGGTAAACCCTGCTCAGTTAAGCGAAGAACAAAAGATATTCACGATTTTGCGCTGGTCAGCGCTGCCCGGTAGCAGCCGCCACCATTGGGGGTGTGACTTTGATGTTTTTGATCGCAAAGCATTACCGACAGGTGTCACGCTCAAGCTTGAACCGTGGGAATATCTCTCAGGCCACCAAGCTCCTTTTTATCAATGGATGAAAGAGCATTTACCTAAGTTTGGTTTTTTCTTCCCCTACCAAGGAAAGAAAGGCGGTGTTGCGTTTGAACCTTGGCATATTAGCCACAAAACAGCGGCTAAAGACTGCCTTGACCTGTTGACGCCAAGCATATTGGCGACACAGCTTGAAAACATGCCGCTCCTAGGTGTGTCGACGGTACAAGAGAACTTAGATCGGATCTACACTCAGTACATTGTTAACATCAGCCAACCGGAGTCCTAATATGGAATTCATTACCAACCCTTGGGTTATCACTATTGTAATCTTAGCGGTGTTTATCGGTAATATTGCCGCGCTGAAATACACGGCTAACATGAAATTTGGCTTGAAAGGGAAAAAGAGTGATCTGGATAAACTCAACGAACTTGATAAGCACGAAGACTCAGATTCAGAGCAAAAATAAAGGGACTTTCGTCCCTTTATTTTTCATGGATTCGTCATCACAATTACTGACGCTCGGCAATCGCCGACAGTACAGGTACCATATCTTTCAGTAGTTCTTCTTCCACCGGCTTGCCGGCTGAATTGGTCACGTTGATCGAGGTACGGTTGCCTAGATCACCTAATAAGAAGGTGTAAGTTCCACTTTTCAACGAGATAGGTTTCACGCCAATGTCTTGCCAAAAGGCGTCATCTGGCGCGGAGTATTTC
The DNA here is from genome assembly GCF_963888765.1 of Vibrio sp. B7. Taxonomy (NCBI): domain Bacteria; kingdom Pseudomonadati; phylum Pseudomonadota; class Gammaproteobacteria; order Vibrionales; family Vibrionaceae; genus Vibrio; species Vibrio sp. B7. Next base: position 164,446 of record NZ_CAWPKR010000001.1, read on the forward strand.
GCTTTTATTGTACCTTGAGATTGATTGCGCTCTTCGAGCGTAAAACCGAACTGCGGCATAAGATTAGGCAAACGTTGCCACAGAACATCGTAAGAGGTACGAGCAATAATGACAGGGAAACCACTACGGTCACTGCCCATCGTAATGGGGATCTGTTTAACCAACTGTTGAGCTTTACGTGCTGCTTCTTGACGTAGATCGGTATCGTAACGAGCCGTGACCAAATTGGTCATGAACGCATTATAACGCTCTTTATTGGTGGCACTCACTGGCATCTCTTTGCCACCTTCACGCCAACCAGTCAATGAAATCTTAAAGCCAAAACGATTATTCGCCATCACTCGTGAGATTTGGTAGCGGCTACCAATCTCAACTTCTTCATCTTCAGAAACCCAAGTCACCCAATCAGTATCAATCTGGTTTTCACTTTGTGCAGCGATACCAATGTTTCGCTCTTTAAGCATGGCTAACGCAGTTTGCCACACCTTGTCGGCTTCATCTTGCTTGATCATCCATAATGTCACTTCGCCATTTTGGCGCTCGGCACGCGCGCCAGGGATCAATTCTAATACTTGTTGAGGAGGACGAATATCCACAGTACGGCCAATGCCACCTTGGAAGTCACCTTCTGGTATTTGGTAGTTAAGATAAAACTGCGGAGTGGCTCCTTCAGGAAGTTGCCACTCTTTTAGAGCCGGGGTTTCTAAATAAGCAAAATCATCTTTTGCTTGGCGACGCTGAGAAGCGTTACCAGCACATGCGCTTAAAACAAAAACAGCTAGTGAACTGATAACTAGCTGATGAGTAAATTTCATTCAAACTCCTAGACTGCCGAGGAAAAAGCCTCGGCACAATATTGAATCGATGTTAGAAGATACAAGCTTCGGTCATGGCTTGGGCAACCGTTGAACGTACAGGTTCAGACAGTTCAGTCAAAGGTAGACGTAGATCACCATTTGTAATCAATCCCATTTTGTGAGCAGCCCATTTCACTGGGATCGGGCTCGACTCAACAAACAGACCTTTATGCAAAGGCATTAAACGTTGATTAATAAGCTCAGCCTCGTCGAATCGGCCTTCTAATGCTAAGTGCATCATCTGCGCCATATCTTTAGCGGCAATATTATTCGTCACCGAAATAACACCTTGTCCACCTAATTTAACAAACTCCAAACCTGTCGCGTCATCGCCACTTAATAAAATAAAGTCTTTTCCACAAAGCTCACGATGAAGAGCCACTCGGCTCAAATCACCCGTTGCATCTTTCAAAGCGACAATCGTTTTAATTTCAGCAAGGCGAGCGACGGTTTCTGGACGCAAATCCACCGCTGTACGGCCTGGTACATTATAGAGAATCTGAGGGATATCAGTCTCTTGAGAAATTGCTTTGTAGTGTTGAAATAAACCTTCTTGGGTTGGTTTATTGTAATAAGGAGTCACACTTAAACAGCCAGCAATACCTGTGTTATTTAATAAACGGCTAAACGTTACCGCTTCATGAGTAGCATTCGCACCCGTTCCCGCAATCACAGGAATACGTCCTTCGGCAAACTCGACGGTTTTTGCGACAACTTTGACATGCTCTTCAACGGTTAGCGTGGCAGATTCACCCGTTGTTCCGACGGCAACAATGGCGTCAGTTCCGGCTGTCACGTGAAAGTCCACCAGCTTCTTCAAACTAACAAAATCAACCTCACCATCATGATTAAACGGTGTAATGAGCGCTACGATACTTCCTGAAAACATGTCCATCTCCCTAATTTGTTACTTTCTGCATGGTACTGTAAGGCGATTGAAAAACACAAGGGATTAAATTCGCTTAATCAGCCCATTTGGATGAATATTTATCAGATGTTAGAGGTTTAACAAACAACATCAATTAAGGGCAAACTTTATAGCGGATCTGAATATGTCGATGTCAACAACACGTTATTTTCAAGACGGAGTTCTTAAAAAGCTATTCCACCACCGTTCCTCTATAATTTAACTGTGATAACATGCCCAAAACGATAAAAGTGAAGCGATATTATGACTCAGCATCTAGTGATCACTGCTGTAGGGACAGACCGCCCTGGTATCTGTAATGAAGTGGTACGTTTAGTTACGCAATCAGGCTGCAATATCATCGATAGCCGAATTGCTTTGTTTGGCAAAGAGTTCACGCTCATCATGCTGGTCTCTGGCAATACAAACCACATCACCCGAGTAGAGACAACCTTACCTTTATTAGGCCAACAACATGATCTCATCACCATCATGAAACGTACATCACCTCATGATTATCAAGATAATGCCTATACGGTTGAAGTGTTTGTTGAGTCTGAAGACAAAATTGGCCTAACAGAGAAATTCACTCAATTTTTTGCCAATCGTAATATTGGTATGGCTTCACTGAGTGCGCAGACGATTCATAAATCGAAGTTACATCTTGATCACGACCAATTTCATATTGCCATTACCGCCAGTGTCGATTCAGGGTGTAACTTAATGCAACTACAAGAAGAATTTGACAGTTTATGCAAGACACTGGATGTACAAGGTTCGCTCAACTTTATAAAAAACAGTCAATAAAAAAGGAAGAATAATGAAAACGCTTACTGCAGGCACGCCAGCACCTGCTTTTTCACTTTTAGATCAAGATGGAAATACCGTTTCCCTTGCTGATTTCTCAGGGAAAAAGGTGTTGTTCTACTTTTATCCTAAAGCCATGACACCAGGTTGTACCGTTCAGGCTCAAGGCCTTCGAGATGTAAAAGCAGAACTCGATGCTCACAACGTAGTGGTACTCGGAGTCAGCACCGATCCCGTGAAGCGTTTAGGAAAGTTCATTGAACGTGATCACTTAAACTTTACTTTATTATCCGATGAAGACCACGTGGTTGCTGAGCAGTTCGGCGTATGGGGTGAGAAGAAGTTCATGGGCAAAGTTTATGATGGCCTACACCGGGTTAGCTTTTTAATTAACGAGCAAGGTATCATTGAACAGGTTTTTGATAAATTCAAAACCAAAGATCACCATGAAGTGGTACTTGATTATCTAAACGCCCAATAATCAAAACTCGACCGAAATAAAAAATGCCAGTTCTTAATACTGGCATTTTTGTAACACGGCTAATAAAAAGTTGATGTGTAATTACACAATGAACTTATTGAGCAGAGCATCTTGCTCACGAACGTTTTCCGTTTGAACCTGCATTGCGATATTGGCTTCTTCAGCAGATTGTGCCACTTGCGTCGACAAATCTTTAATCTTCACTGTATTGGTGTTGATCTCTTCAGCCACAAGGCTTTGCTCTTCTGCCGCAGATGCAATTTGGATATTCATGTCCGAAATCACTTGTATCGCATCACGAATACGGTTCAATGCCGAATTTGCCGTTTTCGCTTTATTCACCGCATCAACAGCCGTCGTTTTACTTTCATTCATAGCCGAAGAAACCGAACTCGCTCCTGCTTGTAATTGCTCAATCATACTACGAATTTCGGTGGTCGATTGCTGAGTGCGCTGAGCTAGTGTACGCACTTCATCAGCAACAACGGCAAAGCCACGGCCAGATTCACCCGCTCGAGCCGCTTCAATCGCCGCGTTTAAGGCAAGCAAGTTAGTTTGATCAGCAATGTCATTAATCACTTTCAAAATAGTTTCAATATTTGCCGTCGCGGACTCTAGGCCTTTCACCTCTTCCACCGCTTGGTCAATGCGGGCCGATAAATTGTCGATCGACAATGTCGTTTCACTGACCACACTGGAACCATCTTGCGTTGCTTCATCGGCTTCTTTCGCCGCTGCTGCTGCACCTTGCGCATTATTGGCAACTTCTGTCGATGTCACTGCCATTTCGTGCATTGCAGTGGCTAGTTGCTCTAACTCTTGTAACTGGGTGCGCATCGCTTCTGCTGACTCATGAGCACCTTGCACCGTGAGCTCTGTGCCACGCATGATCTCTTCACCAATCGCTTTTGATTGCGTGATCTGCTTTTGCAGCGTCTCAGTAAAGGTATTAAACCCTGATGCGAGTTGAGCAAACTCTTGGTCCGTATTGGTATCCAAGCGTTTGGTTAAATCCCCCTGCCCTGAGGCGACATCTTGAATCGCTTCATTGAGCACACCCAATGGGCGCATTAACACCTTAATCAGTAGCGTCAAGCCAATCATACTCAACACAAGCCCAATTAACGTATAGATAATAGAGCTATTGCGTAATACGCCAATCGCATTGAAGGCGATGGATTCATCAACAATCGCACCGATGTACCAGTTCTCACTTGGAATATGAGTGAAGCTGACGAGATAACGGGTACCATCAATTTCAATCTGTTGGTCCCCCTCTTTCAGAGTCACTTGTGGTAAATAAGTCGATAACTTCTCACCATTATTTTTGGTATCAGGGTGGGCAATCGTCGCTCCATCACCTGAAACAATAAAGAGGTAACCCGCATCGAATAAATTAATAGAGTTCACCAATTCAGCTAAACCCGTCAATTCCATATCGTAGAACATGGCACCAGAGAATCGACCTTGATCGTAAATAGGCGTACCAATAGAAATGATCACATTTTTGGTAGAAATATCGACATACGGCGCTGTAACGATAAGCTTTTTCGATGCTTTAGCATCCACAAACCAAGGGCGCTTGCGAGGATCGTAATCGGCACTTGGCTCCCAACCGTCATCATTCTCCACCACTTTACCATCGGATTCATACCCTAACCCTATGGCTAAAAAGCTTTTTTTCAACTTCGGTTTTTCAAGAATGTTTTTAACGTAATCCCGGTTGAGCGGATCAAGCTCAATCACCTCAGTCATTGACTGAGCTAAGGATTTTTTGCTTTCCATTTCAGAAACAATGGTGTTTTTAACCCCTGCTTCCATTTCATTCAGACTTTTTGTAACTAGGGATTCTATTTCCGAGCGCACAATGCTCAGTTGCTGAATAGAAATAAGCGAGACGGTAACAAGCAGAAGTGCAGAAGAAGCTGCAACTATTTTTTGGCTAAACTTCATAAGTATCCCTCATTGATGCCAAATTAATTATCATTTTTGTGGTTATAGTTAGTTATCGCCAAGTTACAAAAAATCTATAGCTTTTTTACACATCCACTTAGTTCAGTCTAATCAATATTTACTATTTGGCAAAAAAAAGCCTAAAACGATTACGGTTTAGGCTTCCTTAGAGATTCTGTTTACTCTCTATTTTTTATTTATAATTCAGTGATTTTAGGGTGATTCAGCCTCAACAACAGGTTCATCAGTGCTGGGCAAAGCATGCCATACTGCTTTTACTAGAGTGGCAAGAGGAATTGCAAAAAATACGCCCCAAAACCCCCATAGCCCACCAAAGACTAACACCGCGACAATGATAGCAACGGGATGTAGATTAACGGCTTCAGAAAATAGAACGGGAACCAATACGTTGCCATCCAAAGCTTGGATGATGCCATAAGCAATTAATAATGTGTAAAACGGCGGAGTCATGCCCCATTGGAAGAGACCAACGATGGCAACTGGCACCGTCACAGCGGCCGCGCCAATATAAGGGATCAAAACCGATAGACCCACAGCCACAGCAAGCAACACCGAATAACGTAAATCAAGAATGGCGAAAGTGACGTAACTGATACTACCAACAATCAGTATTTCTAACACTTTTCCACGGATGTAGTTTGAGATTTGTTGGTTCATCTCTTGCCATACTTTAGCCGCGAGTTTACGGTTGCGTGGCAATAACCCACTGGTCATTCGCAGCATTTCATTCTTATCTTTCAATAAAAAGAAGACCAGCAACGGCACTAGAATGAGATAGACACCCAAGGTGGCCAAACTCACAAGAGAAGCAAGTGACCCTTTAACGACACTTTCCCCCATACCTAAAGCCTGGTTCTTCGCATTGCTTATCACCGACTCAACAATCTGTAAGTTATCGAGTTCAGGGTAACGTTCAGGAATACTCAAAATGAAGCTTTGCAACCCTGCATACATGTTAGGAATGTCATTGATTAAATTACCAACCTGTTTCCAAATGGTTGGTACTAAACCAAAGATAGCCAGCAGCATCAAACCGACAAATAGCAAAATCACCAAAATTACGGAAACGGACCTAGGAAGCCCAAAACGGCGCAATTGCATTACTGGCCACTCAAGTAAATACGCCAGCACAATGGCCACAAGCAGCGGCGCAATCAAATGGCCGAAGAAATATATCGTTACAAAACCAAAAAACAGAATAGCAACCAGACTAACGGCATGAGGATCAGAAAAGCGTCTTTGATACCAACGAGTTACCATTTCAAACATTTAATCGAGTTCCTTAATTACTTTTAGCCAAAAATAGCCGGGTGACGTGTTCCACTGGCAACGAAAGCCATGAGCAGACAAATATTTTTCTATATCCTGTCCTGAGCTGACGTCGTTAAGCCAAATGTCTAATACCTCACCCAAAACCAATTGAACAGTGTGACGCTTCGCAAGTAATAAAGCCATCGGACAACGCTGCTGGCGTAAATCCAGAATATTTGGTTCCATTCTTCTGCTCAATGCTTAATATAGGCCTGCCATTGTATCGAGTTTTGACTGGCATGCCAGTGTTTATCGATACTCAAACACCGGCTGGCTTACTCTTCTCTCTCTACAATTTTTGGCCGTTATTTTGAGTTGGAAACCAATTCACACATTCAATGTCATACAGACAAGAAGATCACGGAATATCACTGACAAATATGAAGTTTAAACGCGCTCGATCCTTACTTTGCCTCTGTATTACTGTGGCGATAAACGCCCCTTCCTTGAGCTATGCCGACACCATAGAGCTACCGGACATTGGGACAGTAGCAGGTTCGACCTTGACGATTGATCAAGAGCTTATTTATGGTGATGCTTATATGCGCATGCTGCGTAACAGCCAGCCTATCGTCAATGATCCGGTGCTCAACGAGTACATCGATAGCCTAGGGCATAAATTGGTTGCCAATGCCAACGATGTAAAAACGCCGTTCACCTTTTTTATGATCCGCGATCGCAATATCAATGCGTTTGCCTTCTTTGGCGGTTATGTTGCGTTGCACTCTGGGTTGTTTTTGCATGCACAAACAGAAAGCGAACTCGCTTCGGTTCTTTCGCACGAAATTGCCCACGTCACGCAGCGCCATTTAGCACGCAGTATGGAAGACCAAGCCAGACGCTCACCAGCAACAATCGCCGCATTGGCTGGCTCTTTGTTACTGGCCATTGCGGCACCTGAAGTGGGCATTGCCGCCATTACCGCCACCACCGCAGGCAGTATGCAAAGCCAAATAAACTATACGCGCAGTAATGAAAAAGAGGCTGACCGATTTGGTATTGCAACGCTAGCCAAGGCGGGGTTTGATGCCCAAGCCATGCCAAGGTTTTTTGGCCGCCTCGCTGATGAATATCGTTACGCTAGTAAACCGCCACCGATGTTACTAACCCACCCGCTGCCAGAAGATCGTATTACCGACAGCCGTGAGCGTGCCCAACACTACCCGCCTATGCGCCTTCAACCTTCATTGGATTACCATTTAGCACGCTCGCGAATTGTTGCTCGCTATGCTGGGATTGATAATGAAGCCGCTCTTGATTGGTTTAAGCGTGCGGAGAAAAAAGAGAGTGCGACTCTCGCGCCAGCCTTCCAATATGGCAGAGCCTTGGTTTATCTCGATAGCAAGCAATTTGATAAATCAGAGGCGATTTTATCAAAGCTGGTTGCACAAGACCCAACAAACAATTTCTATCTTGATGCGATGGCCGATCTCGATATCGCTCTAAATCAAGCGGCCAAAGCCCAAACCTTGCTCGAGAAGGCGCTTAAACAGAAACCGAACAATCCAACCTTAACAATTAACTACGCCAACAGCTTATTAAAACAAGATAAATTGTCTGATGCCATTCGGGTATTGCAGCGCTACACCCATGACAACCCTAATGATACCAACGGCTGGCATTTGCTATCAGAAGCGAATATCGGCATTGGCAATAGCCAAGAAGATCTTGCTGCGCGGGCGGAGCTTCTAGCGCTCAAAGCCAATTGGAATAAAGCAATTCAATATTACACTCAAGCAAGTCAACTCGCCGAACTTGGCAGCTTAGAACAAGCTCGCTACGATGCACGCATTGACCAATTGATGGTGCAACGAGACCGATTCTTATCACTCCAATAATCACAATACAACGAGGAGAAGTTATGTCAGTCGTGATTTATCACAACCCTAAATGCTCAAAAAGTCGTGAAACTCTGGCACTGCTGGAAGACCGCCAGTTAAAGCCACAGATCATCAAATATTTAGACCAAGCGCCAACCATCGAACAGTTGAAAACCTTGTACGCTCAACTCGGGCTACAACAGGTTCGTGATATGATGCGCACCAAAGAAGATCTCTATAAAGAACTTGGCCTAAGTGATGATGCACTTACTGATGATCAACTATTTTCAGCCATGGCCGCGCACCCTAAGTTGATTGAGCGTCCCATTGTTGTCGCCAATGGTAAAGCGCGCCACGGCCGTCCACCAGAGCAAGTACTTGAGATTTTATGAGTATTAAAGTCGTCGTACTTTATTACAGCAGGCACGGTTCAACGCAAGCACTGGCAAGGCAAATCGCACGCGGAATTGAAGCACAAGGCGCAACAGCGCTCTTGCGCACCGTTCCGGCGCTAGACAATCATGCAGAGCAAACGACCGATCCCTACCTGACTCTGGATGAGTTAAAGCAATGTGATGGTTTGGCTTTTGGCAGTCCAGTCTGGTTTGGCAATATGGCCGCGCCACTGAAGCATTTTTGGGACCAAACGACCCCTTTATGGATTAGCGGCGCATTAATTGATAAACCCGCTTGCGTGTTTACTTCTTCATCCTCTTTGCATGGCGGCCAAGAGAGTACGCAACAGAGTATGATGCTGCCACTGATGCATCATGGCATGTTAATCGTTGGCATCCCTTATTCAGAGCCTGCACTGCATACCACAACCTCTGGAGGCACGCCATATGGTGCAAGCCATGTCGCAACACACTCGCCACAACTCACTACGCACGAAAGTGAACTGGCTAAAAATTTAGGAAAACGGCTGGCAATGCTAGCCAGCCGATTAAAGGACAGATTATGACGGCAGAAATGATGCCAAGCACCAAGCAGTACCGATGGCTAGCTTTACTGAGTAACTTATCCCTAATTATATGGGTGGTTTTATGGCAATTCTCGCTCTCTCCTCACCCTCATCTTAATCATGTTGCATTGGCCATTGCATGGGTTATCCCACTGCTTTTACCATTACCGGGAATTTTGGCCGGAAAACCCTACACTCACGCCTGGGCCAACTTTGTTTTAATGCTCTACTTTCTACACGCATTGACGCTGATTTATGTTGATGGAGGGGAGCGCTGGTTAGCGGTAGTGGAACTGCTACTTACATTTGCCGCTTTTGTCGGTAATACCTTGTATGCTCGCCATCGCGGTAAAGAGCTCGGACTGAAACTCAAGCGTCTATCTGAAGTCGAAAAGCAAGAGAAAGCCAATTTTACCCACGATAATCAACCATAGAGTCAATCCATGACAGGATTGCCTATTCTTCTCATACAAAAAGAGCCCTGATGGGTAATGCCGTTCACTTAAGAGTGAACGGCATTTTTGTTCTTAGCATACCGTTGTGGTCTAGGCTTAACTGTTCTAGGGAATGTTCTTTCCCTTCGCCCTTCAAGTATTAAGCTTTCAGCCATGTTGT
>NZ_CAWPKR010000002.1:0-159821 GCF_963888765.1 Vibrio sp. B7
ATCATTAATTATGTTTAGAGCTTGAGAAACATCCATAAAAAAATCCAAGTGCATTAAATACACTTGGATTTTGACAGCTCTGAAGGATCGTTCAACCGATCACTTTGGCCTTAACTGATCGGCATTACAGCAAATGCTGACCTTCTTAACGATAATTAGTGTGAATAATTACGCTTTTTTCGCTTCAGCTGCTGCTTTTGCGATAGCTGCAAAGCTTTTCGCATCAAGTGCTGCGCCGCCAACTAGAGCACCATCAATGTCTGGTTGTGCGAAGTAAGCTGCTGCGTTTTCAGGTTTTACAGAACCGCCGTATTGGATAACGACATTCTTCGCGACTGCTTCTGATTTTGCAGCAATGTGTGCGCGAATGGCGGCGTGAATACGTTGAGCATCATCTGCTGTTGCTGCTTTACCTGTGCCGATCGCCCAGATTGGTTCGTAAGCGATGATCGCACCTTCTAGCGCTTCAACACCTTGAGTGTTGATCACAGCGTCAAGTTGACGTGCACATACGGCTACTGTTTCGCCAGCTTCGTTTTGTGCTTCAGATTCACCGATACAAAGTACTGGTGTTAGGCCATTTTCTTTTAGGAATGCAAATTTTTGCGCCACAAATTCATCGGATTCGTTGTGGTATTCACGACGCTCAGAGTGACCAATGATGATGTGTGTTGCACCGAATTCTTTCAGCATTGCTGGAGACATATCGCCAGTGAATGCGCCACTGTTGTGTACGTCGCTGTTTTGGGCACCCAGAATGATCGCGCTACCCGCATCGGTCAGAGTGCGCTCTGCTAGGTCAATAAAAAGTGCTGGTGGAGCAACGGCTACGTCAACACCCGTTACGCCTTCAAGCTCTGCATTCAGACCATTTAGCAGCTCAACAACCATCTCTTTGCTGCCGTTTAGTTTCCAGTTACCCATAACTACAGGATGACGCATAGGAATATCTCCATTATCTATCAAAGTTAAAATGAATGAATGTCAAAAATAAACGTGATTGCGAAAGAATATAACAGATAAAATCGGTCAGATCATGATTCGAGTCATGACTTTATGGGATCTTAAGCAATGCGTGACACCCCTTATCAGTGATCAGATAGACAGAATAGCCGATAATGGCTCGGATTTTACGAGATTAATTGCTATTAGTGGCTGTTAAAAGAAAAGCTAGTGATACCAATAAGGCTCACCAGTGTTGAAATTTGATCATGAATGAAGAAAAGGAATTCGTATGCCCAACCTTGTTATGGAATACTCGAACTCTGTGGATGAACGTGTGAATGTTCAAGGGTTATTGGAAGATCTTCACCAAGTCGCACTTCGCTGCGGATTATTTGACGCTGACTCAGTGAAATCACGGGCGCTACGCTGCCACCATTGGTGCATTGGTGAAGAGGGCGACAGTGTTGATTTTATTCACCTCAGCTTTGATTTGCTGTCAGGGCGGACACCTGAACAAAAAAGAGAGTTGTCACGTCAATTAATGACGGTATTGCAACAGCAAGCTAGTCAAGTCAGGAGTCTGACCGTGAATGTGCGTGATATGGATAAAGATTGCTTCCAAAAGGTTGTAAATTAACCATTTTAGGTAACAAGATGTCGATTAAAGAACTGCTATTTTCATTTCAAGGACGCATCGGGCGCAAAGTATTTTGGATGTGGAATCTCTGTTATTACGCGTCCATTATGGGCTTCGCACTCGCTGCAAACCAAATATTTCCTGCCTATACGCACCTGATCTTGCCGCTGTTTTTGCTAGTGGTGTTACTGCCTGATTTGGCCATCACGGTAAAACGTTGGCATGACAGAGATAAGTCTGCTTGGTGGTTATTGCTTAATGTCCCCTTGGTGATAGGCCGTATGAGTATGCCTTTTGCCAGTGCTGAGATTGCCACTCAAGCCAGTATGACAGAGTCATTGGTATCGCTGGTCGCACTGGTTTGTGGCTCATGGATTTTAGTCGAATGTGGTTTTATGAAGGGAACGCAAAGCCGCAACCGCTACGGACCTGAACCTGAGTAAACTTGATAGAAAAAAATTGATGAAACAACAGGAGGCCAATGCCTCCTGTTGTTTTAAAAAGCTTCAAATAGCGAGGTTAACGCCAGTCGCTGTGGCGCGGCACAAATGGAATGATGGTCGCGCTCGGTTGAGTGCGTGCCGATTCGCCATCTAAGGCATTTCTAAATTTCATCATCTGTTCGCCGAGCTCACGCATCAGCATAACATTAGCATGGACAGGGTTTTTGCATTGGCTCACCACCAAGTCAATGTGACTTTGCTGAGCCCATAACCTGTCTTGCATGTTGTTGGAAGAGGAGAGGATCATCTCTTCACAGATATCTTTTTTCAGTTGCGTAAAGGCATCTGGATTATGTTTGGCAAGTTCAACCAACTCATCAAAAGAAGGTAAGGCCTGTTTTTGAGGGGGCTCCATATCTTTCTCCTTTACACTATTTCTCTGTTGATTATTTTATCAACACAATGAAAGCATAACCGATCAATAAGGTAGGAGTTGGAACGAAATCGCCATTTCTTACTAATGAGACGATCTTAGCGTGGTGTGATTTGATAACGGCAGCGACGCTCACCCATAATGATGTGTTCGCTCCGTTCAACTACATATTGCTCACCGATCAACGTTTGGAAAATATTAAGTTCAGATTGGCACAGATTAGGGCAGCGTGCCGCAGCTTTACAGATAGGGCAATGGTTCTCAATTAAAGTGTAACCGTTCGTTGATGGTATGAGCTCTGCCATATAGCCTTCTTGCTCACGAAGCGTCACTAGCTTGGCTAGTTTTTCTTCTAAACTGTGGCAATCAATTAATGCGTGTTGATACTGTGCTAATGTGTGAGCTTCACGCTCTGCCGCCACTTTGGCTAGTCCTTCTTTACCAAAAAGGTGCTCAACAGCATCAATCACTTGGATGATCAACTCGCCATGCCGATCAGCAAATTGGTCGTGGCCTTGTTGTGTCAAAGACCAGTGTCGAGTAGGGCGTCCGACTTTTACTTTGACATCATGAAACGCCACAATGCCATCATCTTCCAAACTTTGTAGGTGCTGGCGAGCCCCCATGGTGGTAATACCTAGGTCGTCGGCCAGTCGTTTAGCGGTTACCGCTCCATCGCGTTTGATGGTTTGAAGTATTCGGTCAATGGTTTTCATCGCATTCCTCTGTTTGCCTTATCTATTATGAAGAAGCAGCTTAATAAAGCAAATTATTGACTATACAGGATGAGCCGCTAGTAACTTTTGTCAGCACAGAACCAAGATTCGCTATCAATTCGTTAAATAGATCACAAAATTTTCGCTTTCCCCCCTTGGGATCCCTTGCTTGCTCCCCCACATATCACTCACGAGCTGAGTAATCAGCCTTTTCATAAACCTAACGGAAAATCTAATCAGGAGAGACGACCGATGAACATTCGTCCATTACACGACCGAGTTATCGTTGAACGCCAAGAAGTTGAATCTAAATCTGCTGGTGGCATTGTTCTAACAGGTTCCGCTGCAGAGAAGTCGACTCGTGGCGTCATCTTAGCAGTAGGCAAAGGCCGAATCCTTGAAAATGGTTCGGTACAACCGCTGGATGTCAAAGTAGGTGATACGGTTATTTTTGCAGAAAGCTACGGTACTAAAACGGAAAAGATCGACGGTAAAGAAGTGCTCATTATGTCTGAAAACGACATCATGGCGATTGTCGAGTAAGCATTGAGTAATTTTTGCTCTGATTCAAAAACGATTGATTAAAACAGAATTTAGAAAAGGAAATTAAAGATGGCTGCTAAAGACGTTAAATTTGGTAACGATGCACGTATTAAAATGCTAGAAGGCGTTAATATTCTAGCCGATGCAGTAAAAGTCACCCTTGGCCCTAAAGGCCGTAACGTTGTGATAGATAAATCGTTTGGTTCACCTATTATCACCAAAGATGGTGTCACTGTTGCGCGTGAAATTGAACTGGAAGACAAATTCCAGAACATGGGTGCACAAATGGTGAAAGAAGTTGCTTCTCAAGCTAACGATGCAGCGGGTGACGGAACGACAACCGCAACGGTATTAGCGCAAGCGATCATCACTGAAGGCTTGAAAGCTGTAGCAGCGGGTATGAACCCAATGGATCTTAAGCGTGGCATCGACAAAGCTGTCGTGGCGGCGGTTGAAGCGTTGAAAGAGCTTTCAGTACCTTGTTCAGACACTAAAGCGATTGCGCAAGTGGGTACTATTTCTGCGAACTCGGATTCAAGCGTGGGTAACATCATTGCTGAAGCGATGGAAAAAGTGGGCCGAGATGGCGTTATCACTGTTGAAGAAGGTCAAGCACTGCAAGATGAACTCGATGTAGTGGAAGGTATGCAGTTTGATCGTGGTTACCTATCTCCTTACTTCATTAATAACCAAGAAGCGGGCAGTGTTGATCTAGATAGCCCATTCATCCTATTGGTTGATAAGAAAATTTCTAACATTCGCGAACTGCTTCCTGCACTTGAAGCGGTAGCAAAAGCTTCTCGTCCACTACTGATTGTGGCGGAAGATGTTGAAGGTGAAGCATTGGCGACGCTGGTTGTGAACAACATGCGTGGCATTGTAAAAGTTGCTGCCGTGAAAGCACCTGGTTTTGGTGATCGCCGTAAAGCGATGCTACAAGACATTGCTACCCTAACGGGCGGTACTGTGATTTCTGAAGAGATCGGTCTTGAGCTTGAAAAAGTGACACTAGAATATTTGGGTCAAGCGAAGCGCATCTCTATCACTAAAGAAAACACCACCATCATTGATGGTGCAGGTGAAGAGCAAGCCATTAAAGGTCGCGTTGCACGAATTCGTCAACAAATTGAAGACGCAACTTCAGATTACGACAAAGAAAAACTACAAGAGCGCGTGGCCAAACTGGCAGGTGGCGTTGCAGTGATCAAAGTCGGTGCAACCACTGAAGTTGAAATGAAAGAGAAGAAAGATCGCGTAGAAGATGCACTGCATGCAACTCGCGCAGCCGTTGAAGAAGGCGTGGTTGCGGGTGGTGGTGTTGCACTGATCCGTGCGGCTGCTAAAGTTGCGGGCCTTGAAGGTGACAACGAAGAGCAAAACGTAGGTATTCGTGTTGCACTACGTGCGATGGAAGCACCAATTCGTCAAATCGTGAAAAACGCGGGCGAAGAGGATTCTGTTGTGGCTAACAATGTTCGCGCTGGTGAAGGTAACTATGGTTACAACGCTGCGACGGGTGAATATGGCGATATGATCGACATGGGTATTTTGGATCCAACCAAAGTGACTCGTAGTGCGCTACAGTTCGCAGCTTCAGTCGCGGGCCTTATGATCACCACAGAAGCTATGGTGACTGAGCTACCGAAGAAAGAAGCGGCAATGCCTGATATGGGCGGCATGGGCGGTATGGGAGGGATGATGTAATCATCCTCTCTCAATAAGAAACCGGAGCTTGCCTCCGGTTTTTTTTCGCATAATTAGCTCAATCCTGACGTTTGAGTGATCCGACTCTTCTAGACTTCGTCTCTTCACTGATCACAATTTGGTGATGATGTGAGTGAAATAGCGTGAACAAACCAAATATTAACGGTTTCATTGGTCAATGGAGATCTTTATGAAAAAAGTACTTTCAGCACTAGCCGTAGTGGCTGCGTTATCTTCTTCTGTTGCGATGGCTGGCACTCCAGTTATGTTTTCTTCCATTAATAACTTCAATGCGCCGGATGAAAATGCGGTATCAGGTGTTCGTGTTGCGGCTCTTTACGGTAAAGTGAATGAAGTTAAAGGCTTAGATCTCGCCGTTGTTGGATTATCTGAAACTGACTCTACGACGGGTGTAAATTTAGGTCTTTTAGGGGCATCGAAAGTCAATCAAGAGATGACTGGTGCTTCACTCGGTTTGTTAAACTGGAATACAGGGCAAACCGTGGGTGCTAACGTGGGTGTAGTGAATCTGACCAACAATGTACAAGGTGCTAACGTCAGTCTAGTGAACTACTCTGAAGGTAATACCATGGTTGATGTTGGTGCAGCAAACTTCTCTGATACATCGAAAGTGCAAGTGGGTTTGTTCAACAAAACCACAAAAATTGAAGGTGTTCAGGTTGGTCTAATTAACTGTGCGGATAACGGTTTCTTTAAGTGTTTTCCTATCATCAACTTTGCTAAATAGCCGATGAATTGAAATCGAAAGAGCAGCCTCAAGCTGCTCTTTTTTTCACCTTATGTACGACGACGAAAGCGTTGATGAACACCACGGCGCAAACTTTGAAAGCTATTTTCTACCTTATCCACGCCATACAACACACACAATGCTAATACCGTGACAATGATGGATTGCTGTAAGTAACCAAGACCGATCATCAATCCCAGTGATGCCAGTACCCAAATAACAGCGGCTGAGGTGACGCCATGGATTTTCCCATCTTGAGTCATCATCACGCCTGCGCCTAAAAAACCAACCCCAGTAATAATTTGTCCAAGCACGCGAGCTTGATCTAAGGTGTTAGGGGACAGTGATACTGCCATCGCTAGAAAGAGATAAGTCCCTGAGATGATTAATATTGATGTGCGAATGCCCACAGGTTTACCGCGGGTTTGGCGTTCAACGCCAATCAGTAACCCATTGATAGCACAGCACAATAATGCAGACCAACTGAATGGACTAAGATCAAGAAATTGTCCGAGAGATTGCATGATGGTTTTCCCAAAAGTATGAAGGTAAGAGTTCGTTGATTGACACCGAACCGCTCTTTTGAAGTTCTGTAATTACTCAAGATGCAGATCGAGTGGCGTTTTACTGGCTCTGCCACCGATTTCTCGAGTTAGCTTAGCAACAAGATAGCCCGAGACTCGCTCAATGACACCTGCCATTATTTCTTTTGCTTTTTGATCACTAACAAAAAAGTGCGCTGCGCCTTGCACTTTATCCAGCACATGCAAGTAATAAGGCAAAATTCCTGCATCAAATAACGTTTCGCTGAGCGCGACTTGCGCGTCAACGCTATCATTAACACCTTTTAACAATACACCTTGGTTGAGTAAGGTAACATTGATGGCGCGCAGACGACTCATCTGCTGTTTGAATTCTAGATTGATTTCATTGGCATGGTTAATGTGCGTCACCAAAATGACTTGTAAGCGAGTTTCACGCAGCAGATCACACAATGCATTGGTGATTCGAGCGGGGATCACCACGGGCAAGCGCGAGTGAATACGCAACCGTTTAATATGAGGCACGCTGCTGATTGCATCGATGAGCCAACGCAGTTCTTCATCTTTCGCCATTAACGGATCACCGCCCGATAAAATGACCTCATTGAGTTCGGGATGCGCGGCAATATAGTCGACGCTTTGCTGCCACACCTGCTTTGAGCCTTTATTCTCTTGGTAGGGGAAATGACGACGAAAGCAGTAACGGCAGTTAATTGCACAACCACCTTTGACTATCATTAGCACTCGGTTGCGGTATTTATGCAGCAATCCCGGAATGGCATTGTTTTGCTCATCAAGCGGATCATTTGAGTACCCATCATGCCATTCAAACTCTTCATTGAGTGGTAAAACTTGACGCAACAGGGGATCGTAAGGGTTTCCTTTTTCCATGCGATCAACAAAACTTTGTGGCACTCGTAGTGCGAAGAGTTTGCGTGCGGCAAACCCGTTTTGCCAAAGGGCAGGATCAATCTCTAACTGCTGGAGAAGCTCGGCAGGGTTTGAGATCGCATTCGTTAATTGTTGAAGCCAGTTTTGCTCAACAGAATCAAGTTTTCGGGTTATTATATGCGGCATTGAATTTAACTCGAAGAATGGTAAGAGGAAAAAATGGCTACTGTTAGCACGAATGAATTTAAAGGCGGTCTCAAAATTATGCTTGATAATGAGCCTTGTGTCATTCTCGAAAATGAATATGTGAAACCAGGTAAAGGCCAAGCCTTCAACCGTGTCAAAATCCGTAAACTTCTTTCTGGCAAAGTGTTGGAAAAAACATTTAAGTCAGGTGATTCAGTAGAAACGGCTGACGTAATGGATATCGATCTTGATTATCTCTATAACGACGGCGAATTCTACCACTTTATGAATAATGAAACATTCGAGCAAATTGCGGCGGATAATAAAGCGGTGGGTGAAAGCGCAAAATGGCTAGTGGAAAACAACACTTGCATGTTGACGCTTTGGAACGGCAACCCAATTGCGGTAACGCCACCAAACTTTGTTGAACTTGAAGTGGCTGAAACTGATCCAGGCTTGAAAGGCGATACGCAAGGTACGGGTGGTAAACCCGCTACGTTGGTCACAGGTGCTGTGGTACGTGTGCCACTGTTCATCTCTATCGGTGAAGTGATCAAAGTGGATACCCGCTCTGGCGAATACGTAGGTCGAGTCAAATAATCACCTCAAAGTAAGTAAGAAGGTCGCTCGGTAAGCGGCCTTTTTTATTGCTCCAAAGCTGAGTGAGTGCCGTAATAAAAAAGAGCTGCCGAGGCAGCTCTTTGATGTCATCACTTTTCCATCTTTAAATCATAAAGATAAAAACGACAGCGAGCGCGGAAATCAGCCCAGCAAACGCATAACAAGCGATTTTACCCACTAAACCGGTGTGGAATTTTAGGTCATGCATACCGTGGTGGACACGGTGCATGGCATGCCACATCGGTAAAGCTAATGTGCCGATGATGAACAGCGCGCCGATGATGCTAGTTGCAAAACTCGAAACGCGTTCATAACTCATTGCTTCAGCATCGATAATGCCTAATGGTGCTAAAATACCCAACACGAGAATGGTGATCGGGGTAATCATCGCAAACCATGTTCCACCGGCACCAAACAGCCCCCACCAGATAGGTTCATCAGAACGTTTTGGCGTGCGATTTACCTTATAATTGTTGTTCATGACTATAAGCTCCTACACCACGATGAGAACAATCAGTGAGATAAACGCAACCGCTGCCCACTGAGTTAAGACGATGATTTTCTTGTCGATTAGCTTACCTTTCAAGCGGATTGGCATCACTTGTGGCATCATGCTAAAGAAGGTTTGTGCATGCAGCAAACTCCCCGCTAACGCGACAATATTGATTGCGACCACAATTGGGTTTGCCATAAAGCTTAGCCAGCCTTCCCATGCTTCAGGGCCTTTAACCAAGCAGCCCAAGCCAAAGGTAAGGAATAAGGTAAAGAATATCAGTGGCAGTACCGTGGCTTCACGCAACATGTAGAAGCGGTAGAATGGGTGATCTTTCCACCAAGTACGTGTCATTTCACGAACGTAAGGTTTACGGTTACTCATCCTTATCCCTCCACTTTCTTTGGTGAACCGTCAGGTTTTAGCATGGCAATCACGAAGTCCATTGAAGATTCAACTTTGCCTTGGTTGACGGCTGCTGCTGGATCAACGTGTTTTGGACACACTTCAGAGCAGTAACCAACAAAGGTACAACCCCAAGCACCGTTATCACCATTGATGAGCTTCATACGCTCGGCTTTACCATGGTCACGGCTATCTAAGTTGTAGCGGTGAGCAAGGGTTAATGCTGCGGGGCCAATAAACTCAGGGTTCAAACCGAACTGAGGGCAGGCCGCGTAGCAAAGACCGCAGTTAATACAACCAGCAAATTGTTTGTATTTGGCCATTTGCTCTGGCGTTTGTAAGTTGGTGCCATCTTCAGGTTTGCGATCGTTGCCAATGATGTAGGGTTTAATGGCTTCAAGACGCTCGATAAACGAAGTCATATCCACGATCAAATCTTTTTCAATTGGGAAGTTGGCTAAAGGTTCAATCTTCACGCCATTGGGGTAATCGCGCAGGAAGCTTTTACAAGCCAATTTAGGTACGCCATTGACCATCACACCACACGAACCGCAGATCGCCATACGGCAAGACCAGCGATAAGAGAGATCCTTATCGAGGTTATCTTTGATGTAGCCAATCGCGTCGAGCACTGACATGGTGTCATCAAAGGGAACTTCAAACGCTTGCAGGCGTGGTTTAGCGTCTTTTTCTGGGTCGTAGCGCAAAATGTCTACTTTTTGAATGCGATTTGCTGACATTATTTTTGCTCCTCTGCGCTTTTCTCTTCTGCCGCTTTTTCCGCAGCGGCAGCCTGTTCTGCCGCTTCACCATAGAGACGAGCTTTCGGCTGAGATTTCGTGATCTTAACTGCGCTGTAGTCGATACTTGGAGCAGCATCAGGTTGATAGAAAGCTAAAGAGTGCTTGAGGTAGTTCACATCATCACGCTCAGTACAACCTTCGTCTAAACGCTGATGCGCACCGCGAGATTCTTTACGCAAGATAGCTGAGTGAACCATAGCTTCAGCCACTTCAAGGCCATAACCGACTTCGATAGCGTACAGAAGGTCGGTGTTGAACACTTTGCCTTTATCTTTAATGCTAATGTTCTTGTAGCGTGCTTTTAGCTCGGTGATTTTATCAATCGTCGCTTGCATTAAATCTTCTTGGCGGTAGATACCACAACCCGCTTCCATGGTGTGACCCATCTCAGTGCGAATGGTGGCCCAGTTTTCATCACCTTCTTGGTTCATTAACGCTGCAATACGCTCTTCTACGGCTTTGACTTGTTTGGCGATAGATTCATCGTTCCAACCTTTGAATTCCGCTGCGCGTTTCACTGCACTTTCACCCGCAACGCGGCCAAAAACCACAAATTCAGCTAACGAGTTAGAACCCAAACGGTTTGCACCATGCAAGCCAACCGAGGCACATTCGCCGACAGCAAACAGACCTTTGATGCGCGTTTCACATTGTCCATCCGTTTCGATACCACCCATGGTGTAGTGTACGGTTGGACGAATTGGGATCGGCTCTTTTGCTGGATCAACGTTGACGTAAGCTTTCGCCAATTCGCAGATAAACGGCAAACGCTCTTGTAAGTACTCTTCACCGAGGTGGCGAAGATCAAGCAGCACCACATCACCAAGCGGATGTTTGATGGTGTTGCCTTTCTGTTGTTCATGCCAGAAAGCTTGAGAAACTTTGTCGCGAGGACCGAGTTCCATGTATTTGTTTTTAGGCTGACCCACCGGAGTTTCTGGGCCCATACCGTAATCTTGCAGATAACGATAGCCATTTTTATTGACGATGATGCCACCTTCACCGCGGCAGCCTTCCGTCATCAAAATACCCGTGCCAGGTAGGCCAGTTGGGTGGTATTGCACGAACTCCATATCGCGTAGAGGGACGCCATGACGATAAGCCATCGCCATACCATCGCCGGTTACAATGCCGCCGTTGGTGTTGCAGTGGTACACACGGCCCGCGCCACCAGTGGCTAATACTACAGATTTTGCTTTGATGGTTACTAGCTCACCTTCGGACATATGAATCGCGATAAGCCCTTGAACTTCGCCATCTTCAACAAGTAGATCCACCACGAAATACTCATCAAATCGATTGATTTGTGGGTACTTCATTGAAGTTTGGAAGAGGGTGTGAAGCATGTGGAAGCCTGTTTTGTCAGCCGCAAACCAAGTACGTTCGACTTTCATGCCACCAAAACGGCGTACGTTTACTTCGCCATTTTCTTTACGGCTCCATGGGCAACCCCACTGTTCCATTTGCACCATCTCGCGGGTCGAGTTGGCCACAAAATATTCAACAACATCCTGTTCACATAGCCAATCTCCACCACCAACGGTATCGTTGAAGTGGTTGTCAAGGCTATCTTCTTCCTTGATAACTGCTGCTGAGCCTCCTTCCGCTGCAACCGTATGAGATCGCATAGGATAAACTTTAGAAATCAGAGCAACTTCTAAATCAGGGTTTGCTTCAGCGGCTGCAATTGCAGTGCGAAGACCAGCGCCGCCTGCGCCGATGACTGCGATATCTGTGGTGATAATTTGCACAGTTATCCTCCGGTGTGTGATGCGGAAAATCCGCTTGTTATAGTTAAAGGTTCGTAAGCCTTAAGTGGTACGGGTAGTGTAGAAGAGCTGTGTAAGGAAAAAATTGATTCTGTTAGGTTTTTGCTTCGGAAGTGCAAGCGCGAGCATACTTATTTTTCTTTGTGTGATAATAATCACGTTAGAATTTGGAATTGCGCTTTAAGTCAGTAAAATTCATATCATCCAAACTTATGTGTGCCAGAACATGAATAGAAAAAACTGGATGCCAACCGCATCAATATCACAACTCAAACAGCGTGCTCAGTTACTCAAGCAGATCCGCCATTTCTTTGAACTACGAGATGTATTGGAAGTCGATACACCAGCCATGAGTCATGCCACGGTAACCGACATTCATTTGCAAACCTTCCAAACCCAATTTGTTGGCCCAGGGTATGCTGATGGCCGTCAACTTTATTTAATGACAAGCCCAGAGTTTCATATGAAACGACTTTTGGCGGCGGGGAGTGGTTCGATTTATCAGATCAATAAAGCGTTTCGCAACGAGGAAAATGGCCGCTATCACAACCCAGAATTTACGATGTTAGAGTGGTATCGGGTTGGTTTTACTCACCATGATTTAATGGATGAGATGGATCAATTGCTGCAACTTATTTTGCAGTGTGGAGCGGCGCAGAAGATGAGCTACCAACAAGCATTTTTACAGGTACTTGGGGTTTGTCCGTTAGAAGGCTCAATGAACGAGTTAAAAGCGGCTGCGAGCCGATTAGGTCTAAGTGACATTGCTGAGCCAGAAGAGGATAGAGATACCTTACTGCAACTGCTATTTAGTGTCGGTGTTGAGGCGGAAATTGGTCAACAGGTACCCGTTTTTGTTTACGATTTTCCTGCATCACAAGCGGCACTAGCTAAGATTAACCCGCAAGATCATCGTGTTGCGGATCGCTTTGAGGTCTATTTCAAAGGGATTGAACTTGCGAATGGTTTTCATGAGCTGGACAACCCACAAGAGCAACTGGCTCGTTTTGAAGCGGATAACCAAAAGCGTAAAACGATGGGGCTGGTCGAACAGCCGATTGATTACCACTTGATAGCAGCGTTAGAGGCTGGCTTACCTGAATGTTCAGGAGTAGCGCTTGGTATTGATCGCTTGATTATGCTGGCGTTAGGCCAAGATCATATTGATAACGTGACGGCTTTTCCTTTTCCGATAGCTTAAGCTTTTAAGCTGATGTGGATTGCGCGCTTGTAGTGCGATGAGCGCGCTGAAAAACGGCAACAGTTTCTTATTATGCAATGTAAGCCCTCGCGTCTGGCTGACAACCTCGTTATACTCCTTGTCTGATTTTAAGCCCACATTGCAAGAGCACAGAATATGCAAGAGTACATCGAATTTTTCCAACACAATATGATTCTATCTTTGGCATGGGTAGGTATTCTCGTCGCCTTAATCATGAGCATCGTGAAATCAACCACGGCAGCCTATAAAGAGATCACCGCTTCACAAACGACGCTTTTAATGAATCGTGAAAACGGTGTTGTTGTCGATATCCGCACGAAAGATGAATTTAAAAAAGGCCATATTACCGATGCGGTTCACATTTTACCGTCAGATATTAAATCCGGTAACTTGGCTAGCCTTGAAAAGCACAAGTCTGACCCAATCATTGTGGTATGTAAAACGGGTCAAACCGCGCAAGAGAGTGCCAACCTGCTTGCCAAAGCTGGGTTTGAGAATGTGAATTTACTGAAAAATGGTCTTGTAGCTTGGAATGAAGCGAACTTGCCATTGGTTCGTGGCAATAAATAATTCACTGATCGCGGTTATCTTGAACTGAGTGTGCTGGCTGAAAAGCCAGCATTTGATGCTAAGAGTTGTGATGTTTTCCACGTAATCGTGAGCTCATCTAGTCATTCGAAATCAGCTCGGTTAGTCTAAAAGCAACACTGAATTTGTAAGTATTTAAGGATTTAATCATGGCTGAAGCCGCACAACAAACAGCACAACAAAATTTCGCAATTCAACGTATCTTTCTAAAAGATGTCTCTTTTGAAGCGCCAAACTCACCTGTTATGTTCCAAAAAGAGTGGAATCCAGATGTGAAGTTGGATCTTGACACTCAAAGTCGTGATCTGGGTGAAGGTGTGTATGAAGTCGTATTACGCCTAACAGTGACAGTGAAAAACGCGGAAGAAATCGCGTTCTTATGCGAAGTGCAACAAGGTGGTATTTTTACTGCTGAAAAAATGGAAGCGGGTCAACTTGCCCATTGTTTAGGTGCATTCTGCCCGAACATTCTGTTCCCATATGCACGTGAAACGATTTCTAGCTTAGTTGTTAAAGGGACATTCCCACAACTTAACCTTGCACCAGTGAACTTTGATGCATTGTTCATGAACTACCTACAACAACAAGCGACTCAAGGCGAGCAAGCAGAAGCTTAATCGTTAATGACGTGAGATCATTAACGTTGGCGTTCCACGTCAGACTTTGATGATAAAAAATGCACAAAGCATCCCAGATAATGATGGTGCGTTGTGCATTTTTTGTTTATTTCGAATGCCAATACCTCCGTTCCTTGTTACTCCGTATTGAAAGCTGTATCGGAAGGAATTTAGGTATAACATGACAACACGAATAGCAATGGACGAAACAATGACAGATCCTAACAGTATTTACGGTAAAGCGATCACCATGACAGTAGTTGGTGCGGGTTCTTACGGCACATCTCTGGCGATTTCTTTAGCACGTAACGGTGCTAATGTTGTCCTTTGGGGACACGATGCTAAGCATATGGCTCGTCTTGACGCTGATCGTGCTAACCAAGAATTTTTACCCGGTATTGATTTTCCCGATTCGCTGATTGTGGAAACCGATTTGAAAAAAGCGGTACAAGCGAGCCGCGATTTGTTGGTTGTAGTTCCGAGCCACGTATTTGGCCTTGTTATGAATAGTTTAAAGCCTCACTTACGTGATGATTCCCGTATTTGTTGGGCAACCAAAGGGCTTGAACCTGAAACGGGCCGGTTACTGATGGATGTGGCCTATGACACCATTGGCGAGCGCTATTCATTGGCAGTGTTATCTGGGCCGACTTTTGCTAAAGAGTTGGCGATGGGAATGCCTACCGCAATTTCTGTTGCTTCGCCTGACGCGCAGTTTGTCGAAGATCTGCAAGGCAAAATTCACTGCAGCAAAACTTTCCGCGTTTACGCCAATAGTGATTTTATTGGCATGCAGCTAGGTGGTGCGGTTAAAAACGTGATTGCGATTGGCGCTGGCATGTCCGATGGGATTGGCTTTGGTGCGAATGCGCGTACTGCATTGATTACGCGCGGTCTGGCCGAAATGTGCCGTTTGGGTGCAGCGTTAGGTGCTCAGCCTGAAACCTTTATGGGGATGGCCGGATTGGGTGACTTAGTACTCACTTGCACCGATAACCAATCACGTAACCGCCGCTTTGGTTTGGCGCTGGGACAAGGAAAAGATGTGGATACGGCGCAGCAAGAAATTGGCCAAGTGGTTGAAGGTTATCGCAACACCAAAGAGGTGTGGTTATTAGCGGCGCGCATGGAGGTTGAAATGCCAATAGTTGATCAAATCTATCAAGTGCTGTATCAAGGAAAAGATGCGCGTGTTGCAGCACAAGATTTGCTGGCTCGTGATAAAAAAGCAGAACGCTAATTCATTGCTCATGATTAGGCACAAAGCCTATTAGCAATCTACATTGACGCTCTAGAGATTGGATGAGGAAGGGTGATCAACCAACGATGAAACATTGCGAAAAACTCAAAGTGTGGCAAGCCATAGTCAAAGAGGCGCGCGAGCAGTCAGAACAAGAACCGATGCTGGCTAGTTTTTATCATGCCACTATTATTAAGCATGATAGTTTAAGCTCGGCCTTGAGCTACATTCTTGCCAATAAGCTGAATACGGCCTCAATGCCAGCGATGGCGGTGCGTGAAGTGGTCGAAGAGGCATTTGCCGCAGACCCCAGCATTATGGAAGCGGCGGCGTGTGACATCTGCGCGACTGTCAATCGTGACCCCGCGGTATCTATGTTTTCAATGCCTCTACTTTATCTCAAGGGCTACCATGCCTTACAAGGCTATCGCGTCGCGAACTGGTTATGGAAGCAAGGTCGAGTGGCGTTGGCTACCTATTTTCAAAACCAAATCTCGGTAGCTTGCCAAGTGGACATCCATCCTGCTGCACGTATTGGTCGCGGCATCATGCTTGACCATGCTACGGGCATTGTGATCGGTGAAACCGCGGTGGTGGAGAATGATGTCTCTATTTTACAAGATGTAACGCTAGGCGGAACGGGTAAAGAGTGCGGCGATCGCCACCCGAAAATTCGTGAAGGCGTGATGATTGGCGCGGGTGCCAAAATTCTCGGTAATATTGAAGTGGGCGAAGGGGCGAAAATTGGTTCTTGTTCGGTGGTATTGCAAGCGGTGCCTCCGCACACTACCGTCGCTGGAGTGCCAGCCAAAATTGTCGGTCGTCCGCAAACCGATAAGCCTTCGTTAGATATGGACCAACAATTTAATGGCCGTTCTCAAAGTTTCATTGCCGGTGATGGTATTTGATTTGGTCGCGGAAAACAAAAAGGGTGATGCTCACAGAGCATCACCCTTTTTTATGGTTGGCATTAAGCCATTGCATCGAGTTCAGCAAGCACTTCTTCAGCCCAATCAACCCACGCTTGGCGAACCAGTAGGTTGCGGCGTAGTGTTAGACGCTCAAGGCGCTGTAACTTATCGAGAGTAGCTGGTGTTGCATAGTACGCAGACTCAATCTCTTTGTAGTGAGCAACCAGTTTTTTCGATTCTTCAACTAATTCACCCAGTTGAATTCGGTAAGGTGTTGCTGGTTGTACCGAGCAAGCGATCAATTTAGCGCTAAATTCATCACGTACGGTTGGGTGAGCTGTAGGTTGGTCAAACCATTCACCTAAAGCGCTGCGACCTGCATCGGTGATGGAGTAAACTTTACGATCTGGCTTGCCATCTTGCGGTTCTAATACACAAGTGACTAGGCCTTGTTGACCCATTTTATTCAGTTCGCGGTAAACTTGTTGGTGGCTGGCTTTCCAAAAATAGCCAATGCTCGAAGAGAACTCTTTTGTGATGTCGTACCCTGTGGCATCGCGAGTGCTCAAAACAGTGAGGATAACGTGTGGTAATGACATGTCTTTAATCCAAATGGTTAATAAACTCAAAAACAACTTGCTCAAACTCGTGTTGTGCTTCTGATGGCATCAATCATGAATGAGTTTAAGCAACACCCACCGTTCTATTGACGGAGTGGGTTGTGTCACCTTAAAAAGCCGTTTATCACCTAGGATTATATGCGTGACGCATATCGACCTGCGATTTGTTATGTTTGTATGCTACCGCAGAGGAGCAGTAGTATATCTAAATAATAAGCATAAAGTAGAATACTTTGTTAGTTTAGCTTAAAAAACTGATAATATGCTCAATAATTTTTGTGATTTAAAATAAAAAGCCGCACAGAGGCGGCCTTTTAGCTAGTTTGTGAAACAAAATGCTGTTACTTAGCCTGTGTTACGCATTCCTGCTGCAATACCCGCGATAGTCACCATTAAGGCTTCTTCTAACTCTGCTGGTGCGGTTTCGGTTTTGCGAGTGCGGTACAACAGCTCTGCTTGCAGCATATTTAATGGCTCAACATAGATATTGCGCAAACGGATTGACTCTTGACCCCAAGGATCGCTTTGCATCAAGTTCTCATTGTTTTCTACATTTAACACCGCTTTGATGTCTTTCTGTAATTGAGAACGCAAACGCTCACCGAGCGGGCGTAACGATTCATCGACTAAGCGTTCATCGTAATAGCGTGAGATTTCAATGTTGCACTTGGAGTAAACCATCTCTAGCATGCCCAAACGCGTTGAGAAAAATGGCCATTCACGGCACATCTCTTCCAGCAGTGCTTGGTGTCCTTTATCGATAGAAAACTGAATTGCTTCTCCCGCACCTAGCCAGGCTGGTAGCACGAGGCGGTTTTGGCTCCAAGAGAAGATCCACGGGATTGCACGTAAGCTTTCGACTCCACCATTAGGGTTGCGTTTAGCCGGACGTGAACCGAGCGGCAATTTACCCAGCTCTAGCTCTGGCGTTGCTTGGCGGAAGTACGGGACAAAGTCCGGCTCGCCGCGAACAATATGGCGATACGCTTCGCAAGAGACCTCAGACAATACCTCCATTAAGTCGCGCCAATCTTGTTTTGGCTCTGGTGGTGGCAGCAGGTTTGCTTCTAAAATGGCGCTGGCGTACATCGTAAAACTATTGACCGCTACTTCTGGTAGACCAAGTTTAAAGCGGATCATTTCGCCTTGCTCCGTCACACGCAAGCCACCTTTTAAGCTTTTGGGTGGTTGTGAAAGCAGTGCCGCATGTGCTGGAGCGCCCCCGCGACCAATGGTGCCGCCACGTCCATGGAATAGTGTCAGTTCAATTCCGGCCTCTTCACTGACATTAACCAAAGCTTCCATTGCGCTGTATTGCGCCCAACCGGCGGACATTACACCTGCATCTTTAGCGGAATCAGAGTAACCAATCATCACCATCTGGTGGTTTTGAATAAAGCCACGATAGAGATCAATGCCCATTAGTTGGCGGATCACCGTTTCTGCGTTGTTTAAATCATCCAAAGTTTCGAACAGTGGACAAACGTCCATGCGGTAAGGGCAACCACATTCTTGCAACAATAGATGTACGGCAAGTACATCTGATGCGGTACGAGCCATCGAAATCACATAAGCACCAAAGGCTTCGCGAGGCTGAGAAGCAACGATTTTACAGGTGTCGATCACCTCTTGTACCGCTTCTGAAGGCTGCCAGTCACGAGGTAACAAAGGACGTTTTGAGCTCAACTCATTGGTGAGAAACGCAATTTTGTCTTGCTCGCTCCACTGGTCATAATCACCAATGCCTAAATAACGGGTGAGCTCGGAGATCACATCAGAGTGACGAGTGCTCTCTTGGCGAATGTCCAAACGTACAAGATGCACACCAAACGCTTTAATCCGGCGCAGAGTATCAAGCAGCGAGCCATCGGCAATGACGCCCATGCCGCATTGATGTAAAGATTGGTAGCAGGCATAAAGCGGTTCCCACAACTGTGCGATATTTTGCAGTGGTGCTTTGCGTGCCAGTTGTTGGCCATTGATCTTGGCATCCAACACTTCTAGTGTTTCGCTGAGTAGTTCACGCAGGCGTTTGAGAATAGCGCGATAAGGTTCGTGTTCATCTATGCCAGCCAAATCGCGTAGCGCGTCACTGCATTTGGTCATCGACAATTCGCTGACCAGCTCATTGATATCACCTAGGTAGAGATCGGCCGCTTTCCAGCGAGAAAGCAGCATTACTTCACGAGTGATTTTATGAGTCACAAAGGGGTTACCATCACGGTCGCCGCCCATCCACGAAGAGAAATGCACAGGGCGTGCATCAATTGGTAGTCCTTCACCTAAGTAGTTGGTGAGGTGCTCATCAAATTCACGAAGAAAATCAGGCACGGCTTGCCATAGAGAATTTTCCACCACCGCAAAGCCCCATTTTGCTTCATCCAGTGGCGTAGGGCGCTGCTTACGAATCACATCTGAATGCCAGCTTTGCGCGATCAACTGTTCTAAACGGCGTTCGGTTTTTTGGCGCTCTTTAAATGAAAGATCACTGAGTTCAAGCTTGGAGAGACACTCGTTAATTTTCACCAGCTTGTTGATCATCGTGCGGCGTGTAATTTCGGTTGGGTGAGCCGTTAGCACTAACTCGATATTGAGATCGCGTACCGCTTGAGCAGCATCCAATTTACTGATTTTATTTTGATTCAGTTTAGTAAACAGTAAATTAATCGCATCAGGCTCACACACATGTTCTTCACAGTGACGTGAAATGGTGTGGTACTGCTCGGCCATGTTGGTTAAGTTAAGAAATTGGTTGAATGCCCGCGCTACTGGGGTGAGCTGTTCGTTGGGAAGGTTTTTGATCTCTTCAACCAAGCTGTCTCGGTCGGCTTGATTGCCATTACGGGCTGATTTTGAAAGTTTTCGGATGGTTTCCACTTTCTCTAAGATAACGTCACCATGGGCGTCCTGAATGGTGTTGCCCAGCAAACGGCCAAGCATGCTCACGTTACTTTTGAGCGCAGCGTATTTTTCGTTCATTGTCATCCTGCCTTGTAAAAAAATTACATCCATTGTTCCTTGCTAAGTACACAATCTAGCGAAAAGATCCCTGTAGAGTCAAATAAAGCCGACTATTTTTACGATTATTGCTGAATGTTATTGAACGTGATCATTTGGTGAATAATTGGCGTAAATTACTGAAATTTTATTACAAAAATGCCCGACCGTAGAAACGCTGTCAGGCATTTATCGCTTGAGTAAGCTTGGTAGGCTAGAAGCAGTATTTATACATTGCTTTGGACAAAGTCGAGATGGTTGGATCAATAAATTCAAACGCTAGGAATTCATCCGGTTGATGCGCTTGATCGATCGAACCTGGGCCGAGTACCAGTGTTGGGCATAATTGTTGTAAGAACGGTGCTTCAGTACAGTAATTCACGGTTTGTGAAGCGGTATTGCAAATCTCTTCAATGTTGCCAATAAAGGGGTGATCATGCTGACATTCATAACCCGGAATCGCATCATGCAGCGCGGTAATCTCAATGCGGCCGGGCCATTTTGCACTGACTTCATTCAGTGCACTGCGCAGCAAGTTATCGAGCCCATCTAGACTCATGCCGGGCAGCGGGCGCACATCGTAATGCAATTCGCAGCAGCCACAAATGCGGTTTGGACTATCGCCACCGTGGATATGACCGAGGTTCAAAGTCGGGTGAGGAATGGCAAAGCCTGGGTGATGGTACTCTTTGATCAATTTGTCGCGCAGTTGCATTAACGCGAACAGCACTTCATGCATGATTTCGATGGCATTTACGCCCAGAGCAGGATCAGAAGAGTGGCCCGATTTTCCTGTCACTCGAATAGCGTTGGCTACGTGGCCTTTATGGCCGCGGATGGGCACAAGGCTAGTCGGCTCACCAATAATGCAGTAATCCGGTTGAAATGGTGCATGTTCAGTGAAATGACGTGCGCCGAGCATGGTGGTTTCTTCATCACAGGTCGCCAACACATACAGCGGTTTACTCTGTTTACTCCAATCGACTTTTTTCACCGCTTCGTAGATAAAAGCAAAAAAGCCTTTCATGTCTGCCGTGCCTAAGCCATAGAAACGATCATTGGCTTGCGTTAACGCGTGTGGTTCAAAATTCCAACGTCCTTCGTCAAATGGAACGGTATCACTGTGCCCCGCGAGCAGTAGGCCACCTTCGCCGCAACCTTTCTTCGCCACTAAATTGTATTTTCCCGGCGCGACTTCAATGGTGTCGACTACAAACCCTAAGCTGGAAAACCAGCTTGCCAATTTATCAATCACATTCTGGTTACCTTCGTCCCAACGAGCATCTGTGGAGCTGATGGAAGAGGTTGAAATCAGACCTTGGTAAACCTCAAGAAAACTGGGTAATTGCATATTATCTTTGCTCCTAGTATTGACAGAGTAATTGCGAGAAGGTAAAACACATATTAAATCACTTTGTGTGAATAAAAAACCGAGTTAAGTGTCTTTTTTGAAATTTATAGTCATTTTTAGATTGTCTTTTTTACCTTGAAATTGGATGTCACGAGATGTTGAAAACCACAATTATCGGAGCTAGCGGTTATACCGGCGCTGAGTTGGCGTATATGGTGCAAAAACACCCACAACTCACGCTATCAGGTTTATACGTTTCCGCCAATAGCCTAGATGCTGGAAAACCAATGGCTGAGCTGCATGGCAAACTCTCCGGTATTGTCGACATGCAGGTACAACCATTAATGGATCCGGTGAGCGTTGCAAGCCAATGTGATGTGGTGTTTTTAGCTACGGCTCATGAGGTGAGCCATGATCTCGCGCCTATTTTTCTTGCGCAAAATTGTCAAGTTTTCGACCTTTCTGGTGCTTTTCGCGTCAAAGGTGATGATTTTTACCAAAATTACTATGGTTTTAAACATCAACACCCTAAATGGTTAGAAAACGCGGTTTATGGACTGGCGGAATGGAATTGTGAGGCAATTAAGCAGAGCCAATTGATCGCTGTTGCGGGTTGCTATCCAACCGCATCGCAACTTGCGATAAAGCCTTTGGTTGAAGCGGGTTTGTTAGATACAACTCAATGGCCGGTGATTAATGCCACCAGCGGTGTCACCGGCGCGGGCAGAAAAGCGACATTAACCAACAGTTTTTGTGAAGTGAGCTTACAGCCATACGGCGTGTTTACTCATCGCCACCAACCTGAAATCGTCGCCCATTTAGGATGTGATGTGATTTTTACGCCTCACTTAGGGAATTTCAAACGCGGTATTTTGGCCACCGTGACAATGAAGCTTGCATCAGGTATTTCAGAGCAACAAGTCAGCCATGCTTTTGAGAAGGCGTACGCTAACAAACCAGCGGTTCGGCTCAAATCAACCTTGCCGAGCATCAAAGATGTTGAATTTACACCATTTTGCGACCTCGGTTGGCGAGTGCAAGGTGAGCATATTATCGTCGTGTCCGCGATCGATAATTTATTAAAGGGGGCATCGAGCCAAGCGATGCAGTGTTTAAATATTCATTACGGTTTTTCTGAGCTAACGGCTTTGGTGTAACGCACCAAGCGTAAGGGTTAAATATGATAGATACAAAGCAAAATCCATTAGTGATTAAGTTAGGCGGCGCGGCGCTGTCTTGTTCTGAAACGCTAAGCAAACTGTTTGGCGCAATCGCACTGTATCAAGCCCAAGCTCAGCGACGAATTGTCATCGTGCACGGGGGCGGTTATCTCGTCGATGACCTGATGGCGAAATTACAACTAAAAACCGTGAAGAAAGAAGGTTTGCGTGTCACGCCTTATGACCAAATTCCGCTGATTGCAGGCGCGCTGGCTGGGACAGCCAACAAAATGCTGCAAGGGCAAGCGATTAAAGATGGCTTAAATGCGGTTGGTTTATCGCTCGCTGATGGCGGGCTATGCAAAGTCGAAGAGTTGGATCCAGAACTCGGCGCAGTGGGCAAGGCTTCTCCTGGTGATTCACAAATCGTGCAAGCGATTTTAGCCGCTGGTGGTTTGCCTATTATCAGCTCGATTGGCCTGACTGCTGATGGCCAAATGATGAATGTCAACGCCGATCAAGCAGCCGTTGCAGTGGCTGGCGCATTGGACGCAGAGCTCGTTCTGCTTTCCGATGTGAGCGGTGTGCTGGATGGCAAAGGCCATTTGTTGTCGAGCCTCAATGAGCAGCAGGCCAATGCGCTGATTAAAGGCAAAGTGATCACGGATGGCATGATTGTCAAAGTGAAAGCGGCGCTGGAAGCGGCAAATGATTTAGGTCGCCCGATTGAAGTTGCGACATGGCGTTACCCAGATAAGCTCAGCAAATTGTTTGCGGGCGAAAGTATCGGGACCCAATTTTTACCTCAATAAACGCATTTAATCAGTTGTTGATAACAGCTGTAAGTAATTAATCACCCAGAGCACTGACCGCCAAGCGCAGCGCCGGGAAATGGAGAAAGTAAGATGAGCAAGGTTCAAGTCAATAAAGTCGTTGTCGCATATTCTGGCGGTCTAGATACATCGGTGATCATTCCGTGGTTAAAAGAAAACTACGATTGTGAAGTGGTTGCCTTTGTTGCCGATGTCGGCCAAGGTGAAGAAGAATTGGTCGGCATCGAAGAGAAAGCGAAAGCGTCTGGCGCGTCAGAGTGTTATGTGGTCGATCTTAAAGAAGAGATGGTCGCTGAATACATCTACCCAACACTAAAAACAGGTGCTTATTACGAAGGTAAATACCTGCTTGGGACGTCAATGGCTCGCCCAATCATTGCCAAAGCGCAAGTTGAAGTAGCGCGTAAAGTGGGTGCCGATGCGCTGTGTCACGGCTGTACGGGAAAAGGTAATGACCAAGTGCGTTTTGAAGGTGCGTTTGCAGCCCTAGCGCCTGATTTACATGTGATTGCCCCTTGGCGTGAGTGGGACATCGTGAGTCGTGAAGAGTGTCTTGATTTCCTTGCTGAGCGTAACATTCCTTGCGCCGCTTCATTGACGAAAATTTACTCGCGTGATGCGAACGCGTGGCACATTTCGACCGAAGGTGGCGTGCTTGAGAGTACTTGGAACGCCCCTAATGAGGATTGTTGGGTATGGACAGTAGATCCAGAACAAGCGCCAAATGAGCCAGAGTTTGTCACACTGCAGGTCGCGAAAGGCGAAGTCGTTGGCGTCGATGGTGAACTGATGACGCCTTACAACGCACTCGTTTACCTTAATGAGAAAGGCTCTAAACACGGAGTTGGTCGTATCGACATCGTTGAAAACCGTTTGGTTGGTATGAAGTCTCGTGGTTGTTATGAAACCCCAGGAGGCACCATCATGATGGAAGCGTTGCGTGCTGTTGAGCAGTTAGTGCTCGATAAAGCCTCATTCGAATTTCGTGAAGAACTGGGTGTCAAAGCGTCGCATCTTGTATACGATGGGCGTTGGTTCACTCCGCTGCGTAAATCCATCATGGCCGCAGCCGATGAGCTGGCACAGGATGTTAATGGTGAA
The DNA here is from genome assembly GCF_963888765.1 of Vibrio sp. B7. Classification (NCBI taxonomy): domain Bacteria; kingdom Pseudomonadati; phylum Pseudomonadota; class Gammaproteobacteria; order Vibrionales; family Vibrionaceae; genus Vibrio; species Vibrio sp. B7. Next base: position 24,520 of record NZ_CAWPKR010000002.1, read on the forward strand.
GTGGTTGTGAAGCTTTACAAAGGGCAAGCGACAGTGACGCAAAAACGTTCTGAAAACAGCTTGTACTCGGAAGAGTTTGCGACCTTTGGTGAAGATGTTGTGTATGACCAAAGCCACGCGGGCGGCTTCATTCGTCTCTATTCGTTGGCAAGCCGGATCAGAGCGTTGAACGAAGCGAAGAAGAATAAAGCCTAGGTTAACACCCAAGGTAGAGACACAAAAATAACAATAAAAGATCGCTCTAGTAGCGATCTTTATTATAAAAATGATTGAGCAATTTGATGTGGTCACGCTCAGTCGCGACCTAAGAGCAGGAGATACGCAATGGCATTATGGGGCGGTAGATTTACCCAAGCAGCAGACACGAGGTTCAAAGAGTTCAACGATTCACTTCGCTTTGATTACCGATTGGCTGAACAAGACATTGTGGGCTCTATAGCATGGTCAAAGGCGTTGGTGTCAGTGAATGTTTTGGGCGAAGAGGAGCAGCAAAAACTAGAACTTGCGCTCAACGAACTCAAACTGGAAGTGATGGAAGATCCTGAGCAGATCTTACGCTCTGATGCAGAAGATATTCACTCTTGGGTTGAGCAGCAGTTGATCAGCAAAGTGGGTGATTTAGGCAAAAAGCTGCACACTGGGCGCTCTCGTAATGACCAAGTCGCGACCGATTTAAAATTGTGGTGCCGCCAGCAAGGTCAGCAATTACTGTTGGGGTTAGATCGCCTGCAAACGAAACTAGTGTCGGTTGCTCAGCAGCACCAAGCGACGGTTTTGCCCGGTTATACCCACCTGCAACGTGCGCAACCAGTGACCTTTGCGCATTGGTGTTTGGCCTATGTTGAAATGTTTGAGCGTGATTACTCTCGTTTAAATGATGCGATTAAGCGCCTGGATACTTGTCCACTTGGCTCCGGCGCGCTGGCAGGTACGGCCTATCCGATTGATCGTGAACAGCTTGCTCATCATTTAGGGTTTCGCCGTGCCACGCGTAACTCGCTCGATTCAGTATCCGACCGAGATCACGTGATGGAATTGATGTCGGTGGCGTCGATCTCGATGCTGCATTTATCGCGCTTGGCGGAAGATATGATCTTCTACAACTCGGGTGAGTCTGGTTTTATCGAACTGGCTGACACCGTGACTTCGGGTTCATCCTTGATGCCGCAAAAGAAAAACCCTGATGCATTAGAGCTGATCCGTGGCAAAACTGGCCGTGTTTATGGCTCGCTTGCGGGCATGATGATGACGGTCAAAGCCTTACCATTGGCTTATAACAAAGATATGCAAGAAGACAAAGAAGGGCTGTTTGACGCGCTGGATACTTGGAACGACTGCATGGAAATGGCTGCGCTTTGCTTTGATGGCATCAAAATTAAAACCGAACGGACTTTAGAAGCGGCTAAACAAGGCTATGCCAATGCTACCGAATTAGCTGATTATTTAGTCGCCAAAGGGATCCCTTTCCGTGAAGCGCACCATATTGTGGGCGTCGCGGTGGTTGGCGCGATTGCGAAAGGGTGTGCGCTTGAAGAACTGACCCTTGCCGAGCTTAAAGAGTTTTCGTCGGTCATTGAAGATGATGTTTATGCGATCCTCACCATCGAATCTTGCTTAGAAAAACGCAGCGCTTTAGGTGGCGTTTCGCCAAAACAAGTGGCCTATGCGGTTGATCAAGCTAAAGCGCGTTTAGACAAACGTGACACCACGGCGGTGAAAGTTCGTCCTGCCCGTTTGACGGATATTGAAACGCTAGAAAGTATGGTCACTTATTGGGCGAATATGGGAGAAAACTTGCCCCGTTCACGCAATGAGTTGGTGCGCGATATTGGTTCATTTGCCGTGGCGGAACACCATGGTGAAGTGACGGGATGCGCCTCGTTATATGTCTATGACTCTGGGTTGGCTGAAATTCGTTCGCTTGGTGTAGAAGCAGGTTGGCAAGGTCAAGGACAAGGAAAAGCGATCGTCTCGTATTTGGTGAATAAAGCGCGGCAAATGGCGATTAAGAAAGTGTTTGTTCTGACTCGAACGCCAGAGTTTTTCATGAAGCATGATTTTATTCCAACCTCAAAAAGCTTACTGCCAGAGAAAGTGCTCAAAGATTGTGAACAATGCCCACGACAGCACGCTTGTGATGAAGTGGCGCTTGAGATCAATTTGGTTGAACAGATCATCAAGCGAGTCAACGTCGCTTAATACGTTGATTACCAACGCGATCATTGCCGTTAATGAGGCCTTGGAAAAAGATCTCAAAAAGATCGAATGATCACGGAACAGTTTAAGAAAAGCGTGGTCTATAACTGTACCACTGCTTTTTCTTAGAAGAATCTAAGAAGGCCCCAAACCTACTATTGGTTCTGGGGCTTTTTCTTTTGTGCTCTTTAGCTTTTTATTTGTCGCGCCCTTGCCGCTTACGCCAAGGGAGTACCACAAACTTCATCCACAGATGTAAAAACAGCAAACCGTTAAAGGCAAAGCCCGCTATTAGCAAGCTGATCGATTCAATGGTTTTAGGGTTCTCCCTGCATAACCACCACCACACAAGCCAGCACCCAACTGACAAAACAGTGAGCTGATCCATACAACGTTGGCAGCGGCCGATTTTTTTCCAAAACCACGAAGATTGGCAGTTATTGCAAGGCATAAGCGCGTTCATTAAAGAGAAAATAACGGCAGTATAACGTGCGTGAAGGTGTGAGTCTAAGGCGCGGCTGAAACTAAAGCGTATAAAAAACGGCCGCACAAGGGCGACCGCATGAATGGATGTTGAAAATTAACAGCCCGGACCGCAGTCCATGCAATGTTTGATCATCTCAGGGCCCAAATGCAGTTTAGCGTTTAGGTCACGCAGCGCGGTGCGCACGCCTTCTTCAATTACGGGGTGATAAAAAGGCATATCCAACATCTGTGAAATCGTCATCTGATTTTGATGTGCCCACGCCAGCAAATGAGCCAAGTGCTCCGCATTCGGTCCCATCATTTCAGCGCCTAAAAATCGCCCTGTTCCTTGTTCGCCATACACATGCAATAACCCTTTATTGCGCAGCATGACGCGTGAACGGCCTTGATTTTCAAACGACACAGTACCGATAGCAAAACAGCCACAATTTCCCAAACGAGTGGTTAGCTGTTTGTAGGATTCACCGACCATCGCAATTTGTGGGTCTGAAAAAACCGCTGAGATAGAGGAACGACGAAGCCCGGCGCGAATATCTGGGTAGCGGCCAGCGTTATCCCCTGCAATACGACCTTGATCGGCTGCTTCATGAAGCAGTGGCAGTTGATTACTGGCATCACCAGCAATGAAAATACTGTCTACAGAGGTTTGCAGCGTATAGTGATCGGCCGTTGGTACGCCGCGCGCATCAAGGGCTACATCGGTATTTTCAATTGCCAATTTGTCTACGTTCGGGCGACGACCGGTTGCCGCCAACACATAGTCAACGACAAATGTTTCGAGCTGCCCTTCACGGTTGATGAATTGGATTTCAACTTTGTCGTTTTGGTCTGTTGGAGAAGCAATGCGTTTCATGCTTTCCACTTTAACGTCAGCGTCTAAATAGAATTCTTCCTTAAACGTTTTATCAGCGTAAGCCATTACATCAGGGTCGGTTAATGGGCCAACTTGTCCACCAATGCCGAACAGCTTCACTTTTACCCCTAAGCGATGTAAGGCTTGACCTAGTTCTAGGCCAATAACTCCCGGGCCAAATACGGCAACAGATTCGGGTAAGTCGTCCCACTCAAATAGGTCATCATTAATGATTAAGCGATCGCCAAGTTCATTCCATACGGCCGGGTAGGCTGGGCGAGAACCGGTAGCAATCACGATCCGCTTGGCGCTGATTTGGGTATGGTTGTCAACTTGCAGGGTGTGGTTGTCGATAAATTGGGCGTAGCCTGAAACTTTATCTTCAGCGGGGATCTCCTCAACGCCTTCAAGCACAAATCCGACAAAGCGGTCACGTTCACGTTTTACCCGCGCCATCACTTCACGTCCATTAATGACAATTTCACCTTGAGGATGAACACCAAAAGCAGGAGCTTTGTGGATGTGATGGACGCTTTCAGCGGCCGCAATCAGTAACTTAGATGGCATGCAGCCGACGCGAGCGCATGTGGTTCCGTATGGGCCACCTTCGATCATGACGACACTAGTCGTATGTGCTTTTGCTGCACGATAAGCGCCGAGTCCTGCGGTCCCACCACCAATAATGGCTACATCAACGTTTAACTGTTTCATCATCGCTTTCTCTAAATTTGGAATGTGAATAGTCGATGGCAACATTTAATAATGCTGTCATTGAGTCTAAATGAGGAGGATGCCCTAGGAAGATTTTCCTAGGGCAGGCGTGATTAGCCCAGGTAAGCTTCTAGCTCTTCGCTGCCGCCGATGTGTTTACCACCAACGAAAACTTGCGGAACGGTGGTACGGCCTGTGATAGCTCGTAAGCTCACTGTGGTTGCATCTTTACCCAATACCACTTCTTCATATTGAAGACCGTGGTCAATCAAGAGTTGTTTTGCTTTAGTGCAGAATGGGCAACCTGGTTTAGTAAATACGGTAACCGATTCTTGTGTTTTATAGTTAGGTGCAATGTATTTCAGCATGGTGTCAGCATCTGATACTTTGAACGGGTCACCCGGTTCATCAGCTTCGATAAACATTTTTTCGATGATGCCATCTTTGACTAACATGCTGTAACGCCATGAACGTTTGCCAAAACCGATTTGGCTTTTATCAACTAACATACCCATGCCGTCAGTAAATTCGCCATTGCCATCAGGAATGAAAGTAATATTCTCTGCTTCTTGGTCTGCTTTCCAAGCATTCATCACAAAGGTATCGTTCACCGAAACACATAGGATGTCATCAACGCCATGCTCTTTAAACACCGGGTACAGTTCGTTGTAACGCGGCAAGTGGCTTGATGAACAGGTTGGGGTGAAGGCACCTGGCAAGCTAAATACGATAACGGTTTTACCTTTGAATAATTGATCTGTTGTGAGATTAACCCAAGCATCACCTTGACGAGTAGGGAAAGTGACTTGTGGTACCGCTTGGCCTTCTTTAGATACTAACATTCTATTTTCCTTGTGATTTTCTAAGTTAGGTTATGATTTTAAGAGCCGCTGCTCTCATTTGTTGAAGCCATTATGGAAGAAAACCTTTGATAGCTCCAATCGTTTGATGCTATGGTTTTGATAGGTGGATTCTATTGAGATTGAAGATGAACATTCGTGATTTTGAGTACTTAGTATCATTAGCTGAACATAAACATTTTCGTAAAGCAGCAGAAGCTTGTTTTGTGAGCCAGCCAACACTCAGTGGCCAGATCCGCAAACTGGAGGATGAGCTGGGAACAGTATTATTAGAGCGCAGCAGTCGCCGAGTATTGTTCACCGATTCGGGCCTGCAATTGGTCGATCAGGCCAAGCGTATTTTAAGTGAAATCAAAACCTTCAGAGATATGGCTAGCGGCCAGGGTGGCTCGATGAGTGGTCCTATCCATATTGGATTCATTCCCACTTTAGGCCCCTACCTTTTGCCGCGTATTGTGCCTTTTTTAAAAGAGCAATTTCCTGAACTGGAGCTCTATTTACACGAAGCGCAAACCCAACAGCTTGTGCGCCAGTTAGAAGATGGCAAACTCGATTGTTTAGTGTTGGCCTCCGTTGCGGAAACGGCTCACTTTAAAGAGATTGATCTGTATGACGAAGCATTGAGTATTGCCGTGCCTAGTGGGCATGAATGGGCTGCAAAAAGTGAAGTAAGTATGTTGGATTTGAAAGGGCGAACGGTATTGGCTTTAGGTGACGGTCATTGCTTACGCGATCAAGCCTTAGGTTTCTGTTTTGCGGCAGGCGCAAAAGATGACGAACGTTTTAAAGCGACCAGCTTAGAGACGCTGCGTAATATGGTCGCAGCGGGTGGGGGAATTACCCTGTTACCAGAGCTCTCTTTACCAGATGTCAAAGAGAAGGATGGCGTTTGTTACCTTAAAGCGGTCAACCCGCAGCCTTCACGTCGCTTAGTATTAGCTTATCGGCCGGGATCGCCGTTGAGGCAGCGTTTTGAGCAGTTGGCTCACGCAATCAAAACAAAGCTAAATGAGAAATAAAAAAAGAGGCTAAATTTAGCCTCTTTTTACTGAGCTTTAGAACAGCTCTTCACCTGTAGGTGAAGAGTAGATGTTGTCAGAGACACTCTCTGCGACATACTCGGTTGGCTCTGTGCCTTGAATGAAGTATTCAAACATCGAGCTTGAATCAAACTTATTGGTTAACAGGCCGGTATCGATATCGATTCTTACCCGCACAATATTGGCGGGAATGGGTTTGTCTTGCGCTGGCACATCGACCAGTACTTGACGCATAAAATCAATCCAAGCGGGTTGTGCCGTTTTTGCTCCCGCTTCCGCACCGGATACACCATCGTCATCTACATTGCTGTTTTCGGTTGTCCTACCTAAGTTGCGGTTATGATCATCAAATCCGACCCAAGCAATAGCGACCATGCCCGGTGCATAGCCGTTGTACCACGCATCTTTGGAGTCATTGGTCGTTCCTGTTTTACCACCAATATCACGACGCCCCAGCTTTTGTGCACGCCAGCCTGTACCATTCCAACCCGTTCCTTCACGCCAATTTCCGCCACCCCAAATATTGCTGTACATCATCTCTCGGACAAGAAATGCGTTTTGTTCGGAAATTACTTGTGGAGCATAGTGCGATGCAACATCTTGCTCATCGAACTCATTTGTGTCTGGGGTGCATTGCTGTTGGCAAACGACTTTTGGTGTGGCTTGATACTCAAGTTTGCCAAAGGGATCTTCAACTTTGCTGATGTAATAGGGTTCAACATAATAGCCACCATTGGCAAACACGGAATAGCCTTGCGCCATCTTAACCGGCGTTAAGCTTCCCGCACCTAAGGCAATGGTTTCTGAGCGTGGTACTTGGTCAATATCAAAACCAAAGCGAGTGAGATACTCACGTGTTTCATCCAGCCCAACAGCGCGTAGCACTCTCACCGCCATCACGTTTTTGGATTGAGCCAAGCCAACGCGAAGACGAGTTGGGCCAATATAAGTCGGTGGTGAGTTTTTAGGACGCCATGCTGTACCTTGGCTTTGGTCCCACTGGTTAATCGGCGCATCATTAATGAGCGTCGCTAAGGTCATGCCTTTATCGATGGCGGCAGAGTAGATAAAGGGTTTAATACTTGAGCCGACCTGGCGCACCGATTGAGTCGCACGGTTAAATTTATTGTGCACAAAGTTAAAGCCGCCAACCAGCGCCAGTACCGCACCATTTTCTGGGTTCATGGCAACAAAGGCAGTGTTGGCATTGGGTACTTGGCTTAAGTACCACTGTGGTGCTTCATCGGTGGTATGGTCATCACTGTATTCAGCACGATTACGTACCCAAATTTGTTCACCAGCGGCGATGATTTCCGTCGCTGTACTCGGAACCGGTCCTTGTCGAGAATCAGTTAAGAAACGGCGAGCCCAGTTCATGCCTTGCCATTCAATGGTCTGCAATCCTTGGTTCTTAACCCAAACCGTAGCCGATTGGCTGCTTACGTGGGTAACGACGGCTGGTAATAAATCTCCATAAGTCGGTTCATTATTTAAGTGCTCGGCCAGTTGCTGTTCATTCAATGGCGTTTGGCCTTCTTTCCAAACTACTTTTTCAGCACCGCGATAGCCATGACGCTCATCATAGGCGAGTAGGTTATTGATTGCAGCTTTACTCGCGGCTTGCTGCTGTTTGGAATCTACCGTTGTGGTGACAATCATGCCAGAGGTATAGGCCGACTCTTCACCATAGCGCTCCACCATCCATGAACGGGCGATTTCTGCCACATAAGGTGCATTAAGTTCAATTTCAGCACCGTGGTATTTCGACATTAAGGGCTCAGAGCGGGCTTGCGTATATTGCGCTGGGGTTATGTATTTCTCATCAAGCATTCTCTGTAGCACCACGTTACGGCGGTTAGTCGCGCGATCTAGAGAATAGATAGGGTTCATGGTTGAAGGTGCTTTGGGAAGTCCTGCAATCAGGGCAATTTCACTCAGCGTTAAATCTTTGACTTCTTTTCCAAAATAAACTTGGGCTGCCGCTCCAATTCCATACGATCGGTAACCGAGATAAATTTTATTGAGATAAAGCTCTAGGATTTCTTTTTTCGTCAGCAATTGTTCGATATGAATAGCGATAAAAATCTCTTTGATTTTTCGCATGATCTTCTTCTCATTAGAGAGATAGAAGTTACGAGCAAGCTGCTGAGTAATGGTACTTGCACCTTGTTTAGCGCTACCTGAGGCGATCACAGCGACCGCAGCACGCGTGATACCAATTGGGTCAAAACCATAGTGCTCGTAGAAGCGGCTATCTTCGGTGGCGATAATCGCTTCGATAAGTTCAGGTGGGATCTCTTCAATACGCAGCGGAACTCGGCGCTTTTCTCCAAATTGGGCGATGAGCTTGCCATCTTGACTATAGACCTGCATCGGTGTCTGCAATTGTACATCACGTAAAGTCGCTACATCGGGGAGGTCTGGCTTCACGTAAAAATAGAAGCCAAATATCGTAGTGACTCCAAGAATAATGCAAATCAATGAAAGTAATAACAATCGCTTTATGAACTTCACCGGATAATCCCTGTTTAGTTAAGGCTGCCCTTATGCAAACCCTTGTACTCTAGGCTAAAAATTTAGCTCTAAAAATAAATTGTGGCTTATTTAACCTCAAAATAAGCAAATCGAGCTAAGCCTAAGCAGCGTTACTGGAGCTAAGCCGTATGGGTAAATCAATGGTTACGGGTATAGATATTGGCCACCATAGTATTAAAGCGGTGGTGTTAAAGCTAGCGGGTGATTCATATGCACTCGTCGGTTATAAAGAATTATTTATTACTGAGGACATATTCTCCGATAACCACACGCTGGATTATCAGAAAATTGTAAAGAAACTCAAAGAACTAAGAAAGGGTTTACCACTATTTAGTCACAAAGTCGCCATATCGGTACCGGACAATGCGGTAATAAGTAAGGTATTACAGATAGATAGTGACCTGCAGGCGCGTGAAAAAGAGTTTGCTATTTATCAGGCATTTTCTCATCAGTCACCGTTCCCGATAGAAGAACTGAGTCTCGATTTCGTCAAAGTGATGGAAAAAAGCGTAAGTCGCAGTAACACCGTAAGTTATCAAGTTTACGCCACTCGTAAAGACGTCGTGGAAAGCCGTGCGTTAGCGGCTCAAAAAGCGGGCTTTTTACCGATCGCGGTTGATGTGCAAATACACAGTTTGTTAAACATTTGGCAGTTGGCGAGCAGGGCACAACATCGCAGCGATTGGATGCTCATGGATGTGGGCCATACCCAAACGGCGCTCTGTATTGATTTTACTGATAAAGCCCCTTTTCATAAAGAGATCCCTCTCGGTTGTCAGTGGTTGTCCCAAGACAGCGCGATGTCGGGCACCAATGCGGAATTAGCCGATAAAAACGAGCGCTTTGTGCATGAGTTGATCGAGCGACTTCAACGTCAGTTGCAGCTTTTCACCTCCGTCAATGGCGCGGGCAGTTTAGCAGGCATTTGGCTCTCAGGTGGTGGCGCAGATACTCCGATGTTGGCGCAAGAGATTTCGCGGCGTCTCAAGCTTGAGTGCGAGATTCTCGATCCCTTCCTTCTGTTTAACAATAAGTTAGCGAAACGCCAGCGAGATAAGCAGTCTGGGCAGAGTTTTAGCACCGCGGCTGGCCTTGCACTGCGTGGTATCGAGTGGTTGGAGTCTTCTCATGTTGCATAGTATTAACTTACTGCCTTGGCGAGAGGAACAAAGAGCGGCGCATAAGCGTCGTTTTATGGGCTTGGTCGTCTTAGGTGTGATGAGCGCTGTTGGTATTCAATGGGGTATCGGTTTGTATTTCTCTGGGCAAGCGCAGCAGCAAGAGTCTCGTCTGGCTTATTTGAATCAATACATTCAGCAGCTTGATAAACAGATCAATGCATTAAAAATGACGGAACAAGAACACAAGGCACTATTAACTCGCTTATCGGTTGTTGAGTCATTGCAAAGCCAACGCAATAAAACCACCGAGTTGATGAACCTGATGCCACAGCTTATGCCTGAAGGAGTCTACGTCGATAAGATCAAAATGAATGGTGAAGAAATTGAAATTACGGGCATCAGTGACAGCACTGCGCGTCTTGCGACCATGCTCGATAATTTTGAAAAATCAGCCTTACTTTCCGATGTCAACATGCACTCTATCGTGCACGGTAATAAGCGATTTGGTAAGGAGTTTCAGACGTTTAAAGTGTCATTTATGTTTCATTCCCCGACACCACAGGGCTCTGTGCTAACCAAGATTCGGCCTACAGGAGCTGTCCATGACTAGTTTTCAAGATCTTGATATGGATGAAATGGCTGAATGGCCGTTGCTGCCTCAACTGCTGGTTATTTTGGTGTTGATGCTGATTATTCAAGGCGTTGGCGCGTGGTTCTATCTTATGCCTCAAAATGAGCAATTGCAGAACTTAAAACAGCAAGAAGAGGTGCTGAAATCGACCTTACGGATTAAGGCCAGCAAAGCCGCCACCTTACCCCAGTTGCAAGCTCAACTGGATGAATTAACTGAACGTTATGATTTTTTATTACGCCAATTACCCGTGCAAAAAGAGCTCGCAAGCATGCTCGCATCGGTCAATGAACTAGGGCTAGATAACGCGTTAACCTTTACACGTATTGATTGGGGAGAAAAACAGAATAAAGAGTTTCTGTATCGTTTGCCGCTTAATATCGAATTAACTGGTAATTACCACGACATTGGTGATTTCTCAGAGGCGATCGCGAAATTGCCCCGCATTATTAATTTCGATGATGTTGATTGGCAACGGGTTAGTCAGGAAAGCAGCACGTTGCATTTTAGGGTGCGCGCTTATACCTATCAATTCAAGCAAGAGGTGGACGATGAAAAACAATAATCTGCTGCTGATGGTGCTGTTTAGTACCAGTGTATTGGTTGGTTGTAAGGCGAATCAAGATTCATTGAAGGTTTATGTGGAGCAGGTCGAGGGGCAAGCACGTAAAGAAGTCTCCAAATTAAAACCCATTATTCAATTTGAAGTTGCTCATTATGCGCAACATGAATCCCGCGAACCTTTTGTGCTGCCTAAAGAAGCGATTGTACAAAATCAGCCTGTAGTGAAGGCAGACTGCTGGCAACCTCCGGCTCGCAGTAAAAATGGCCAGCTAGAGCGCTATCCGCTTAATCAACTGCGATTAAAAGGCGTGATGAGTAGCGGGGGCGCGGTATCGGCATTAGTGCAAACGCCCCAAGGCAAGGTCGTCAACGTGAAAGCGGGACAATATTTAGGTTTGAATCACGGCAAAGTTACTCGAGTTGATTCCAATTACCTGCTGATCAATGAAACCTTGCCAGACGGCTTAGGTTGTTGGAATCAACGTAACGTCAAATTGGCTCTGAAATAGAATTTGAATTTAGAGAAATCACTATGATTAAAGGACTACAGACACAAATGACTATGGTATTTCGGAGCCTCTTATTTGGCTTATTATTGAGTGTGGCAGGGCTAAGTGTGGCGGCAGAAACGACGCAGACCAACGAGCTTAAAGGCATTGATTTTCGAGTCAATAAAAACAAAGACGCTGTATTGATTGTTGAACTCGCATCACCTTCGACAGTAGTTAATGTGCAGAAAGTGGCTGACGGTTTACAAATTGAACTGCTTAAGACGGATGTCTCCAATGAGAAACTGTATGTCTTGGACGTCAAAGATTTTGCAACCGTTGTTGAGAGTATCGAGGTATTGCGCAAAGAGCCAAGTACACAGTTACTGGCGACCATTCATGGCGAGTTTAAGTATGATTACAGCTTGAAAGGGAAATACCTTGAGGTGGTGATTGGCAAACTGAAAGAACAAGAAAAACCTAAGCCGAAGAGCATTCTTGAGAAAGAGGGCAAGCTTATCTCGATTAACTTTCAAGATATTCCTGTGCGAAATGTTTTGCAGCTTATCGCAGATTATAACGCGTTTAACCTAGTCGTCTCAGATTCGGTCACTGGTAACCTGACGCTACGGCTTGATGGCGTGCCTTGGCAGCAAGTGCTCGATATCATTTTGCAAGTCAAGGGATTAGATAAGCGTGTTGACGGCAATGTGATTTTAGTTGCACCTAAAGAAGAGTTGGATTTACGTGAAAAGCAGCAGCTTGAAAAGGCACGTTTGGCTGAAGAGTTGGGCGATCTACGTTCTGAAATCATCAAAATTAATTTTGCTAAGGCGTCTGATATTGCGCAGATGATTGGCGGTGAAGGGGCGGTCAGCATGTTGTCTGAGCGAGGTTCCATCAGTATCGACGAGCGAACCAACTCACTGCTGATCCGTGAATTGGCTGAGAATATTGTGGTGATACGCCAAATTGTTGAATCGCTCGATATCCCGGTCAAACAGGTACAGATTGAAGCGCGCATTGTTACGGTCAACGAAGGTAATTTGGATGAACTTGGCGTACGCTGGGGTTTCACCTCGACCAATGGCAACAACACCGCAGGCGGAAGTATTGAAAGTAATTTATTCCAAGTGGGCAAGTTGGGGGAAAGCACATTGCCCGTTGATGACTTCCTTAACGTAAACTTAGCGGCGACCTCCGCTAATGCCTCAAGTATTGCCTTCCAAGTGGCTAAGTTGGGGTCGGATATGTTGTTGGATTTAGAGCTTTCAGCGCTACAACGTGAGTCGAAAGCGGAGATCATTTCCAGCCCTCGTTTGATTACGACCAACAAGAAACCCGCTTATATCGAGCAGGGTACGGAGATCCCTTATTTGGAGTCTTCTTCCAGCGGGGCAACGACAGTCGCCTTCAAAAAAGCGGTGCTGAGTTTAAAAGTGACGCCACAGATAACGCCGGATAATCGTTTAGTGTTAGATCTCAGTGTCACTCAAGACCGGCCTGGGGATATTGTAAAAACAGGGACGGGAGAAGCGGTTGCAATTAATACTCAGCGTATTGGCACTCAAGTATTGGTCAATAATGGAGAAACCGTGGTCCTTGGTGGAATATTCCAACATAGCGTCAACAATACGGTGGATAAGGTTCCATTGCTTGGTGATTTGCCATTACTTGGTGCATTGTTCCGCCGTTCCTATGAGCAAGTGGGCAAAAGTGAGCTGCTGATTTTCGTGACACCGAAAGTCGTCATTCAATAACTTACGGCTGATATTGCGATTGGTTAAAAAATAAAGTTGCATTAGTGGCACCATATCTAGATAATTTCGGGTCTTATCACGAATCATCTGTGAGGAATAGGTGCCACGAGCGTCTTAACGGTCAGTATTATACTGGCTAATCTTGTGGCGATGTCATTGAATTAACGTTGTAAATTACTGCTAAACATGGCTGAGAAACGCAATATTTTCCTTGTTGGCCCAATGGGCGCCGGCAAAAGTACAATTGGTAGACATCTTGCTCAACAACTGCATATGGAGTTTTTAGACTCAGATACAGTCATTGAAGAGCGTACAGGCGCAGATATCGCATGGGTATTTGACGTCGAAGGTGAAGAGGGCTTCCGTAAACGTGAGGAAGCTGTAATTAATGACCTAACCGAGAAACAAGGTATTGTACTCGCAACAGGCGGTGGTTCTGTTAAGAGTAAAGAAAACCGTAATCGTTTATCTGCTCGTGGTATTGTGGTCTACCTTGAAACGACGATTGAAAAACAACTTGCACGCACGAACCGTGACAAAAAACGGCCATTGCTTCAAACAGACAATCCACGTGAAGTCTTAGAATGCTTGGCTGATGAACGTAACGATCTTTACGCTGAGATCGCTGATTTTACGGTTCGTACTGACGATCAAGGTGCAAAAGTGGTAGCCAACGAGATCGTAAAAATGCTAGAAGAACATTCCTAAGTTCTTTATTTTGGAGTGCAAACCATGGAACGGATTACGGTCAGTTTAGATGAGCGTAGCTACCCAATCTCAATTGGCGCCGGATTATTTAATGATCCGGCCCTCCTTTCTTTCTTATCGGCCAAACAAAAAGTCGTCGTCATCAGTAATGTGACGGTCGCGCCTTTGTACGCGGATAAAATCTTCGCCCTTCTTGCACCGCATGCTTGTAACGTCTCCTTGCTTGAACTGCCAGATGGCGAGCAGTACAAAACTTTAGATACATTTAACACGGTGATGAGTTACCTGCTGGAAGGTAATTACAGCCGTGATGTGGTGATCATCGCTTTAGGTGGTGGCGTGATTGGTGATTTAGTTGGATTCGCCGCAGCCTGTTATCAGCGCGGAGTCGATTTTATCCAAATACCGACCACGCTGCTTTCGCAAGTGGACTCCTCCGTTGGCGGTAAAACCGCAGTCAATCATGCTTTAGGTAAAAACATGATTGGTGCATTTTATCAGCCGAAAGCCGTCATCATTGATACTGAATGTTTGGCGACTTTACCTGCGCGAGAATTTGCCGCTGGTATGGCGGAAGTGATCAAATATGGCATCATTTACGATCATGATTTCTTTGTCTGGCTGGAAGAGAATCTCGATAAACTCTATGCCTTAGATGAGCAAGCGCTAAGTTATGCCATCGCTCGCTGCTGTCAAATTAAAGCCGATGTTGTCGCTCAAGATGAAAAAGAGTCGGGAATTCGCGCGTTGTTGAACCTAGGTCATACATTTGGTCATGCGATTGAAGCGCAGCTCGGGTATGGTAATTGGCTACACGGTGAAGCGGTTTCTGCCGGAACTGTGATGGCCGCTAAAACGGCGCAGTTACAAGGTTTAATTAACGATCAGCAAGTTGAGCGGATTGTTTCTATACTCAAAAGAGCAAATTTACCGATTCATACGCCCGAAAGCATGTCGTTTTCTGACTTTATGCAACACATGATGCGTGATAAAAAAGTGCTTTCAGGCGAACTACGTTTGGTGCTACCAACCAGTATTGGTACATCACAAGTAGTGAAAGGTGTACCCGAAGCGGTCATTGAACAAGCGATTGACTTCTGCCGCACCCTGTAAATCTTCATTGATACTAATTTGACAGTTGTCTGTCAGTAGGACGGCCTAATGAGTTTGGCGAATGAATTACGTATATTGGAATTAGATTCGCAAGTCGAGCTACTTGAGCGTTTGCAATTATTGACCAATTTTGGCTCAAATGTCATTACCGTTGGTGGTGGATTAGGTTTTGGTAAATCTTGGTTAGCGCAGCGTTATTTAGAAGCGTGGGCCGAAGATAAAAACCAATCGCTGTTGCTGTGTCATCCCAATCAAGATGACCAGCAGCGTCGAGCGACCATTCTTACCCAAATCGTTTCAGGCCCGTTATTTAATC
Organism: Vibrio sp. B7; assembly: GCF_963888765.1. Classification (NCBI taxonomy): domain Bacteria; kingdom Pseudomonadati; phylum Pseudomonadota; class Gammaproteobacteria; order Vibrionales; family Vibrionaceae; genus Vibrio; species Vibrio sp. B7. Next base: position 39,902 of record NZ_CAWPKR010000002.1, read on the forward strand.
CTCACGATACACTTTCTGACAGCTTAGCTCGCCTGCTTGATGGTGGCGGTTGTGATGTGGTGATTGTTGTCGATGACGCTCATCTACTCTCTGAAACCTTAGTGTCTGAGCTATGGATGCTGGTGTTAGAAGCGCAAGCCAATCCATTGTGGACCATCAATGTCGTATTATTTGCACAAGCCAATAGTCTTGATGCTTTGCTGACTCGTTTAAGCTACGGACAAGAGCATAAACCCGTAGAGCTTGAGATTGAAGCCCTAAGCAATGAAGAAGCGGATCGCTTTTTTGAAAATCTGGTCATGCGTTATGTACCCGATGAGATGGAGCGCCGCGTACGCAACGCTTACAAAAAGGTGAAACGCGTGCCTGGGGAAATCATGGCATTAGGAGAGCAGAAAATGGAAAAAAGGATCATCATCCGTTCGATTATCGGTTCTCCTGTGCAGATCGCTGCCTTGGTTTTACTGCTTCTGCTCATCATCGGTGGAGGTTACTGGTGGCTATTTACCCAGCCCTCACCCGATGAGCAAGCGTCGCAAATTACAGGCACACTCGAGCAGACGGTGATTCCGACGCTAGGGGATGCTGCTGCACCAACAGTCAATACGCTTAACGATGATTCAGCAACTGACGCCGCCAATAATGGGAAGGAGCTTGCGAAAAGTGACCCGAGTTATTTAGATGCTGAAGATGATTCCAGTTCGTTACCACCCGATGTGATGGAGAATTCAGAGAGCGTGGGCATAATTGACAGCGATCAGCAACGAGTGGTGATTGAGTCTGATGTTGTGGATGCGCTTTTGGAAGGCAATTCGACCAAAGCCGATACGTCAGTGATTAATAATGCACTTGCTGATGCACAAAACCGCACGGCGCAAACTGTGCCCGTAAGTGAGACTGCCACTGCTGCTGCGCCAACGAAAATCACTTTCTCCTTTGCGAGAGAAGAACTCAAAGCCTTTTCGCCACGCAGCTATACTTTGCAATTAGCTGCAGTCAGTTCGCTTGCTGAAGCACAAAACTTTATTAACACCTACGCGCTGCAAGAAAAGGTGCGTATTTATCCGACAGCACGCAATGATGTGGAGTGGTACATCATCACCTATGGTAATTATCCAACCATCCAGTTTGCGCGTGATGCCGTTGAAACCTTACCGAAAGCGTTGCAATTGCAAGGCCCTTGGGCCAAATCGCTCAGCCAAGTACAGCGAGAGATTGATCGTGCGAAATAACGCTGAGCTTGACGCAAAAATATGTTACATTCCGCAGCCTTATTTCGTGGTTGAAAGATAGAGCAGTAAATGAAGAAGCAGCGTGCCTTTCTTAAATGGGCTGGTGGTAAGTATGGCCTAGTCGAAGAGATTCAACGTCACCTGCCGCCAGCGCGTAAACTGGTTGAACCCTTTGTTGGTGCTGGCTCTGTGTTCCTCAATACTGATTTTGAACAGTATTTGTTGGCCGATATCAATCCTGATCTCATCAACTTGTACAACCTGATTAAAGATCAACCTGAACTGTACATCACCGAATCTAAGCGTTGGTTCACGGCCGATAACAACCGTAAAGAAGCGTATCTCGATATTCGCAAAGAGTTCAATAAAACCGATGATGTACTGTATCGTTCGTTGGCGTTTTTATACATGAACCGTTTTGGTTTTAATGGGTTATGTCGCTACAACAAAAAAGGCGGTTTCAATGTGCCTTTTGGTTCCTACAAAAAGCCTTATTTCCCGCAAGCAGAATTGGAGTTTTTTGCCGAGAAAGCCAAGAAAGCGACCTTTATTTGCGAAGGATACGAAGAGACGTTTCGTCGTGCTCGCAAGGGCTGTGTTGTCTATTGCGATCCGCCATACGCGCCACTCTCTACTACCGCCAATTTTACTTCTTATTCTGGTAATGGCTTTTCATTGGATGATCAAGCCTCATTGGCCGATGTCGCCGAAAAAGCCGCCAATGATCGTGGCATACCGGTACTGATTTCCAATCATGACACTAAGTTAACGCGCCGTTTATATCATGGTGCAGAACTTAACGTGGTCAAGGTTAAGCGCACCATTAGCCGTAATGGAGCAGGGCGCAACAAAGTAGATGAGTTGTTGGCACTGTTCAATACAGCGGAATGCGAAGGTTAACATTTCGCAGTTAAATCGGGTGTCGCGCTAGGATATCTTGGCCAGCTTAGGTAGAATTGCGGGCGAATTTTGCTCATCACGCATTTGCGCCCACTAGCCTAAGAGGTCAGGTATGAAAGATTTCCTAATTGCCCCATCTATACTCTCAGCAGATTTTGCTCGTCTTGGCGAAGATGTTGAGAAAGTGCTTGCCGCTGGGGCAGACGTTGTCCATTTTGATGTAATGGATAACCACTACGTTCCCAACTTGACCTTTGGTGCTCCGATTTGTAAGGCGCTGCGCGACTATGGTGTTACGGCACCGATTGATGTTCACCTGATGGTGAAACCAGTTGATCGCATCATTCCTGATTTTGCCAAAGCAGGGGCTTCGATGATCACTTTTCATGTGGAAGCTTCTGATCACGTTGATCGCACATTGCAATTGATCAAAGAGCACGGATGCCAAGCGGGTGTAGTGCTCAACCCAGCTACGCCACTTGCGCATCTCGAATTTATTATGGATAAAGTGGACCTCATTTTGCTGATGTCGGTTAACCCTGGTTTTGGTGGTCAATCTTTTATTCCGCATACGTTGGATAAACTGCGCGCGGTGCGTCAATTGATTGAGCAATCGGGTCGTCATATCCGCCTTGAGATTGATGGTGGGGTCAAAGTCGATAACATTCGTGAAATTGCGCAAGCGGGCGCAGATATGTTTGTCGCAGGCTCGGCTATTTTTGGTCAACCTAATTACCAAACGGTGATTGATGAGATGCGCGCAGAATTAGCCAAAGTGGCGCGCTAAGTCATAATACTGACTACACCTCAATAATCACTACGCAACATACTTATAACGCAACAAGGGGCTTTGTGCCCCTTGTCTATTATTCGGAAGTTAAGATGTCTTTAAGCTCAATTAAATTAATCGCCTTTGATCTCGATGGTACCTTGCTCGACAGCGTGCCAGATTTAGCCGTAGCCGCCGACCAAGCGGTACAATCGTTAGGCTATTCATCAGTATCAGAAATGCAAGTGCGTGATTACGTCGGCAATGGTGCAGATGTGCTGATCGCTCGCTCACTTAGCCAAAGTTTAACCATCAACCCTGATCTTAGCGATGAGATCAAAGCCACCGCTCGTGAGCGTTTTGATGAATTTTATGCCCAAACGGGCCATAAACTGAGCCATTTATATCCCCAAGTGAAAGAAACCTTAGCGCAGCTACACAGCGCTGGGTTTACATTAGCTTTGGTGACCAATAAACCGTCTAAGTTTGTACCTGACGTATTGGTACAACATGGTATTGAGCACTTTTTTAGTGATGTGATTGGTGGTGATACCTTCCCGATCAAAAAACCTGATCCAATGGCGCTTAACTGGCTATTGGATAAACATCAACTAACGGCCAAGGAAATGTTGATGGTTGGGGATTCGAAAAACGATATTTTAGCGGCTAAAAATGCGGGTTGTTATTCGTTTGGTTTGACTTATGGCTACAATCACGGTGAGCCCATTTCAGCTTCCAACCCTGATTACGTGGCGGACTGTATCGACCAATTGCTTGATGTGTTGCGAGTTTCAGCATAAAAGTTCACACAATGCGCTAGTAAAATACTCGTCAATGAGTACACTGCATAAACCGCGTTATCGCTAAATCAAGTATCACTTAGCGAATAAGCGCGGTTTTTTTCACAGACATTTTCAGTCTTATCTCATTTTAAGTAGCAAGGAAATCATCCCTATGAGCAAACCCATTGTATTGAGTGGTGTTCAACCGTCAGGTGAACTAAGTATCGGTAACTATTTGGGTGCTCTACGTCAATGGCAACAGATGCAAGATGACTATGATTGTCAATACTGCGTGGTTGACCTGCATGCGATCACGGTTCGTCAAGATCCGAAAGCACTGCATGAAGCCACGTTAGATGCATTGTCAATCTGTCTTGCAGTTGGTGTTGACCCTAAAAAGAGCACGCTATTTGTTCAGTCACACGTACCAGAGCATGCTCAATTGGGTTGGCTTCTCAACTGCTACACGCAGATGGGTGAATTGAGCCGCATGACTCAGTTCAAAGACAAATCAGCACGTTATGCGAACGATGTGAATGCAGGCTTATTCGGTTATCCTGTGTTGATGGCGGCCGATATTCTACTTTATGGCGCGCACCAAGTACCCGTGGGCAGTGACCAAAAGCAGCACTTAGAACTTGCGCGAGATATCGCGACTCGTTTTAACAACATCTATAGTCCTGAAAAGCCGATCTTCACCATTCCAGAGCCTTACATTCCTCAAGTGAACGCGCGAGTAATGAGCCTGCAAGATGCGACGAAAAAGATGTCTAAGTCAGATGATAACCGTAAGAATATCATCACTTTGCTGGAAGATCCAAAGTCGATTATCAAGAAGGTTAATAAGGCTCAGACAGATACTGAAACACCACCACGCATCGCTTTTGATACCGAAAACAAAGCGGGCATCTCCAACTTGATGAGTTTGTACTCTGCGGCGACAGGCAAAAGCTTTGCTGAGATTGAAGCGCAATATCAAGGTGTTGAGATGTACGGCCCTTTCAAGAAAGATGTTGGCGAAGCGCTGGTTGCCATGCTGGAGCCTGTACAAGCTGAATACGCGCGCATTCGAGAAGATCGCGCGTATCTTGATTCAGTAATGAAAGCGGGTGCAGAAAAAGCCTCGGCCCGCGCTGCGATCACCTTGAAAAAAGCATTTAAAGCGGTAGGGTTTGTCGAGCGTCCTTAGTTTTTCCTGCGACAATCTAACTCTTTTCGCATTAAATAAAGCTAGGTTTTCCTAGCTTTATTTTTTACTTCTGCTTAATAAAATTTGATCTTTCTCTTTGTATTGTAGGCTTAGGTCTACACTTTAAATCATAGCCATGATGATGAGTTTTGAACATGAGACGACTGCTGTTATTAGGATTGATGTTCATCTGTAGTGCCGCCGCCGCAGAGCCAGTTCGTATTTGTGTTGGTGATGTGAATGTTTGGCCCCCGTTCACCTATTGGCAGGGAAGCTCGTATCAAGAAAAAGCCGATTCCTTGACTGGCTCAGCCACAACTCTGGTGTTGGACGCATTAAAATCTCACAACATCGATTACCAGTTTTATTTTATGCCTTGGGCGCGAGTCCAGCATGAACTGACGCAAGAGCGCGGTCGCTGCGATCTGACATGGGATGCAAGTTATCGTGCAGAAAGGGCTGAGTACAGCTATTTTTCGGTCCCGCTTTATACAATTCAACTCGGTTATTTTACGCTGCCAGACAACCATGAAGATTTAAAAGACCCATCCGTTGATGGCGTATTATGCGGAGTTAATGGCTTTAATTATGAGAATTTTGCACTGTCTAGAGAACCCTCTCTCTATTTAAATTCCGTACAGCAAGCGTTGAATATGCTGCAAAAAGAGCGGTGTGATTGGTTTGTGAGTGAAATTGAACCCATTTATGGTGGAATTCAGTTGGGTCTATATAAAATTGATCGGCCAATCGTTCATCATTTTCTCGCTAGAAACAAGCCGTACCACGTGCAAGTTCGCCGTAGCTTAGAAAATTCGATGCCGCTGTTAAATCAGCTTAATGACTATTTTCTCGATGCGCAGCAAACTGGTCGCGCGCAGGCGGTCTTTGATCGCTACCTCTCTTTTAGCCAGCCACAATAATCAAACTAAGGTGTTTGTCGTGTACGGAGCACCTTGTTTGCTTTTCTTTTTAGAAAAATAAGACTTTTCACCTCACTGCAATATCACTGTCGAAAACCCCCTTTACCTTCTTTGTTGAAAGTTTGCGCTTAGTTCAAGTATTTGCTCTAGCTATGCGATGTTGATCTCGATATGAATGGTGAATGTTTTTATCTTTCATTTAAAAACACAACACTGTACGCGCAAATGGAATCAATCCCCTTTATAAACGTGATTTACAACACCTTGCTTACCACTTCGGTTACAGAGCAGGGAAAGAGGTGAACAATGGAATCGACACGAATTAAACCCTTTGGCCGAACATTACTCGCTGCGGCGATAAGCTCCACATTGGCTGTATCAGCTCAAGCTGAGATTATTATTTCTCAGTATGTAGAAGGCAGCAGCTTCAATAAGGCCATCGAAATTGCTAACACTAGCAATGCATCCGTCAGTTTAGACAATTTCATTTTAGCGAAATCAAGCAATGGCGGTGGGAACTGGGATACACAGTTGCCCCTGACTGGGCGAGTAATTGCCGCGAACGATGTGTTAGTGATTTCTCATGCCAGCGCCAATAGTGCTATCCAAGCGGTGAGTGATGAAAATGATGGCTCGGTGATTAATTTTAACGGTGATGATCCGGTGGCGCTGCTAAACAGTGATGGTAGCGTACATGATGTGTTGGGAGTGATGGGCGGCATTAACTGGGGCAAGGACACCACTTTAGTGCGTAATAGCGATAGCCTCACGCCCTCAGCGGCTTATCAAGCTGCGCAGTGGAGCGCGCTAACCAAGGATAATATTGAAGGGTTAGGCGCACTCGATGCCGTTGAGCCACCGGCTGAATTTACCTGTACTCAAGAGGGATCTGAACCCACCTTTACCTCTATTCAAGCGATCCAAGGTGAAGGGCAAACCTCTCCTTTTATTAGTGGCTACCCTTACATCACCGACCAAGAATATTTTGTCAAAGGTGTCGTGAGTGCCATTACCACAGGATTGACTAAAGGTTTTTATCTGCAAGCGTTGGAAGATGATTACAACTTAAACACCTCTGAAGGTTTGTTTGTTTTTACCGATCAATCAAGTTCAAGTTTAAAACCGGGAGATGTGGTTTGTGTGAAAGGTAAAGTACAGGAATATTACAACCTCACACAGCTTAAAGTCGAAAACAACCAATGGCTAAAGCAAGGTGAGCAAGAGGCTCCACAAGCGACCGCGATAGAGATTTTGCCCACCGATGAGAACTTTGAGCACACATTAGAGCGTTATGAAGGCATGTTGGTAAAAACCACACCAGAGCTGGATATGCGTGTGACGCGCACCTTTGGTTATGACTATGCTTCTCGTCGCAATAACATGGTGTTAGCGCAAGGTCGTATTAACATGCAACCGAACCAGCTATTCGCTGCGGGCTCTGAGCAAGCCAAACAGCAGAGCATCGAAAACGCGCAGCGCCGCTTGTTTATTGAATCAGATGCGAAAGCCGCCGATGGCCAAATTCCGTACTACCCAGAGTTTGGTCGCAGTGATATTGATCAAAATGGTTCGACGGAAGATTACATCCGCATTGATGACAGCATCATAGGTTTAGAAGGTGTGCTCTCATACGGTTACAACGAATATCGTCTGATTGTGACCAATTCGCTCAACCAAGAGAATTTCGTGCGCAATGATCCTCGCAGCGAGAAACCGGATATCGATGAAGGCGATCTGCGCATTGCCACATTCAACGTGCTTAACTATTTCAACTCGCCGTTTGGCGGTGATGCAAATCAGCATGGTGATAATCGTGGTGCTAATAACCTTGCAGAATTTGAATTGCAGCAAGCGAAGATCGTTAATGCGATTGTACGTTTGGATGCCGATATTGTCGGTTTGATGGAAATTGAGAATAACGGTTTCGGTGCAGGTTCGGCGATTGCGCAATTGGTCAATCAGATCAACAGCCAGATCTCGGATAAGAAAAAGCATTACCGTTTTGTCGCGATTGACTCAAATAATGATGGTGTGACCGATGAACTTGATTCTATTGGCACGGATGTGATCACCACAGGAGTGATTTATCGTGAAAAAGTAGTGAAGTTGACAGAGAATCGTGTAATTCCAATGCCAAGCCAACAAGCACCAGAAGTGTTGGATGACAAAGGTAAAGTGATTGAAGATGGTAAAAATTACCAGCGTGACACGCTTGCACCGACCTTCAAAGTTAAAGGTGGCAATGAGAAAATTACCGTCGTGGTTAACCATCTAAAATCCAAAGGCTCGGCATGTTGGGAAGATGCCGCACCAGTTGAACAAGGTGGGCAAGGCGGCAAAGATCTTGATTTTCAAGGTGCATGTGAACAATTCCGTGTCGCAGCTGCAGTTGCTTTAGGTGAAGCGTTACAAAAAATAAAAGGGCATAAAGTCATTTTGGGTGATATGAACTCTTACGGTATGGAAGACCCGATGCTCGTATTGACGGACTACAGCCCAGAGAAGTATGGCAAAACCATTCGTGCGGCACGTAATACTTACATTGCAGGTACTCCTCAATTTGGTGATGATGGCGCGTTGATTACTCACAATTATGGGTACCTTAACGCCGTGGCCATAAAACACCCAGAGAGCTGGAGTTACTCATTTAATGATGAAGTTGGCGCACTGGATCATTTGCTGGTCAGCAAAAGTTTGAAAGGCAAAGTGGTGGATGCGACCGATTGGCATATCAACGGCGGTGAATCGACACTGTTTGATTACAACAGTGAATTCAAAGGTGATTTACCTAAATATCAAGATCATTTCCGCGCATCTGATCATGATCCTGCCGTGTTAGAACTGAACATCTACGGCGGTTCATTCGGCCTAGGAGCACTCTTCTCATTACTCGGCTTTGGTATGTGGCGACGTCGTCGTTAAGGCTTAAAGTGCGCCCCGTTAACTGACGGGGCGTTTTTGTTTTGCTCACGCTCGGATTTTTTCAATTAAATAATCAATAAATAGCCTTACTCGTGGCGCAAGGTGGTGACGGCTCGGGTAAAGAATGTTCATGGTGTTATCTGATAGATAATAATCTGGAAAAAGCCTGACGAGGTTAGGATCATTGATTTCGTCAGCGAGAAAATTGGCAATCAAGCCGATCCCCATGCCTTGTTGTACCATTGACATCGCACCAAGCGGCGCATTGCAGATATGTTTAGGGCGGGTTTTGATGTCGCATCTCACTCCCTTTGGATTGATTAGCGTGACTTTATCTTGAGGAAGATTCAATAAAGTTAACGCAACCCATGGGTGCTGCTCTAAATCTCGTAGTTTCCTTAATAAAGGTGCACTAGCTAAGTATTTTTTACTGGCGTATATCCCCATTTTAAAAGGCATTAATTCGCGGCCAACCATTGAGCAAGATGTCAGTTCACCCATTCTGATCAGCACATCTAATTGTGTGGCTACTGGATCTTGTAAACCATCTTCGAGTTGAATATCAAACAGCACATTGGGGTAACTCTCAGAAAATGTTGAAATCAGCGGACTTAAAATATAGCTGCCGACATCAATGGTTGTACCGATCCTAATCACGCCTGCCACATCGGTAGACAAATGCTGGACGGCCCGTAGCGCGTCTTCTGCCAGCGGTAAGAGGCCATTGGTATGTTGATAAAATGCGTGCCCTTCAGTCGTTAGGCTAACTTTACGGGTAGAGCGATGCAGTAAACGTACGTTAAGATGTGATTCTAGCAAGCTAACTTGCTCGCTCACTTTCGATTTTGCTATGCCTAACGATTCACCAGCCGAGGTAAACGAACCGTATTCAACCACTTTATTAAAAATGGCAATACGTTTTAACTCACTCAACATAATTGTTCCCTTATTGGTAACCTTTCGTTCTTGTTTTGTTATCTAGTCAACCTTTGTCATTCATCAAATAATGACAGCTCTAATTAGAGAGATATAAACCATTTTGGTTTCCTTTAAATACGGGCAAATAATAAATTTCTTCTGAATGATGGCACTATTGAGATATCTATTCCTAAATAAACTGGGATTAATAATTAAATTAGCAATGTCAATCTTATAAATATCAATATTGTGTGAATATTTTTAATATTATCCAACCGAATTTTCGAAAATGATGGATGCAATGTTGTTTTATTTCTAACGTTTTATTAAAAATTAATTTAAAGGAACGGGTGATGAATTATCAGGTCACGAAGCTCCACCCTTTTGGAGTAAAAATAGAAGCAAATGGATTAAAAATTCCCATTAGCGAAGTACCAATAGCACTACTGCGTAAACTATTTATTGAGCATCAGTTGGTATTGATACGTGGATTTAAAGCCTTTGAACAGGCCGAGCAATTTGCGGAATATTGCGAGCAATGGGGAGAGATCAGTATTTGGCCATTTGGCAAAGTGTTAGATCTAATTCAAAAAGATCAGCCAAAGGACCATATTTTTGATAGTAGCTATATGCCGCTGCATTGGGATGGCATGTTCCGTCCTCAAGTGCCTGAATATCAGATATTTCAATGTGTTCAGGCGCCATTGCCAGCACAAGGCGGCCGGACGACCTTCACTCATACAAGCAAGGCGCTACAGAACGCAACCGAACAGCAGCGCTCATTGTGGCGAAAAGTCACGGGGCACTACCAGCGAGAGATGGAGTTCTATTGCAGTCACACCATTTCTCCCATTATTGCTCAACATCCCTATCTCTCACACGAGGTCATTCGTTACGCCGAACCGCATTTCGCTGAACGTGGCGATCTGCTAAACCCACCAAATGTGACCTTTAGTGGCATTGATAGTGAGCAAATAGCTGAGTTCCACCGTAGCTTACGTGACGCACTGTATGACCCTCGTCATTTTTATGCTCACGAGTGGCAAAATGATGATGTGGTCATTACGGATAACTTTAACTTACTGCATGGTCGAGAAAGCTTTTTATCGCATACCCCACGTCATATCCGTCGAGTTCAGGTGCTAAGCGATCCACCGTTTGATAACCCAAGTTTGGAGTCTTACCGATGAGTGATTGCCACACTGATATTATGATCGTTGGAGCAGGCCCTGTTGGGCTTATGTGCCACTATTTAGCGCAGCGCTGCGGTCTGAACTCACAAATTATTGATAAATCTAATGGGCCACTGGTGGTCGGACGGGCCGATGCGCTTAATGCTCGAACTCTGCAGTTACTTGATATCGTTGACTTATTTGAGCCACTTTACGTGCAAGGCAAACCCTGTAATACAAGTTCGGTATGGGCTAATGGTCAATTTTTGTCACGCCAGTCTCATTGGTGGACAGCGCTGCAAGGCTGCTTCTATCCTCACTTTCTGATGTTGGGGCAAGCACATATTGAAAAAGCGTTAGATAGCGCAGTCAAAGCGCAGAACGCGGCCGTGCGCCGTGGTTTATCTGTGGTCGATATCACTGTTGATGAGCAAGGCTGCGTGACGGAACTGAGCAGTGGCGAGCGAGTTCGTTCACGTTACGTGATTGGTGCAGACGGTGGGCGCTCTTTTGTACGTCAGCATTTTTCGATTCCATTTGAAATCGAGAGACCAGAAATTATCTGGGCGGTGATTGATGGTGTTATTGAGTCAGATTTTCCGAAAGTGCCAGAAATCATCGTATTTCAGGCTGAGACGTCAGATGTCGCCTGGATTCCACGTGAAGGTGATTTGGATCGTTTTTATATCCGTATGGACACCGAAGAGTTTACTCAGCAAGAGGTTATTGCGCGCATTAACCGAGCAATGTCGCCGCATTCACTGACGTTTAAGCAGGTTGAGTGGTTTTCTTATTTCTCGGTTAAGGAGTCTGTTGCAGAACGGTATGACCACCAGCAACGGGTCTTTCTAGCAGGAGATGCCTGCCATATACATTCGGTCAATGGCGGCCAAGGGCTCAATACCGGAGTTGCTGACGCGTTCAATTTGATCTGGAAGCTCAACATGGTGTTGCGTGGTCAGGCATCACCTACGCTGCTGGACAGTTATCAGGCTGAGCGCCAACCAGTGGCTCGCAGTGTGATTGAAAGCTCTGGTGCATTGGTGCGTGCAACTAAATACTCAGAACGAGGAACCCATGCGGAGGACTATGTACAAATCGTTGAACAGCGAGCTGGTAACATCACAGGTATGGGCATTGGGTATGGCAATGGTGGCTTAAACGGTTCTCGAGTGTATGACTTTGAAATGCATAGCGATCAGCAGAGTTGCCGCTTTTATCAATGGCTAGATTACCGCTCCTTTACGCTTCTGTTGACTGGCGATGCGGAGTTACCATCCGAAATTCCTCCGTTTGTGCGTTGCCTTCATCTGTACGATCAAGCGAAGCCTGGGCAGTATTGGAGTGAGAGTTCATTCTACCAGGGGCAGGCTTTACTGATCCGCCCTGATGGTTATATTGCGGCTTTCGCGTCGCTTGCGCACGCGGCTGAACTGTTAGCTGGCCTATAAACTTTTTAACCGAGAGTGAAGGCCGAGGGTTCTGCATCATTCCGTCAATGGTCTTCGCTTTTAATAAGGAAACACTATGCTTGATCATCAACAGCAGCAATGTGTGGATAATATTGCTTTTATTTTATTAGACCAATTATTAGCACAAACAGACGCCACTTTTACTGGGTATCAGAAGTTAAAAACGCAGATAGCTCAGTGTGTCATTGAAAACAAAGTCATTACATTATTACTACCCGCCTTTCCATGTAAAACGAATAACCTAGATAAGGTATTAGGTTATAAGCCTGACTTGGGTGAATATCGAGTTTTACAAAAATTTGTTAATGCCATTCGTGATATTCAATCTGTATATTCTCCAGGAGTGATGTTTTACATTTTTTCTGATTATCATACATTTTCTGATTATATTAATGTCGATTTAGAACATCACTACACTTATTCTGATGAATTACGGAATATGGTGGAAAATATGAACGCCAGTGATTGTCTCAAAATTATAAACTTTGAGCACTTCTCTGCGTTTGATGACTTAAATGAATATCAATATTTCAATGGATTAAAGCAGCGCTTTGGTGATGCGGAATATGAGCGTGATTTTGCACGTCTTAAACAGCATGATAATGCAATGCACCATACCTATCTGGGTTTGAAAAAATTCATGCATCAAGATCAGAGATATGCGCTTGCTCCGCTGAGTTATAAGAAACGACGTGAGCGACTAGCCCTTATGGCTAAAGGAATGATGGTGCAAGGACGTGCACTCGATAATTTCCTCAATACTCATTTGAGCCACGCTATTCGTCTCAGCATTCATGAACACCCAATGCAAGGCAAAAAATATTCGCTGTTTCTTTTTGATGAGCGATCGTTTAAGACACCTTGGCATACTTGTGTCTTATTTGATGCTTGCCGCGGAGAATTTATTATTGATACGCAGGCCAACCACAAACAACGTGAAGGCGTGATTATTCCCGTAATGCATCAAGGAACGCTGTGGTGTTTACTGCGTTTCAATATCGAAGACGCTAACGAGGCACAGTTGATGCGTGAGGTAAAAGCCACTCTACAAACAGAGCAGTTTGGCCTGACGTTAGAGTCACACCATGGATGCTCACTGACCGCGCTACCGCAGGCTCAAGTGAGCCAATTGGTGAAGGCGTTCTCTGCTGTCTGTTTAAAAGGCTTTGGCCCGTTGCCTCAAGCTTCATTTTGGTCTTCGTGGTTTGCCGGAAATCATGCTCTGCTTCCGGAAGAATATGTTCGGAGTAGTGCATTAGCAGAGCCCAGTTGGTACGGGCTCAAAACACCGTCAACGAGCATAGCGCGTCGCTATTCTTATGCTGACATGACTCCTGATGAATGGGCGATTTACTGTTCATCTGCTCCGCTGAAGGTTAACTTACTCGATGCCTCACTGGCTGCATTGTGTCTTAATGGTCAAGCAAGTAGTTGGCTGAAAAATACCATTGTGCAGTACGATGATACGGCTACTTATCCTGTGATTATGTCGGGGGATTGGGGAATGAATTTACGCTGGAGCCCATCATTGGCGAAGCATATATCGTCGTCGACTGAAATTGACAATATCAATCAAGTAGCCAATGCTTTAACTCCTATTCTTGAACGTTCACAAGTACAGCATGTGTTTGATTTACAACTTGGCGATATATTACTGGTGAATAACCACACCGTACTTCGTTATGGCGTGTTATCCGAAACAGAATTAGCGGTGCGTCAGCCTTATTCGGTAAATTCTCCTTGGCAGCCTCATAACAAACAACCAAGTAGTGAGCATTTACAAGAAAGCCCTGCTTAAATAAACGACATTTTTAGGAAATAAGAATGAAGAACCAAGTAAGCGGATTACTTGGTTTTATTTTTATCGATCATTAACTATGGGATAGATTTATTTTATCGTTGTTTCCGTTCTCTTATTCGACCATGCGATGAGAAGTGTTACTTTCAAATGAGAGCAAGTAAAATAATGATCACAACCGAACTGGCTACATAATGAACGAATGTGAAAATCGTGTATTTAGCACAGAATCGATAACTTCTTGCCTTTCCAAACCAGTATTGCACAATAGCGCCTCTCGCTGACTTTTACCCAGAGCGTTTTAATTCACATGCTACTTATCATCGATAACTACGATTCGTTTACCTACAACTTGTACCAATACTTCTGTGAGCTGGGAGTTCAAGTGACGGTGGTGCGTAATGATGAAATCGATATCGCTGGCATTGAAGCGCTCAGCCCAACGCATCTGGTGATTTCCCCTGGGCCTTGCACGCCGAATGAGGCGGGAATTTCACTGGCAGCGATTGAACATTTTGCGGGTAAACTTCCTATCTTAGGAGTCTGCCTTGGGCATCAAGCCATTGCGCAAGTGTTTGGCGGGCAAGTGGTGCGAGCCAAAAAGGTGATGCATGGTAAAACCTCACCGATCCAACACACCAACCGTGGCCTCTTTCTAGGGCTCAATAACCCGTTAACCGTTACTCGCTACCATTCGTTGGTGGTCAAAGCCGATTCTCTTGCGGACTGTTTTGAGCTCACCGCTTGGACTCAACAGGCCGATGGTTCGATGGACGAAATCATGGGTTACCAACATAAAACACTGCCAATTGATGCCGTGCAGTTTCATCCTGAATCAATTAAAACAGAACAGGGCCATCAGCTGCTCGCAAATTTTTTGCGCCGTTGAACCATTCTCAACCGGACTGCGATCACCTTTCTTAACATTTTCCTCATCATTTCTGCTGTTTTTTATCTTTGCAATATTATGCACCATACATCCTGTTGGAATGAGGGATGGCTTGTCGCCTCAAGGCCTTGTTGTACTTATTTATATTATTTATAAAAAAGTGCTTCATAAAAGAGGTGACTTAATGCATAAATAATCATAAGTAGTGACGATTATCGGTACTTCTGCCGATCTAAAAGAATAAATCACTATTGAAATGGTTAATAATTTGTAAATACAATGCTGCATTAGCTAAAAAGCAAAACAATATCTTCCACTCAAGCGTTTAATAGGAAGATCGCAATCTGCTTGGCATGCGGTATCAAGAGGGAATGTGTAATGACAGTGGAAAATAGTGTAGATCGCAGTCTGTTTGATGAGGTGATGGTCCCTTGTTATAACCCGATGGAAATGATTCCAGTTAAAGGGCAGGGCTCTCGAGTGTGGGATCAACAGGGTCATGAATACATCGACTTTGCTGGCGGTATTGCAGTGAGTTGTTTGGGCCATTGCCATCCGGCGATGGTTGATGCGATCACCAAGCAAGCCAATAAGTTGTGGCATCTCAGTAACGTGATGACTAATGAGCCTGCTTTGCGCTTGGCGAAAAAATTAACGCAAGTCAGTTTTGCTGAAAAGGTGTTTTTTGCTAACTCCGGCGCGGAAGCTAATGAAGCGGCGCTCAAACTGGCGCGTCGCTGGGCCGCTGATGTCCATGGTGAACAAAAATCAGAAATCATCGCCTTTAACCAAGGCTTCCACGGCCGCACTTTCTTTACAGTGACGGTCGGGGGGCAAGCGACTTATTCCGATGGATTTGGTCCTAAACCTGCGGATGTTACCCACCTACCGTATAACGATATTGAAGCGTTGCAAGCACACATCTCTGATCGCACTTGTGCGGTAATGATGGAACCCTTGCAAGGCGAGGGTGGCATTGTGTCGCCTTCTGCTGAGTTTGTCCAAGCCGTGCGTGAATTGTGCAATAAGCACAACGCCCTGTTGATCTTTGATGAAGTGCAAACCGGTAATGGCCGCACTGGTGAGTTCTATGCTTATCAAGGATTGGGCGTCACGCCGGATATTTTAAGTACCGCGAAATCACTCGGTGGCGGCTTCCCTATTGGCGCTATGCTCACCACAAACGAATTAGCCGCGCATTTTAAAGTGGGCACTCACGGTTCGACTTATGGTGGCAACCCACTGGCTTGCGCGGTAGCAGAAGCGGTAGTTAATGTGGTTAGCCAGCCAGAAACCTTGGCTGGCGTGAAAGAGCGTGAAGCGCTCTTTCGTGAAGGATTGGCTAACATTAATGAGAAGTACCACATTTTTAGTGAAATCCGTGGTAAAGGTCTACTGCTTGGCGCGGCATTAAATGAGCAGTGGCAAGGTCGCGCTCGCGATATCCTACAAGCCGCGGGCAAGCAAGGTTTACTGGTGTTGGTTGCGGGTATGAACGTGGTTCGTATGACGCCTTCATTAGTGATCACCAAACAAGAAATAGAAGAAGGCTTAGCAAGATTAGATAAAGCTATTGCATCACTCATGTAGTGAAAAAGCCTAGCAGCCCAAGGTAGGATGCCTTGGGCCACTTCAAGCATCTGGAGGGAAGTATTGATGCTAGTTGTTCGCCCTATCGCAATGTCGGACTACGATGCGCTACACACATGCGCTATTGAATCCGGTCACGGGTTTACATCACTACCCGTGAATGAAAAGCTCTTAACCAACCGTATTACTCATTCTGAATACAGCTTCGCTAAACCCGACGTCTCAGAGCCAGGAGATGAAGGTTACCTGATGGTCGGTTTTGATTCTGAAACCGGTGAGGTAGCAGGGACGACTGGCGTTGAGGCATCGATTGGCCATGACGTACCATTTTATTCTTATCACATCAGCACGATAGTGCATTCGTCGCCTAAGCTGAAGGTCAACAATACCGTCAAGTTGCTTACTTTTGGCAATAACTACACTGGATGCAGTGAAATTTGTACGCTTTTTTTACGTCCAGATTTTCGTCAAGGGTTGAATGGGCGTTTGATGTCGAAATGCCGTTTTCTGATGATGGCGGAACACCCACATCGTTTTTCTAAAACCATCTTTGCTGAAATGCGTGGTGTGTCTGATGCCGAAGGCAACTCGCCCTTTTGGCAATGGCTGCAAGAGCATTTTTTCTCGATTGATTTTACTATGGCTGATTATTTAACCGGCATTGGTAAAAAAGGGTTTATTGCTGATCTGATGCCCAAACTGCCGATTTACGTCAACTTATTGAGTAAAGAGGCACAGGCGGTGATTGGTCAAGTGCATGACAATACCCGTCCAGCGTTAACGCTACTCGAGCGCGAAGGATTCACCTGCCGTAACTATGTAGACATTTTTGATGCAGGTCCAACGGTTGAGTGCGATTTGCGCAATATCGAATCCGTACGTCACTCGGTGCGAGCTAAAGTGGAAGTGGCCGAGCATTCAAGCTCGCAAGATTATCTTATCTGCAATAGCTCGTTTGAAAACTTTCGTGCTACTGCTGCAAAAGGTGCTTATAACCGCGAAACGGAAACGGTGATCATCTCACCTAAAGTGGCGCAAGCTCTATTGGTTGATAGTGGTGATTTTGTTCGAATTTTGGCGCAGTAAAATAGGCACATTGGAAGGTAAGGATTAACAGATGACTCAGTGGATTGCAGGTGAATGGTTAGCTGGACAAGGCGAGACAATGCTTTCGCTTAGTCCCTATAACAATGAGACGATTTGGCAGGGCGATAGCGCCACACCCGCGCAAGTAGAAGCTGCGGTAACGGCGGCAAGAGTCGCATTTATAGAGTGGAAAAAACGTCCTTTTGTTGAGCGTGAGCAATATGTATTAGCCTTCGCTGAAAAAGTGAAACAGTGCAGTGAAGAGCTTGCACAGGTCATCGCCAAAGAGACAGGAAAGCCACTTTGGGAAACGCGTACTGAAGCGGCAGCGGTGGCGGGTAAAATCGCTATATCCATTCGAGCTTATCATGATCGCACTGGTGAAAACACACGCGAAGCAGCGGGTAATCAACTGGTATTGCGTCATCGTCCATTGGGCGTTCTTGCGGTTTTTGGTCCGTATAATTTCCCTGCCCACCTGCCGAATGGTCATATTGTGCCTGCACTTTTAGCGGGTAATACGGTTGTGTTTAAACCTTCAGAGCAGACTCCGTGGACTGGTGAGTTTGTGATGAAATTGTGGCAAGAAGCAGGCCTACCTGCGGGTGTACTTAACCTAGTGCAGGGCGCGAAGGAAACGGGTATTGCGCTTGCTCAGGCCAAAGGCATTGATGGCCTTCTTTTTACTGGCAGCGCCAATACAGGTCATTTACTCCATCGCCAGTTTGCTGGGCAGCCGGGGAAAATGCTGGCTTTAGAAATGGGCGGTAACAACCCAATGGTTATCTCTAAGCAGTATGGCGAGCTTGATGCGGCAGTGTATACCATTATTCAATCCGCATTTTTAAGTGCAGGCCAGCGGTGTACCTGTGCGCGGCGTCTTTATGTTCCAGAGGGAAATGAAGGCGATCGATTGCTTGAAAAGCTGGTCAGTGCCACTCAAAAATTGCGTATTGATCACCCCTTTGCTGAGCCAGCACCTTTTATGGGGCCACAAATATCACAAGCGGCGGCGCAGTTCATTCTTGCTGCTCAGGACAATTTACGCGCCTTGGGTGGCGTCAGCTTGCTGGCCGCGACACCTTTGCAGGCGGCGTTTGTCACTCCGGGCATTATTGATGTCACCGCAGTTAGCCAATTGCCTGATGAAGAGTATTTCGGACCATTGTTACAAGTCGTGCGTTACCAAAGCTTAGAGCAAGCGGTACAACTGGCTAATGAAACTCGCTTTGGTTTATCGGCAGGCTTAGTGTCGACCAATGATGCCGAATGGGACTACTTTGTCGATCATATCCGCGCTGGCATTGTAAATCGTAATCGACAATTAACCGGAGCCAGTGGTGATGCACCGTTTGGTGGGCCGGGAGCGTCGGGAAATTTAAGACCAAGCGCCTATTACGCGGCCGATTACTGCGCATACCCAATGGCATCAATGGAAGGTCGTTCGACTGAACTGCCTGCCACGCTCAGCCCTGGGGTTGAGCTATAGCAGTAAACTTTATCTAAAACCCCATGCCTACTAGCATGGTTTAAACCGAGCACAGACAAGGAGGCGTTATGACGCCAACCGTTTTATTTCAATCATTATGGAATGACTACATTCAGCGCCTTTGCCCTTCTGCCGACAAAGTCCATCACTTGCTTCAAGAAGACGAAGCGTTGATTAATGACCATATTGCGTTGCGAACCTTCAATGTTGCGCCATTAGGTATTGAAACGCTGGCTAAGCCTTTTCTTGCCTTAGGCTACGTTGCCTGTGGTGATTATGTGTTTGAAAGTAAGAAGCTGGTAGCGAAGCACTATGAACACCCTGATCCGACCCAGCCTAAAGTATTCATAAGCGAGCTGAAAGTGGAAGAGTGCTCACCTGTGCTCCAAGCCATTGTGGAGAAGCTGGTACATCAAGTCGATAACAATAAATTAAACAGCAGTGACTTTTTATATGGCGGTCGCCTGTGGCAACTAAGCTACAGCGATTATTTGCAGCTTGCCAATGAGAGTGAATATGCCGCTTGGTTAGCGGCGCATGGCTATGGCGCAAACCATTTCACTGTTAGTGTTAATCAACTGCAGGCGTTTAATGAAGTGAAAGCGGTTAATGATCACTTACGCCAAGCGGGTTTTACCATCAATGAAAATGGTGGAGAAGTGAAAGGTACACCTGATGTGCTGCTTGAGCAGTCGTCGACCATGGCCGATAAAGTACCGGTGCAATTTACGGAAGGGGTGGAGGTGATTCCCGGTGGATTCTATGAATTTGCCAAACGCTATCCAATGGCTAACGGTGAACTCTATAGCGGTTTTGTGGCGGCCTCTGCAGATAAGATATTTGAAAGTACAGACATGCAATAGCCTCTCATCTTTTTACTTTCGTATCGAAATATCGCCAAAGAAAAAGCCACCTGAGTTCCCCAAGGTGGCTTTATGCATTCAGTCTCAATCATTTTGATTGAAATTAACGAGTTCCGTACACCACGATAGTTTTACCGTGGGCAGAAATTAAATTCTGCTCTTCGAGCATCTTCAAAATACGTCCCACAGTTTCACGAGAACAGCCTACAATTTGGCCGATCTCTTGACGGGTGATTTTGATTTGCATGCCATCTGGGTGCGTCATTGCATCAGGTTGTTTCGCTAGGTTGAGTAGCGTTTGTGCAATACGACCCGTCACGTCTAGGAAGGCTAAATCACCCACTTTTTGACTGGTGACTTGTAGACGTCGAGAAATTTGTGCAGACAGACGCATTAAGATGTCTGGGTTCACTTGGATAAGCTGACGGAATTTCTTAAATGAAATTTCCGCAACTTCACAAGGAGATTTTGCACGAACCCAAGCAGTACGCTCTTGGTCTTCTTCGAATAGACCAAGTTCACCGATAAAGTCACCTTGGTTTAGGTAAGAGAGGATCATCTCTTTACCTTCTTCGTCTTTAATCAATACCGCTACCGAGCCTTTGACGATGTAGTACAGCGTCTCTGCTTTTTCGCCCGCATGAATCAACGTGCTTTTCGATGGGTATTTATGAATATGACAGTGTGAAAGAAACCACTCTAGTGTTGGATCGGTTTGAGGTTTACCTAGAACCATAATATCTCACTTCCTCTGCAGGGTACGCTTGCCGCTTTCCATATTGTAGCTAAGCCTAAAATAAGCTTACTAGGATAAGAGCACTTTCCAAATGCTGCAAGCTAACTTGTGTTTCGGTTAAGGATAGTATCCTTTTTCAGAAACGATTTCTTGATTTTAATCGTGTCAGTGGCATGATTTTTTAAGCAAAAATGTGCACATGATCACGGTATGAAAAGTAACCGTCAACTTGTCCGATCACTTAGCCAATTTTACCTGTTTCAATCAATTGCTGCAGGATCGGTCTGACGATCAATTCCATCGCAAAACTCATCTTGCCACCCGGTACCACAATGGTGTTGTGGCGCGACATAAAAGAGCCATCAATCATGGCGAGCAAATAGGGGAAATCAACATTCTTTATGCCGCGCAGGCGGATCACGACGAAGCTTTCATCCAAACTAGGGATGCCCTTGGCGTTAAGTGGGTTTGAAGTATCAACCGTCGGTACCCGTTGGAAGTTGATGTGAGTTCGTGAGAATTGGGGGGTGATGTAATTGAGGTAATCATCCATCGAACGGACGATGGAATCCATCACCGCTTCACGTGAATGGCCTCGATCACGAGTATCACGCACGTACTTTTGTATCCACTCAAGGTTAACGATTGGCACCATGCCTATCAAAAAATCGACATGCTGCGCGACGTTTACATCGCCATCGACTACACCGCCATGCAGACCTTCGTAAAACATCACATCCGAGTTTTCCGGTAAATCTTGCCAAGGAGTAAAGGTGCCGGGCATTTGATTGTAGGGCACAGCTTCGTCAAAAGAGTGTAGATAGCGGCGAACTTGGCCTGTGCCTAATTTCCCATATTGGCGGAAAAATTCTTCCAATGCAGGAAAATCATTGGCTTGTGGACCAAAGTAACTGATGTGCTTCCCTTGTTCGCGCGCTTTACGAATTTCCACATCCATTTCTGGCCGTGTAAAACGATGGAAGCTATCCCCTTCAACCCATGCTGGTTTAATGTTCATCATATTGAACATTTTGCGAAAGGCTTCTGAGGTCGTAGTTGTACCGGCACCGGACGAGCCGGTGACAGCGATAATTGGATGTTTTGCTGACATGACAAACCCTGTCTGTATGTAACGTACTTGTTATCGATGGCTGCAATATAGCACGAAAAGAGTAGATTGTTTTGAGCTGAAATTATTTACGCAATTGAATATCCACACTTTCATGCAACTCAGAATAGACGATGATCGCCTCCCCTGTTGCGAGCTGTTTCTTTATTTGCTCGATTTTTTGCTGCAATGGTACTTCCTGCTCTCCGTAATCAGTACCTTCGCGTAATACAAACGTTTCAATCAAATTATCCAGTGTTTCAGGCGCAATGTGCTGCCAAGGAATAAGCATGACGACCTCTTAAACTGTCATGGAGAAAAGGGTATCGATTTAAAGCGATATGTGATTAATCATGCGTTGCATTGATGGTCAATAGGGTTGCCGTGACGCAGGTTTTCGTAATAAGTTGGAAGTGCTTCTTCGAGCCAAAATTTAGGCTTAAGCGCGCTACCGCTGAGAAAACCGACATGGCCACCTTGGGTAAATAAGCGGTAATGGATGTTCTCTGGTAAGGAAAATTTGGGGATCACGGCATCCGTCATAAAGGGATCATCTTGCGCTTGAATGATTTGTAGCGGCACGCGAATTTGTGTCAGCTTTGAAAGGCCTGAGCACTGCTGGTAGTAATCCTGCGCATCTTGAAAACCATGCAAAGGCGCGGTGATGAGATCGTCAAATTCGTAAAGTTTTTTGATGTGTTTAATTTGATGGTTAGAAATACCTAACTCATTATGCAAAAGATGCTGTTTCTTTAGTGCATTTTTTTTCAATGATGTCAGTAAGTAAGCGCGATAAACCTTTGAAAATCCCTGTTCAATGCGTGTGGAACACGCTGACAGATCGAGCGGAGCGGAGACAACGGTTGCCGCGCTAACGATCGGGTCGTGATTATATTGCGCTAAGTAATTAACCAACATATTGCCGCCAAGAGAAATACCCACCGCCACGATAGGTCGATTCGGGCATTGCTTGCGTATGTATTCGAGCACAAAGCGTGCATCTTCAACTTCACCAGAATGGTAAGCACGTGCCAGATGGTTCGGTTTGCCGCTACAGCCGCGAAAATGCATCATGACCGATAACCACCCCTGCTGTGCGAAGGCGTACATTAAGCCATTGGCATAAGGGCTATGAAAACTGCCTTCTAAGCCATGAAACAAGATAAATAGGGGTTTATTTTGTACTCGCTCTGAGCGCCAATCATCACTCCAAGCAAGGTCTAAAAAATCACCATCAGGTGTAAACAGCGTTTGCCACAGCGGCTCAAAACGTGCGCGTTTGCGCAACAAACGAGGAAGCAGAGTCTGAAGGTGTGGATTTGTTAGTCCAGTAGCAGCGATAAATGGAGTCATAACCATAGCGTATTATTTTTATGAATTGCGACCAGTATACACCGAGCGAGCAATTGATGTAGTTACGGTTTTTGAGAATGGGGCGCCGGGGTTTTAAAAGCGAGATGCAAATGCTCACAGCCAAGCTGGCGACAGTAACGCAGCGTTAATTGTTCACCATGGTTATTCTGCAATGCCAATGCGTTGATACATTCCACGAGGTCAGCTTGCTGCTGCTTTTCAAGCTGCAGCTCAAATTGCAGCGCCTCGCGGTACAGCGTATCTGGCACCATGCTTTTCAAACGTCGTCTTAACTCTCGGTAACTGTGCAGCAGCGCTTCTGAACGGCCGATACATTGAGTGACATTTTGCCAGTCAGCATCGGCAACCGTCACTTGTTGCTCATCAAGCCATTTGAGTAGCAGCAATAAGTTGACGTTGCCGTGGAAGTTATTTTGTAAACTTAAGCACGCCTCTTTCACTTCTCGCACGCTGTAGTATTGCAAACTGAATTGCCATAAGCGTTCTAAGGTCAGTGATAATCGTACGTGCTCTTGGCTCATCTTAGCGACTGAATTCCTGCTCTAGTTGTTCGAGTGTCTCTTGTTCCGACATCCATTCCATTTCGATCGCTTCAAGTGCCGATTTACTGCGAGCTTGAAGCGCAATCACTTCGGTAAGTTTAGCTTTGTTTTCGGCTTCATACAGCGAAGTATCAGACAATTGCGCTTCAGTTTGCGCCAGTGCCGCGTTCAATGTGTCCATTTTCGCTTCGAGTTGTGTCAGTTTTTTGCGAATTGGTGCGGTTTGGATGCGAAATTCCGCTTCTCGGCGCTTTTGATCTTTTTTGGCTGCGGCACTGTTGCTGCTGTCTTTGGCAGGTTGCTGAGATTGAACTTCTCTACGTTCCGCTTTCTGTTGTTCTGTCAGCCACTTGTAGTAGTCGGTCAAATCCCCATCGAAAGGCGCGACTTGACGATCGTGCACCAAGTACAAGTCATCGGTGGTTGCGCGCAGTAGATAGCGATCATGGCTGACGATGACCATCGCGCCTTCAAAGGTTTGCAGGGCAAACGTTAGCGCTTGACGCATATCCAAGTCTAAGTGGTTGGTGGGTTCATCAAGCAGCAGCAAGTTCGGTTTTTGCCACACAATTAGTGCAAGCACTAAGCGAGCCTTTTCACCCCCGGAAAACGGAGCGATTTTTTCTAGCGCTTTGTCGCCTTGGAAACCAAAGCTACCCAGATAATTACGCAGCTCAAGTTCGTTTTTATCTGGGGCGATTTGCATCATGTGCTGCAGAGGGGTCTCTTCTGGATGCAGTGTTTCTAACTGATGCTGGGCAAAGTAACCAATTTTTACACCTTGCGAATAAGTGAGATCGCCGCCTTGCGGTTTTAACTCACTGGAGAGCAATTTAATTAATGTTGATTTACCCGCACCGTTACGCCCGAGTAATCCAATACGGCTTCCTGGTACAAGGTTGAGACGAATTTTTTCTAAAATTAAACGTTCACCATACCCGGCGTAGACTTCGTCCATCATCATGATTGGGTTAGGCAGTGCTGAAGGCTCTCGAAATTCGAAATTAAATGGGTTATCAAATTGAGCTGGCAGCACTTTTTCCATTCGTTCCAACGCTTTGATACGACTTTGTGCTTGGCGAGCTTTGGAGGCCTTGTAGCGGAAACGGTCGATGTAGCTTTGCATGTGCACCATCTGCTTTTGCTGCTTCTGGTACATGGCTTGCTGCAATATCAGTTTTTGCGCCCGTTGATTTTCAAACGATGAGTAGTTTCCGGTGTATTCATTCATGGTTTGATTTTCGATATGGATGATGCGTCCGACGATCGGATCAAGAAAATCGCGGTCATGGGAAATCAAGATCAAGGTGCCGGGATAGTTTTGTAACCAACGTTCAAGCCACATGACGGCGTCCAAATCCAAGTGGTTGGTAGGTTCATCAAGCAGCAGTAAATCCGAGCGGCACAACAGCGCTTGCGCTAAGTTTAAGCGCATCCGCCAACCACCCGAAAATTGCGTTAAACTCCATCCCATCTGTTCTTGGCTAAACCCCAAACCATCAAGCAGTTCAGAAGCGCGGGCGCGAATACTGTATCCGCCGATGGTTTCAATTTTTCCATGCAGCTCTGCAACCAAGGTTCCTTGGTCTGCCTCTTCAGCAACGCTGAGGCGTCGTTCTAATTCACGATATTCACGATCGCCATCGATGACATATTCAATCGCATTGCGATCAAGAGCCGGAGTTTCTTGGGCAACCCAAGCCAGTTCCCAGTGAGCTGGTTTACTGAAGGAGCCAGCGTCAATAGATAGCTCATCTTTGAGTAGGGCAAAGAGCGTTGATTTGCCACAGCCATTTTTGCCTACTAGGCCAACTTTATCGCCCGGCTGGATAGTTGCAGAGGCCTTTTCAAGGAGCGGTTTACCGCCGCGCAGTAATTGAATATCAGAGAAGGTAATCATAAAAATCTATTTTTCATATCGAGACGTTATCGCGTGGAATAGTAGGGGCAATAAGGATAAATGTCGATCATTATGCAAATTGCGTTATTATGCTTAATGACATATTGATAACTATTGGGAGCGCAGACAAAAATGTCCACCACCGTCATGCCTGACCAAATTACACCTAAAATATTGGTGATTTATGCGCATCCTGAGCCATTAAACTCCATCGCCAATCAAACCATGCTGCTCAATATTGCGTCACTTTCCCACGTCACAGTGCATGACTTGTATGCAACCTATCCCGATTTTTTTATCGATGTGCACGCAGAGCAGCAAAAACTACTTGAGCATGATGTGATTGTGTTTCAACACCCTCTTTATATGTATTCCTGCCCAGCGCTACTCAAAGAGTGGTTTGATCGCGTGCTTGCCAAAGGGTTTGCCTTCGGCGGACAGACGGCGTTGCATGGTAAATACTGGCGTAGCGTCATCACCACGGGCGGAAAAAAAGAAGCGTTTGATGAGCGGGGCTACAACAAATACCCACTGGATCAAATTCTCCAACCATTTGAATTAACCGCGGCTCTGTGTTGTATGAACTGGATGGAACCGTTAGTTCTCTACTGGTCACGTAATGTGAGTGATATGGAGCGCTATCAACACGCTGAGCATTATCGACACTGGTTGCAACACCCACTGGCCACACCCACACAAGGAGAGCTTGATGGCGTTAAGCGGTGATTTTTTACAAAGCAGCGTGGTGTTTTTAACCGCGGCTGTGGTAGCCGTACCGATTGCTCAGCGTGCAGGGCTGGGTTCGGTGCTCGGCTATTTGTTAGCGGGTGTAGCCATAGGCCCTTGGGGGCTCGGTTTAATCAGTGATGTGCAAGCCATATTGCACTTTGCTGAATTTGGCGTGGTGCTGCTGTTGTTTCTGATTGGGCTGGAATTAAACCCCAAAAAATTGTGGCAGATGCGTGGGCCGATCCTTGGTTTGGGTGGCGCGCAGGTGGTGGTAAGTACCTTAGTCATCGCCAGTATTGCTTATCTATTAGGCGTTAACTGGCAAAGTAGTTTAGTGATTGGTATGGGCCTTGCGCTCTCTTCGACAGCAATCGCATTACGCGTAATTGAAGAGCAAGGGCTAACGCGCAGTGAAGCTGGCCAGTCTGGTTTTGCGGTACTGCTTTTTCAAGATATCGCTGTCATCCCGATGTTGGCCTTTTTGCCTTTACTGGCAGGCAACGCCGGTGGAAGCTGGTTAGATGTGACTTGGATGTTGGGTGGCATTACCGCTTTGCTGGTCGGGGGGCATTTTCTATTGAGCCCGCTGTTTCGTTATATTGTAACCAGTGGTGTGCGTGAACTTTTTACCGTTGCCGCCTTATTGTTGGTGATTGGGATTGCACTGTTAATGCAGCAGCTTGGCTTGTCAATGGCACTCGGTACTTTCCTTGCTGGCGTGTTGCTGGCAGAAAGTGAATTTCGCCATGAACTTGAGATCGCGATTGAACCGTTTAAAGGGTTATTGCTCGGGCTATTTTTTATTGCCGTTGGAATGGCGGTTAATTTGGGCTTATTGGCGCAAGCGCCGCTGCAAGTGTTGGCGGCTGTATTAGGTCTAGTGGTGCTGAAAGGAGGAATCCTTTATCTCCTCGCACGTTTATCGGGTACGCGTTCTAAAGCACGCAGCAAAATGGCGGCGATCCTCAGCCAAGGCGGCGAGTTCGCGTTCGTGATTTTCACAGCGGCAAGCGCACAGGGTGTGCTATCACCGGATCAAGTGGCCTTTTTGCTCGTTGTGGTCAGTCTGTCGATGGTCACCACACCTTTATTACTGACGATTCAGGACAAATGGTTTGCGCGAAAATTGAACCTCAGCAGTGACGATGAGATGCATTCCGATGTCGTCAATAAACAGCCGCAAATCATCATTGCGGGTTTTGGCCGTTTTGGGCAAATTGTAGGGCGTTTGATGTACGCCAATAAGATTAAAATTACCGTATTAGAAAGCGATGCCAGTCAAATTAAATTATTGAGAGAGTACGGTTATAACGTTTTTTATGGTGATGCAACTCAACTTGAACTGTTGCGCGCCGCGGGTGCAGAAGAAGCTGAGGCGATTGTCATCTGTACTGATGCGCCCGATGAAGTGATGAAAATTGTCGAGCTTTGTCAGCACCATTTCCCGCAGTTAAAGATCTTAGCTCGCGCTCGTAGCCGGGTAGAGGCGTATCAGTTACTCAGCCATGGGGTCGATAAATACTCGCGGGAAACTTTCTTAGGCGCTTTGGACCTCGGCCGACAAGTACTGGTCGAATTGGGCATGCACCCTTACCAAGCCAAGCGCGCCGAAGCACATTTTAGAAAACTCGATAATGCGATGCTCAAAGAGCTGCTACCGCAACATAACCAAGACAAACAACTCGCACTGCGCGCCAAAGAGGCACGTAAAGAGCTGGAAGAAATATTTGGGCGTGAAATGGATAATGATCGCCAATCTCGTCATTATTGGGAAAAATAACGCCAATCAATATTCAGTTGTAGGATGTAACGTGAAACAGAAAAAACGCTTTATTGCCGGTGCAAAGTGCCCAAGTTGTCAGTCACAAGATACTCTGCGCTGGTGGGTTGAAAACAACATAGAGCTCGTTGAGTGTGTCGAGTGCGACTACCATGAACAGCGAAAGCCCAAATCTGTAGAAAAAA
Organism: Vibrio sp. B7; assembly: GCF_963888765.1. Classification (NCBI taxonomy): domain Bacteria; kingdom Pseudomonadati; phylum Pseudomonadota; class Gammaproteobacteria; order Vibrionales; family Vibrionaceae; genus Vibrio; species Vibrio sp. B7. The sequence goes on from NZ_CAWPKR010000002.1 coordinate 68,247, forward strand.
GTGAACATGCTCGGCAAGAGATGATCGGGATTTTTAAACCAGAATAATTGAGTTTCTGGAATAGATCTTCATAATACGCCTCATACCGATCGATTTCTTAGGTTTGAAGATGACAACCTAGGAACAAACCTCCTTGGAGTTGTTATGAAAATTGAAAAGAACGTGGTTGTAAGCCTAGCCTACCAATTAGTATTGGAAGATGGTGCAGTCGTAGACCAATCAACAGTTGATGCACCACTAGATTACCTTCACGGTCACAACAATCTAATCACTGGCCTTGAAAATGAGTTAGAAGGAAAAGTTGTGGGCGATAAGTTCACAGCAACTATCGCTCCTGAAGAAGCGTACGGTGAATACAACGATGAGCTTGTACAACGTGTACCTGCTGAAGTTTTCCAAGGCGTTGATGAAATTGAAGTGGGTATGCGTTTTCTAGCGGATACTGACCAAGGCCAAATTCCAGTTGAAATCACGGAAGTGGATGGTGACGAAGTAGTAGTCGATGGTAACCACATGTTGGCTGGCCAAACATTAACGTTTGATGTAGAAGTCGTTGCGATTCGCGCTGCAACTGAAGAAGAGATCCAACATGGTCACATTCACCAAGCTGGTGGCTGTGGACATGGCCACGACCATGACCACGATCATGATCATGAAGGTGGTTGCTGTGGTGGTGAAGGCCATGACCATGGTGAGAAAAAAGAAGGTTGCTGCGGTGGCGGCAGCTGCGGTTCACATTAATCATTTTTTGGTTGGTAGTGCCAAAGTAGGCAGTAATAACCGACTGATACAATGAAATGGAAAGCGTTAATCGTCATGCGATTAGCGCTTTTTTGTTGCTTGTTAATTATTACAGTACTCACTTGCCGCCTACCTGCAACTTCAAGTTATTTGGGTATAGTTAATGTGTAGAACAGAAGTGTATTGCCTCTCAATTTATTAAGTTAAGGAATTCTCATGTCACAACCTTTTGCTATAGCAATTCATGGCGGCGCCGGAACCATCATTCGTCAACAAATGAGCGAATCATTAAAGCGCGATATTTTGAACACGCTAGAAAGTGCTGTCCGAGCGGGGCATCAAGTACTGGCACAAGGTGGTGATGCACTGGATGCGGTGGTTGAGGCTGTGAAAATACTTGAGGACTCTCCGTTGTTTAACGCAGGAAAAGGTTCGGTGTTAACGCATCAAGAGATGGTGGAGATGGACGCTTCCGTCATGCATGGCAAAATGATGGACGCAGGCGCGGTCGCTGGAGTTCGGCACATTAAAAACCCAGTGCAGCTCGCGCGTGATGTAATGAAGCACAGTGATCATGTGTTGTTGATTGGTGAGGGCGCAGAAGCATTTGCTTTTACTCAAGGTCATCAATATACGGAGCAAGATTACTTTTTTACTGAGCGTCGTTATGAACAGTTGCTAGCGATGAAAAGCAGCAATCAATTTGCTTTGTCGGAATCAAAATTCCCAGATGACAAGAAGTTTGGCACTGTTGGCGCTGTTGCCTTGGATAAACAAGGCAACCTTGCTGCGGCTACCAGTACTGGTGGCATCACTAATAAAAAATTTGGTCGCGTCGGAGATTCACCAATTATTGGCGCAGGGACAGTGGCTGAAAATGGCAATGTGGCGGTATCAACAACGGGCATGGGGGAATATTTCATTCGTAAAATGGTTGCCAGTGACGTTGCGGCGCGTATGCGTTATTTAAAAGAAGATGTCCACACCGCGTGTGAAACCATTATTCAGGGTGAACTTAAAACGCTCGGTGGTGAGGGTGGATTGATCGCTATTGATGCGCAAGGCGACATTCATTTTGCAATGAACAGTTCCGGTATGTACCGTGCTTGTGTTGATCGTCAAGGAGAGCTGATCGTAAAAATATATTCGGATGAGTAACTTACGTGCCTAATAACTGAATCATTTATTAAGTTATATTTTTATGACATTTTCGTGTTTAAAAAAGGACTGCAAGGAAAAGGATTCGGTGCTAGAATCCTTTTTTAACTAGCAATCAGACTTGGAAAGATGGGAAATAACGTAGTCGTTCTAGGCACCCAATGGGGTGACGAAGGCAAAGGTAAAATCGTAGACCTTTTAACTGAAGATGCAAAATACGTGGTTCGCTACCAAGGCGGCCATAATGCAGGCCACACTTTGGTCATTGACGGTGAAAAAACCGTTCTTCATTTAATTCCATCCGGCATTCTTCGCAATAAAGTGAAATGCATCATCGGCAACGGTGTTGTGCTTTCACCTGACGCACTAATCAACGAAATGAAGCCTCTAGAAGAGCGTGGTATTCCAGTCCGCGAACGTCTTTTCATTTCTGAAGCTTGCCCACTTATTCTTCCTTACCACATTGCGCTTGACCAAGCTCGTGAAACGGCTCGTGGTAAAAAAGCAATTGGTACGACAGGTCGTGGTATCGGTCCTGCTTATGAAGACAAAGTGGCTCGTCGTGGTTTACGCGTTGGTGACTTGTTCGATATGGCTTCATTTGCAGAAAAGCTAAAAGAAGTGATGGAGTTCCATAACTTCCAACTTGAGCATTTCTACAAAGCTGAACCAGTAAGCTACGAATCTGTACTTGAGCAAGCACAAGGCTATGCTGATTTGTTGACTTCGATGGTGATCGACGTGACCGATGAACTTGATGCAGCGCGTAAGCGTGGCGACAAAATCATGTTCGAAGGTGCACAAGGTACTATGCTTGATATCGACCACGGTACATACCCATACGTAACGTCTTCTAACACGACTGCTGGTGGTGTTGCTGCAGGTTCTGGTTTCGGCCCTCGTCATCTAGGTTATATTCTAGGTATCGCGAAAGCTTACTGTACTCGCGTTGGTGCAGGTCCATTCCCAACCGAATTGGATGATGAAATCGGTAATCACCTAGGCACGAAAGGCCATGAGTTTGGTGCTACAACAGGCCGTAAGCGCCGTTGTGGTTGGTTTGATGCGGTAGCGATGCGTCGCGCTATTCAAATTAACTCAGTCACAGGCTTCTGCTTGACTAAACTTGACGTACTTGATGGTTTAGAAGAGCTAAAAATCTGTACGGGTTACCAAATGCCAGATGGCTCAATTGCTCAAGTATCACCAATGGCAGCTGACGCTTTTGAAGCGGTAACACCTATTTACGAAACTATGCCTGGTTGGTCTGAAAATACCTTCGGTGCTAAATCAATTGATGCCCTGCCACAAGCGGCGCTTGATTACATCAAACGTATTGAAGAGTTGACTGGTGTACCTGTTGACATCGTTTCTACAGGTCCAGATCGTAACGAAACCATTATCAAGGTTCACCCATTTTCAGTTTAATGGTTGATTGATAAACGTTTTTAAAACCGGCTTTCAGAGCCGGTTTTTTTATACCTGTATTGATGATATTTTGTCCTTGGTGTGGCAATAAATGGCCGAATAACGGCAAATTTTGTCTAAAGAGTTTGCCGCACTGGTCGATAAAGTTATCAAGCCCAGCCCTAGATGAAACTGAGGCTATAATTTTAAGGCTATCGATAGACATAAAGAGTGCAGGTATGAAGCTACGAACGGTAGCAGCTTCATTGTTTTTAGCGCTGACCTCATCCTTGAGTCATGCCAACGTGGCGGAAGTGGGTGAGCCAGTCCCTATTTACACCGAAGCTGAACTAATCAAGTTAATTGAGCAAAATAAACATTTAGAGCAAGTCAAGGCCGACAACTGCCAATTGGTAGAAGATATTGTTGCGCGTGCTACTCGCATCAGTCTGCCTTCCTACGAGTTTTTGTATGGAGATATGCTAGCGTGGGGGGTCTGTGTAGATCAAGATGTCGAACTTGGCTTGTACTATATGGAAAATGCAGCTCATCAAGGTTTACCCGCTGCGTTAGAGCAGCTTGGGCGTTATTATTCGCGTGGTACTTTAGTACAGCAGGATAAAGAGCGAGCTATTCCCTATCTGCGTGAAGCCGCTGCGATGGGCAATATTAATGCTCGTATCCATCTAGCTGAGCTTTTGCTGCGTGATTATGGCAGCCCGCTTGATTATGAAGATGCTTATCGCTGGCTTTATAATTCGGTGACTATCGATCAAAGAATACATTCTCGGATCTCTATGCTCCGGCAGGGGTTAGAGCAGCGAATGCCACAAAATGTGGTTGCGCGAGCCAAGCGCAGAGATACGTTTTGGTAGCCTTCATTATTGCTTTTCTTATTTCGCCCACACGGTTGGGCGAAGTCATTTCTGCGCTTTTCGTCTAACGCATTAGCCTATAATAATCAATACGCTGCTGTAGCTTCTGCCGTGAGTCAGTTATACTCTGGCTATCTCTCCTTGCTTTAGCAGGTCTGCCTATGTCTGAAATTATCAATAACGATCCTTTTGCGGATCGAGAATCTAGCAATTACGAAAATCCAATTCCAAGCCGAGAATTCATCCTCGAATTTCTAACCGAAGCCAATGTACCGATGAATCGTAATGATCTTTTTGAGGCATTGGGTTTGTCTGGTGAAGAGCAATACGAAGGGCTACGCCGTCGTTTGCGTGCGATGGAGCGAGATGGCCAATTGGTATTTACTCGTCGCCAATGCTATGCATTGCCAGAAAAACTGGAAATGATCAAAGGTCACGTAATCGGACATAAAGATGGTCATGGGTGGGTTCGTCCTGATGGCAGCGTTGGCAAAGATAACGATGTTTTGCTACCTCATCACCAAATGCGTACCATTATTCATGGCGACTACGTGCTGGTACAACCGACAGGCACGGATAAAAGAGGCCGTAAAGAAGGACGTTTGGTCCGAGTTTTGGAAGAACGTAAAACCCAACTTGTTGGACGTTTCTTCCTCGAAAATGGCTACTCTTATGTCGTGCCCGATGATTCACGCATCACTCAAGACATCTTGATCCCTAATGAGCACAAAGGCGGAGCTCGCATGGGGAACGTGGTGGTGATTGAAATTACCGATCGTGGTGCCAGAGCAAGAGGAATGACAGGCAGAGTTGTTGAGGTACTTGGGGAAAATATGGCTCCCGGTATGGAGACACAAATAGCGATTCGCACTCACCAGATCCCTCATGAGTGGCCGCAAGAAGTATTAAAGCAAGTCGAAAACCTGAGAGAAGAAGTTCCAGAAGAGGCGAAGCAAGGGCGCGTGGATTTGCGTCAATTACCTTTAGTGACTATTGATGGTGAAGACGCGCGTGACTTTGATGACGCGGTTTATTGCGAAGCCAAAAAAGGTGGTGGCTGGCGTCTCTGGGTTGCGATTGCTGACGTAAGTTATTATGTACGCCCCGATACGGCTCTTGATAAAGAAGCGATCAACCGTGGTAACTCAGTTTACTTCCCATCGCAAGTCGTCCCTATGCTACCGGAAGTACTGTCGAACGGTCTTTGTTCACTTAATCCACAAGTCGACCGTCTATGCATGGTGTGCGAGATGACAGTCTCTGCAACGGGCAAAATTTCGGGTTACAAACATTACGAAGCCGTGATGAACTCTCATGCCCGTTTAACTTACAACAAAGTACACGCCATTCTTGAAGGGGATGAAGAGCTACGCGAACGTTATCAAGCCGTGGTTCCTCATCTTGAAGAACTCTATTCGATGTATAAGGTGCTAAAAGCAGCGCGTGATGAGCGTGGCGGTATCGAATTTGAAACGATTGAAACTAAGTTTATCTTTAATGCTGAGCGTAAAATCGACAGCATTGAACCTGTTGTCCGTAATGATGCGCACAAAATAATCGAAGAGTGCATGATCCTCGCTAATATTGCTTCAGCATCGCTGGTGGAAAAAGCGAAAGAGCCCGCTCTGTACCGTATCCATGAATCACCGGGAGAAGAGCGTTTGACCGGCTTTAGGGATTTCTTAGGCGAGCTTGGTTTGAACTTAGCGGGTGGGCTAGAGCCTTCGCCAACCGATTACGCTAACTTAATGAAACAGATTGGTGAGCGCCAAGACAAAGAGTTGATCCAAACCATGTTACTGCGTTCCATGAAGCAGGCTGTGTATAACGCGGATAACTGTGGTCACTTTGGTTTAGCGCTCAAACGCTATGCGCACTTTACTTCACCTATTCGTCGCTACCCTGATCTCCTATTGCACCGCGCAATTAAATATTTGATTGCCAAAGAATCGGGCAATCACACCGACCGTTGGACAACCACAGGTGGTTATCACTACTCTTTTGATGACATGGACTTCTATGGTCAGCAATGTTCAATGACAGAACGCCGTGCTGATGATGCGACGCGCGAAGTATCCGATTGGCTCAAGTGTGAATACATGCAAGATCATGTAGGCGAAGAGCTTGATGGAGTCATAGCCAACGTGACAGGTTTCGGTTTCTTCGTTCGTTTAACTGAGTTGCACATTGATGGATTGGTCCATATTTCAACGCTAGCGAATGACTACTATCAATTTGATCCAGTGGGACAACGATTGATCGGCGAAAGTTTTGGCAACATCTATCGCTTAGGTGACGCCGTTAAAGTCAAAGTGTTATCCGTCAACTTGGATGATCGTCAAATTGACTTTGAAATCGTGGGCACTAGCCGTAAGCTGCGCGGAGAAGGCAAGACAGCGAAGAAACGTGCAACGGATGCACGAGAGAAAGCACGTGGCAAGAAGGTGACGTCAAGTAAAGGAAAGGCTACTCCTTTAGTTGAAGCGACTAAACGCCCAGATGAAAAAAGTAGTGAAGGCTCAAAACCTGAACGAAAAAAAAGCAAAACAACAAAAGCACGCAAAAAGAAACCCGCGGCCAAAGCAAATAAAGCGCGTGCTAGTAAATAACGATCAATGGGTAAATCATGAGTAACGAATGTATTTATGGTATTCACGCGGTCAGCGCTGTACTTGAAAAAGATCCAGCGCGATTGATAGAAGCGTTTGTACTAAAGGGGCGACAAGATGATCGCCTGCTTCCACTGTTAAATGAACTGCAACATTGCGGTGTCTCTATTCAACAGATGGGACGTAAAACATTGGATGACAAGGCTCAAGGGGCGAATCATCAGGGCATCATTGCTCGTGTAAAACCAGCAAAACAGCTTAATGAGCATGATTTAGAAGCAATTATCGCACAGCATGAACAACCGCTATTACTTGTTTTGGATGGTGTTACCGATCCGCATAATCTCGGCGCATGCTTACGTAACGCCGATGCTGCCGGGGTCGCTGCAGTGATCGTCCCAAAAGATAAGTCAGCACCAATGACAGCAACGGTCAGCAAAGTCGCTTGTGGCGCTGCTGAAACTGTGCCTTTAGTACGAGTGACGAATCTTGCACGTACCATGCGCGCCCTTCAAGAACAAGGCGTATGGTTTGTTGGCACTGCCGGTGAGGCGACGCATGACATTTACCAAGCCAAACTGACAGGGCCCCTTGCGATTGTTATGGGCGCTGAAGGGGATGGTATGCGCCGCTTAACGCGCGAAACCTGCGATGATCTGATTAAAATACCGATGGCGGGCACCGTTTCTAGCCTAAACGTATCAGTAGCGGCTGGGATCTGTCTGTTTGAAGCAGTGAGACAGCGCCAAGCTGTATAATTGTGCAACAGGGATAAAAGGATAGGGTAGTGAGTGCTCACCTCATCTTTCTATCCCTTCTATTACTTCCTCAGTGAAAGAAGAAATAGATAGTTTATAAGTTTAATTTCTACACAGCGCTTGCATGTGTAATGGTGATCTGTATAATGCACCGCACTGGTTAAATCCAGTTGTGAACCAATGAGCAGTGAGGAGTAAACTGACCTAGCTGTTAGTTTAGTAACGTATACTCAGCTTATGTTCGCAGTTAATACAATTAGCTCTGTTGCGTTTAGTAATAGATTAAAGTTAATCGAAAATTAACTGACAATGTGCCTAATTTTGGCACTACGGTTTCACATAAATCAATCGGCATTCTCTCGTTTTAACGAGTTTGAGTGGCGATATTGTTTGTGTAATTTTTAATTATTGGAGCTCTGTCTCATGCAGAACCAACGTATCCGTATCCGCCTAAAAGCGTTCGATTACAAACTAATCGATGCTTCTACAGCGGAAATCGTTGAAACAGCTAAGCGTACCGGCGCACAGGTTCGTGGTCCTATTCCACTTCCTACTCGTAAAGAGCGTTTCACTGTTCTTATCTCTCCACACGTCAACAAAGATGCTCGTGATCAGTACGAAATTCGTACTCACAAACGTCTAATCGACATCGTTGAGCCAACAGATAAAACTGTTGATGCACTGATGCGTCTAGATCTAGCTGCTGGCGTTGACGTTCAAATCAGCCTAGGTTAAGGGAGATTAGAAGAATGATTGGTCTAGTCGGACGTAAAGTGGGTATGACCCGCGTATTTACTGAAGAAGGCGTTTCTATCCCAGTAACTGTTGTTGAGGTTGAAGCAAACCGTATTTCTCAAGTGAAAACTCTTGAGACTGACGGCTATGCAGCAATCCAGGTAACTACTGGTACTAAGAAAGCCAACCGTGTAACTAAACCAGAAGCTGGTCACTTTGCGAAAGCAGGTGTAGAAGCTGGTCGCGGTCTTTGGGAATTCCGTTTAGAAAACGGCGAAGAGTTTGAAGTTGGCACTGAGCTAAATGTAGAACTTTTCAACGAAGTTAAAAAAGTAGACGTTACTGGTACATCTAAAGGTAAAGGTTTCCAAGGTGCTGTTAAGCGCTGGAATTTCCGTACCCAAGATATGACTCACGGTAACTCTTTGTCTCACCGTGCACCGGGTTCAATTGGCCAATGTCAAACTCCAGGTCGCGTGTTCAAAGGCAAAAAAATGGCAGGTCACATGGGTGCTGAGCGTGTAACGACTCAAAACCTAGAGATCGTACGTGTTGACGCTGAGCGCAATCTGCTTCTTATTAAAGGTGCAGTACCAGGTGCAACTGGCGCTAACGTGATCGTCAAACCAGCTATTAAAGCATAACGTCTAGGAGTAAGTAATGGAATTGATGGTTAAAGGTGCTAACGCACTAACTGTTTCCGAAACTACTTTCGGACGTGAGTTCAACGAAGCCCTTGTACACCAAGTAGTTGTTGCGTATGCAGCAGGTGCTCGTCAAGGTACTCGTGCTCAAAAGACACGTTCAGAAGTTTCTGGCGGTGGCGCTAAGCCATGGCGTCAAAAAGGTACTGGCCGTGCACGTGCTGGTACAATTCGTAGCCCAATCTGGCGTACAGGTGGTGTTACTTTTGCTGCGAAACCACAAGATCACAGCCAAAAAGTAAACAAAAAAATGTACCGCGGTGCTATGAAGAGCATTCTTTCTGAACTAGTTCGTCAAGAGCGTTTAATCGTTGTTGATAACTTCTCAGTAGAAGCACCAAAAACTAAAGAGCTATTAGCTAAGCTTAAAGAACTTGAGCTTAACGATGTACTCATCGTTACTGGCGAAGTAGACGAGAATCTATTCTTAGCTGCTCGCAACCTATATAAAGTTGACGCACGTGACGTAGCGGGTCTTGACCCAGTTAGCCTAATTGCGTTTGACAAGGTTCTAATGACTGCAGAAGCAGTTAAGCAAGTTGAGGAGATGCTGGCATGATCAGTGAAGAGCGTCTACTAAAAGTTCTACGTGCACCGCACATCTCTGAAAAAGCAACTATGACTGCTGAGAAAGCGAACACTATCGTTTTCAAAGTAGCAAAAGATGCAACTAAGAAAGAGATCAAAGCAGCTGTAGAAAAGCTATTTGAAGTTGAAGTTAAGTCTGTAAATACTCTTATCACTAAGGGTAAGACCAAACGTCAAGGTCTACGCCAAGGTCGCCGCAGCGACGTTAAAAAAGCGTATGTGACTTTGAAAGAAGGTCAAGATCTTGACTTTGTTGGCGGCGCGGAATAACAGGAGTAGTTGAATAATGGCTATTGTTAAATGTAAGCCGACTTCCCCTGGTCGTCGTCACGTCGTTAAAGTTGTTAACGCTGACCTACACAAGGGTAAGCCATACGCACCTCTTCTAGAGAAAAACTCTAAGAATGGTGGTCGTAACAACAACGGTCGTATCACAGTACGTCATATCGGTGGTGGTCATAAGCAACACTATCGTTTGGTTGACTTCAAACGTACTAAAGATGGCATCCCAGCGAAAGTTGAGCGTCTAGAATACGATCCAAACCGTAGCGCAAATATCGCTCTAGTTCTGTACGCAGACGGCGAGCGTCGTTACATTATCGCACCTAAAGGTGTTCAAGCTGGTGATACAATCCAGTCTGGTGTTGATGCGCCAATTAAAGCAGGTAACACTCTGCCAATGCGCAACATCCCAGTGGGTTCTACTATTCACTGTGTTGAACTTAAGCCTGGTAAAGGTGCACAGCTAGCTCGTTCGGCTGGTGCATATGCTCAACTTGTCGCTCGCGACGGTACTTATGCAACTATCCGCCTACGTTCTGGTGAAATGCGCAAAGTACTTTCTGAAGGCCGTGCAACAATCGGTGAAGTTGGTAACTCTGAGCACATGCTACGTGAACTAGGTAAAGCTGGTGCTTCACGCTGGCGCGGCGTACGTCCAACTGTACGTGGTGTAGTAATGAACCCGGTTGACCACCCACACGGTGGTGGTGAAGGCCGCACTTCTGGTGGTCGTCACCCAGTATCTCCTTGGGGTATGCCTACTAAGGGCTTCAAGACTCGTAGCAACAAACGCACCGACAAGTACATCGTACGTCGTCGTAATAAGTAATCTATATAAGAGGATAAGCCATGCCACGTTCTCTCAAGAAAGGTCCATTTATTGACCTACACTTGCTGAAGAAGGTAGAGAAAGCGGTGGAAAGCGGAGACAAAAAGCCTATTAAGACTTGGTCCCGTCGTTCAATGATCATTCCATCAATGATTGGTTTGACCATCGCTGTCCATAATGGTCGTCAGCACGTTCCAGTATTTGTCACTGATGAAATGATCGGTCACAAACTGGGCGAATTCGCACCAACTCGTACTTACCGTGGTCACGCTGCGGATAAGAAAGCTAAGAAGCGCTAAGGAGTAAATGATGGAAGCTATTGCTAAACATAACTTTGCTCGCATTTCTCCTCAGAAAGCTCGCTTAGTTGCAGATCTAATCCGTGGTAAATCTGTGGATCAGGCTCTTGAAATCCTAACTTTCAGCAACAAAAAAGCGGCTGTATTAGTTAAGAAAGTTCTAGAGTCAGCTATCGCTAACGCAGAACACAACGAAGGTGCAGATATCGACGATCTTAATGTCGCTAAAATCTTCGTAGATGAGGGCCCGGTCATGAAGCGTATTATGCCTCGTGCAAAAGGCCGTGCGGATCGTATCTTGAAGCGTTCAAGCCACATCACTGTTGTTGTAGCAGACCGCTAAGAGACTAGGAGAGTAAGCAATGGGTCAGAAAGTACATCCTAATGGTATTCGTCTTGGCATCGTTAAGCCTTGGAATGCTACATGGTTTGCTAACACCAAAGATTTCGCTGACAACCTAGACGGCGACTTCAAGGTACGTCAGTTCCTTACTAAGGAACTTTCAAAAGCGTCTCTATCACGCATCGTTATCGAGCGTCCTGCTAAGAGCATTCGTGTGACTATCCACACTGCTCGCCCAGGCGTTGTTATCGGTAAGAAAGGTGAAGACGTTGAGAAGCTACGCGCAGCTGTAGCTAAAATTGCAGGTGTACCAGCGCAAATTAACATCGCTGAAGTACGTAAGCCTGAGCTAGACGGCCAATTAGTGGCTGATAGCATCGCGTCTCAACTAGAGCGTCGCGTTATGTTCCGTCGTGCTATGAAGCGTGCGGTACAAAATGCTATGCGTCTAGGCGCTAAAGGTATCAAAGTGGAAGTAAGCGGTCGTCTTGGCGGCGCTGAAATTGCACGTTCTGAGTGGTACCGTGAAGGCCGTGTGCCTCTACACACTCTACGTGCTGACATTGATTACGCAACTTCTTCGGCTCACACTCAATACGGTGTGATCGGCGTTAAAGTTTGGATCTTCAAGGGTGAAATCCTTGGTGGTATGCCAGCTGCAAACGCTGTTGAGCCAAAGGCTGACAAGCCTAAGAAGCAGCGTAAAGGCCGTAAGTAAGGAGTCGACTGATGCTACAACCTAAACGCACTAAGTTCCGTAAGGTTCATACTGGTCGCAACCGCGGTCTAGCTAAAGGTACTGACGTAAGCTTCGGTACATTTGGTCTTAAAGCCGTTGGACGTGGTCGTCTAACTGCTCGTCAGATCGAAGCGGCACGTCGTGCAATGACACGTCACGTTAAGCGTCAAGGTAAAATCTGGATCCGTGTGTTCCCAGATAAGCCAATCACTGAAAAACCACTAGAAGTTCGTCAAGGTAAGGGTAAAGGTAACGTTGAGTACTGGGTAGCCCAAATCCAACCTGGTAAGGTTATGTACGAAATGGACGGTGTACCTGAAGAATTGGCACGTGAAGCGTTCCGCCTAGCGGCTCGTAAACTGCCATTCAAAACTACATTCGTAATTAAACAGGTGATGTGATGAAAGCACTAGATCTACGCGCAAAAAGCGCTGAAGAGCTTAACGCTGAGCTACTGAATTTGCTACGTGAACAGTTCAACTTGCGCATGCAAGCTGCAACTGGTCAACTACAGCAAACTCATACTTTGAAAGCTGTACGCCGTGATATCGCACGCGTTAAAACTGTTTTGACTGAGAAGGCAGGCGAATAATGAGCGACAAAATTCGTACTCAACTAGGTCGTGTTATTAGTGACAAGATGGATAAATCTATCACTGTTGCTATCGAGCGCATGGTGAAACACCCAATTTACGGTAAATTCGTAAAGCGTACGACTAAAGTACACGCACATGACGAAAACAACGAGTGTGGCCTAGGCGATACCGTTGAGATTCGTGAGTGTCGTCCTCTGTCTAAGACTAAGTCTTGGACATTGGTTAAAGTTATAGAAAAAGCGAAGATGTAATCATCGTTATTCTATGATTTTAAACGGCTCCAAAGTTTTTTTGGAGCCGTTTATTTTTTGTCTACCCAATCTTAGGAAAGGGTGGTACAATTCGCGTCCCTTTTAAAGAGGCAGCCCGACCCGAGAGGGTCTAGTTTTAATATTTAGCGGAGCACTAACAATGATCCAAATGCAAAGTACACTTGATGCAGCTGATAACTCAGGCGCGCGCAAGGTAATGTGTATTAAGGTTCTGGGTGGCTCTCACCGCCGTTATGCACATATCGGTGACATCATCAAAGTTACAGTGAAGGAAGCAATTCCTCGCGGTAAAGTTAAAAAAGGTGATGTACTGAAGGCGGTGGTAGTTCGCACCCGTAAAGGCGTACGTCGTCCAGACGGTTCTGTCATTCGCTTCGACCGTAATGCTTGCGTATTGTTGAACAATAATACAGAGCAACCTATCGGTACACGTATCTTTGGTCCAGTGACTCGTGAACTTCGCAATGCGAAATTTATGAAAATCGTGTCACTAGCACCTGAAGTTCTGTAAGGAGCGGCACACATGGCAGCTAAAATCCGTCGTAATGACGAAGTAATCGTTCTTGCTGGTAAAGATAAAGGCAAGAAAGGTAAAGTAACTAAGGTTCTCGTAACTGGTAAAGTTATCGTTGAAGGTATCAACCTTGTTAAGAAACACCAAAAGCCGGTTCCGGCTCTAGGTCAACAAGGTGGCATCGTTGAACAAGAAGCAGCTATTGATGCTTCTAACGTTGCAATCTTTAACGCAGCAACTGGTAAAGCGGACCGTATCGGTTTCCGTTTTGAAGACGGCAAAAAAGTTCGTTTCTTCAAATCTAACGGTGAAATCGTTTCTAACTAATTAGAAGTAATTTGGAGTTCTACTATGGCGAAACTGCATGATTACTACAAGTCGTCTGTAGTGACTGAACTGACCAAACAGTTCGGTTACACAAGCGTCATGCAAGTCCCTAGGATTGATAAAATCACCCTAAACATGGGCGTTGGTGAAGCTATCAACGATAAGAAACTATTAGAAAATGCAGCAGCTGATATGGCTACGATCTCTGGTCAAAAACCACTGATCACTAAAGCTCGTAAATCTGTTGCAGGTTTCAAAATTCGTGAAGGCTACCCAATTGGTTGTAAAGTAACCTTGCGTGGCGAACGTATGTGGGATTTTTTAGAGCGTTTAATCTCTATTGCACTTCCACGTGTACGTGACTTCCGTGGTGTTAGCGCTAAGTCTTTTGACGGACGCGGTAACTACAGCATGGGCGTTCGCGAGCAAATCATCTTCCCAGAAATCGACTACGATAAAGTCGATCGTGTACGCGGTCTTGATATCACTATCACGACTTCTGCTGGTACCGATGAGGAAGGCCGTGCTCTGCTGGCTGCCTTTAACTTCCCATTCCGTAAGTAAGGTGAAGGGTTACTGTTATGGCTAAACAATCAATGAAAGCACGTGAAGTAAAACGTGCAAAGCTAGTAGCTAAGTTCGCAGAAAAGCGTGCGATGCTAAAAGCTACCATCAGCGATGTAAACGCATCTGAAGAAGATCGTTGGAACGCAGTTCTTAAACTGCAAGCTCTTCCACGTGATTCAAGTGCTTCACGTCAGCGCAACCGTTGCAACCAAACTGGTCGTCCACACGGTTTCCTACGTAAGTTCGGTCTAAGCCGCATCAAAGTTCGCGAAGCTTGCATGAAAGGCGAGATTCCTGGACTTCGTAAGGCTAGCTGGTAATTGCCACTTAATCATTTGGAGTAAATCTTATGAGCATGCAAGATCCGATTTCGGATATGCTGACCCGCATTCGTAACGGTCAGGCAGCAAATAAAGTTGCTGTAAAAATGCCTTCTTCAAAGCTTAAAGTTGCAATTGCTGCACTGCTAAAAGCTGAAGGTTATATCGCAGATTTCGCTGTTGAAGGCGAAGTAAAACCTGAGCTAGAAGTTACTCTTAAGTACTTCCAAGCTAAACCAGTAATCGAGCAAATCCAACGTGTTTCACGTCCTGGTCTACGCGTTTATAAGAAAAAAGACGCGTTACCAACAGTGATGGGCGGTATGGGTGTTGCTGTGGTGTCCACTTCCAAGGGTCTGATGTCTGACCGTGCTGCTCGCAAAGCAGGTCTTGGCGGTGAAATCATTTGCTACGTAGCGTAAGGAGTAGGATATGTCTCGTGTTGCTAAAGCACCTGTCGCTATTCCAGCTGGCGTAGAGGTGAAACTAAACGGCCAAGAAATCACTGTAAAAGGTGGTAAAGGTGAGCTGACTCGCGTCCTGAATAAAGGCGTAGTTATTGCACAGGAAGAAAACAACCTTACTTTCGGTCCTCGTGAAGGTGTTGCTAACGCTTGGGCACAAGCAGGTACTGCTCGTGCACTAGTAAACAACATGGTTGTTGGTGTTACTGCAGGCTTTACTAAGAAGCTTGTTCTTAAAGGTGTTGGTTACCGTGCTGCTATTAAAGGCAACTCAGTAAGTCTTACTTTAGGCTTCTCACACCCTGTAGAGCATGAACTACCAGCGGGTATCAATGCTGAATGTCCTAGCCAAACTGAAATTGTCCTAACTGGTTGCGATAAGCAAGTAGTGGGTCAAGTTGCGGCTGACATCCGTTCTTACCGTGAGCCAGAACCTTATAAAGGTAAAGGCGTCCGTTACGCAGATGAAAATGTGCGTAGTAAAGAAGCTAAGAAGAAGTAAGGTAACACTATGGATAAGAAAGCATCTCGCATCCGTCGTGCTACACGCGCACGTCGTAAGATTGCTGAACTGGGTGCAACTCGCCTAGTAGTACACCGTACTCCTCGTCACGTGTACGCTCAGGTTATCGCATCAAACGGCTCTGAGGTTATCGCAGCAGCTTCTACTGTAGAAAAAGCGATCCGTGAGCTAGTTAAGAACACCGGTAACGTAGACGCAGCTAAAGCGGTAGGTAAAGCTATTGCAGAACGCGCTCTTGAAAAAGGCGTATCAGCTGTTGCGTTTGATCGTTCTGGTTTCCAATACCACGGTCGAGTAGCGGCGCTAGCAGAATCTGCTCGCGAAGCTGGTCTGAAATTCTAAGGTAGGGTTGGAAGATGGCTAAAGAACAACAACAAGCTAGTGATTTGCAAGAAAAATTAATCGCAGTTAACCGTGTTTCTAAAACGGTTAAAGGTGGTCGAATCATGAGCTTTACTGCACTAACTGTAGTTGGTGACGGTAATGGTCGCGTAGGTTTCGGATACGGCAAAGCTCGTGAAGTACCTGCAGCGATTCAAAAAGCAATGGAAAAAGCGCGTCGTAACATGGTTACTATCGCTCTTAACGAAGGCACTCTTCACCACGCGGTGAAAGGTCGTCACTCGGGCTCTAAAGTTTACATGCAGCCAGCTGCAGAAGGTACAGGTGTTATCGCCGGTGGTGCGATGCGTGCTGTACTAGAAGTTGCCGGTGTACATAACGTACTTGCGAAAGCGTACGGTTCTACTAACCCAATCAACGTTGTTCGTGCAACAGTTGCTGGTCTAGTAGATGTGAAGTCACCAGAAATGGTTGCAGCTAAACGTGGTCTCACTGTTGAAGCGATTTCGGAGTAAGCACCATGGCAACTATTAAAGTAACTCAAACTAAAAGCTCAATTGGTCGTCTACCAAAGCACAAAGCTACTTTGCGTGGTCTAGGCCTTCGTCGTATCAACCATACAGTAGAACTTGAAGATACACCGTGTGTACGCGGTATGATCAACAAGGTTTACTACATGGTTAAAGTTGAGGAGTAATCAGAATGCGTTTGAATACTCTATCACCGGCTGCTGGTTCTAAGCACGCTCCTAAGCGTCTAGGCCGTGGTATCGGTTCTGGCCTTGGTAAAACAGGTGGCCGCGGTCACAAAGGTCAAAAGTCACGTTCTGGCGGTACAGTTCGTCCAGGTTTTGAAGGCGGTCAAATGCCTCTAAAACAACGTCTACCTAAATTCGGTTTCACTTCTCGTAAGAGCCTAGTGTCTGCTGAAATTCGTCTAGCTGAGCTAGCGAAAGTTACGGGTGACGTGGTCGATCTAAACAGCTTGAAAGCAGCTAACCTAATCACTAAGAACATCGAAAATGTTAAAGTTGTTCTTTCTGGTGAGATTAGCAAAGCAGTGACTGTGAAAGGTCTTCGCGTGACTAAAGGCGCTAAAGCTGCAATCGAAGCTGCAGGCGGTAAAATCGAGGAATAATCTCGAGGAACGAGGTACAGATGGCTAAGAAACCAGGACAAGATTTTCGTAGTGCTCAGAGCGGCTTAAGTGAGCTAAAGTCGCGCTTATTATTCGTAATTGGTGCACTTTTAGTATTCCGAGCCGGTTCTTTTGTGCCGATTCCTGGTATTGACGCAGCTGTACTTGCCGATTTGTTCGAACAGCAAAAAGGTACCATCGTTGAAATGTTTAACATGTTCTCCGGTGGTGCTCTTTCGCGTGCATCTATCTTAGCATTGGGCATCATGCCGTATATTTCGGCGTCAATTGTTGTCCAATTGCTAACTGTAGTTCATCCAGCGTTAGCCGAACTCAAGAAAGAGGGTGAGGCAGGGCGTCGTAAGATTAGCCAATATACGCGTTATGGCACGCTTGTACTTGCAATATTCCAAGCTATTGGTATCGCAACAGGCTTACCAAACATGGTCAACAATCTGGTTGTTATCGACCAAACCATGTTTACCCTGATTGCTACCGTGAGTTTAGTAACTGGCACCATGTTCTTAATGTGGTTAGGTGAACAAATTACTGAGCGTGGAATAGGAAATGGTATTTCCATTTTGATTTTTGCAGGTATTGTTGCTGGATTGCCTTCGGCAATCGGACAAACGATTGAGCAAGCGCGTCAAGGTGAATTGCATGTGCTTCTTCTGTTGTTAATTGCGGTACTTTCTTTTGCTGTGATTTATTTCGTTGTTTTCATGGAACGTGGTCAGCGTCGTATTGTCGTTAACTATGCAAAGCGTCAACAAGGTCGTAAAGTGTTTGCAGCGCAAAGTACTCACTTGCCATTGAAAATTAATATGGCGGGTGTAATACCTGCAATTTTTGCATCGAGTATTATTTTGTTCCCAGGAACATTAGCTCAGTGGTTTGGTCAAAATGGTGAGAGCAGCACATTCGGTTGGTTAACTGATGTGTCTTTGGCTCTTAGCCCGGGTCAACCTCTGTACGTTATGCTTTATGCAGCAGCGATTATTTTCTTCTGTTTCTTTTACACAGCGTTGGTGTTTAACCCTCGTGAAACAGCGGATAACTTGAAGAAGTCCGGTGCGTTCGTACCCGGCATCCGCCCAGGTGAGCAGACAGCGAGATACATTGATAAAGTAATGACCAGACTAACCTTAGCGGGTGCTCTCTATATTACCTTTATCTGTCTGATTCCCGAGTTCATGATGGTCGCGTGGAACGTACGTTTCTACTTCGGCGGCACATCACTACTTATCGTAGTGGTTGTGATTATGGACTTTATGGCACAGGTACAGACTCATATGATGTCCCAACAGTATGATTCTGTGTTGAAAAAAGCAAATCTGAAGGGCTACGGCCGTTAATTCAGATTTCACTTACGGAGTTTAGCAATGAAAGTTCGTGCTTCCGTTAAAAAAATCTGTCGTAACTGTAAAGTAATCAAGCGTAACGGCGTCGTTCGCGTGATTTGCAGTGAGCCAAAGCACAAGCAGCGCCAAGGCTAATTAGCAGAAATTTTTACTTGAAATATAAAGGTCGG
Source organism: Vibrio sp. B7 (assembly GCF_963888765.1). Taxonomy (NCBI): domain Bacteria; kingdom Pseudomonadati; phylum Pseudomonadota; class Gammaproteobacteria; order Vibrionales; family Vibrionaceae; genus Vibrio; species Vibrio sp. B7. The sequence goes on from NZ_CAWPKR010000002.1 coordinate 86,906, forward strand.
TCGAGTATATTCCTCGGCCTACCTTTTGTGTGCAAAAGAAGTAGTATGCCGCAGCGTATCCTCGACGGGCTTTGCTGCGGATAATTTCTTATATAAGTACTAGGAGTGAATAGTGGCCCGTATAGCAGGCATTAACATTCCTGATCAGAAGCATGCTGTAATTGCATTAACTGCAATCTACGGCATCGGCAAGACCCGTTCGAAAGCTATCTTAGCTGATTTGGGTATTGCTGAAAGTGTTAAGATCAGTGAACTAACTGAAGAGCAGATCGATCTACTGCGTGATGGTGTAGCTAAATACACTGTAGAGGGTGATCTTCGTCGTGAAGTTTCCATGAACATCAAGCGTCTTATGGACCTTGGCTGTTACCGTGGTCTTCGTCATCGTCGCAGTCTACCACTACGTGGACAGCGTACTAAAACCAACGCTCGTACCCGTAAGGGTCCGCGTAAACCGATCAAGAAATAGTCGGAAGGGTATAGAGTACAATGGCAAAACAACCAACTCGCGCACGTAAGCGTGTACGCAAGCAAGTTGCTGATGGCGTAGCGCACATCCATGCATCTTTCAATAACACAATCGTAACTATCACAGACCGTCAAGGTAATGCTCTAGCTTGGGCAACTGCTGGTGGTTCTGGTTTCCGCGGTTCTCGTAAGTCTACTCCGTTCGCTGCACAGGTTGCTGCTGAGCGTTGTGCTGAAATGGCTAAAGAATACGGCCTTAAGAACCTAGAGGTTATGGTTAAGGGTCCAGGTCCAGGTCGTGAATCAACTGTTCGCGCACTGAACGCTGCTGGTTTCCGTATCACTAACATTGTTGATGCGACACCAATCCCTCATAACGGTTGTCGTCCACCTAAGAAACGCCGCGTATAACGTTTCTAGGAAGATTGGAGAAAGATCATGGCAAGATATTTGGGTCCTAAGCTGAAGCTTAGCCGCCGCGAAGGTACTGACTTGTTCCTTAAGTCAGGCATTCGTGCGATTGATACCAAGTGTAAAATTGACAACGCACCAGGTGTACACGGCGCTCGTCGCGGTCGTCTATCTGAGTACGGTGTTCAGCTTCGTGAGAAGCAAAAAGTTCGTCGTATTTATGGCGTTCTAGAAAAACAATTCCGTAACTACTACAAAGAAGCTGCACGTCTTAAAGGCAATACTGGTGAAAACCTACTTCAGCTTCTTGAAGGTCGTCTTGATAACGTAGTTTACCGCATGGGCTTTGGCGCTACTCGCGCAGAAGCACGTCAGCTAGTAAGCCACAAAGCTATCCTAGTTAACGGTAAAGTTGTAAACGTTCCTTCTTTCAATGTTGCGGTTAACGACGTTGTTGCAATCCGTGAGAAAGCTAAAAAGCAATCTCGCATTAAAGCAGCTCTAGAAGTTGCTGAACAACGCGAAAAACCAACTTGGATTGAAGTAGATGGCGGCCAAATGGAAGGTACATTCAAGCGTATGCCTGAGCGTTCTGACCTGTCAGCTGACATCAACGAACAATTGATCGTCGAGCTTTACTCTAAGTAAGGTTAAACTAAAGAGAGGACACAATGCAGGGTTCTGTAACAGAATTTCTTAAGCCACGTCTTGTTGATATCGAACAGATTAGCACGACACACGCAAAAGTAACTCTTGAGCCGTTAGAGCGTGGTTTCGGCCATACTCTGGGTAATGCACTTCGCCGTATTCTTCTATCTTCAATGCCAGGTTGTGCTGTAACTGAAGTGGAGATTGAAGGCGTACTACACGAGTACAGCACCAAAGAAGGCATTCAAGAAGATATCCTTGAGATCCTTCTGAACCTAAAAGGTTTGGCTGTTCGCGTTGCCGAAGGCAAAGATGAAGTGTTCATTACGCTGAACAAATCAGGCTCGGGCCCTGTTGTTGCAGGTGACATCACCCATGATGGTGATGTAGAGATCACTAACCCTGAGCACGTGATTTGTCATCTAACGGATGACAACGCTGAGATCGCTATGCGTATCAAAGTAGAACGTGGTCGTGGTTATGTTCCAGCTTCAGCTCGTATCCATACTGAAGAAGATGAGCGTCCAATCGGTCGTCTACTTGTAGATGCTACTTACAGCCCAGTAGACAAAATTGCCTACTCTGTGGAAGCCGCTCGCGTAGAACAACGTACTGATTTAGATAAGCTCGTTATCGATATGGAAACGAACGGTACTCTAGAACCTGAGGAAGCAATCCGTCGTGCAGCAACTATTCTTGCTGAACAATTGGATGCGTTCGTAGATCTTCGTGATGTACGTGTACCTGAGGAGAAGGAAGAGAAGCCAGAATTCGATCCAATCCTACTGCGTCCTGTAGACGATCTTGAACTAACAGTTCGCTCTGCTAACTGTTTGAAAGCAGAAGCGATTCACTACATCGGTGATCTAGTACAGCGCACTGAGGTTGAGCTACTTAAAACGCCAAACCTTGGTAAGAAATCTCTTACAGAGATTAAAGACGTGCTTGCATCACGTGGTCTATCTTTGGGCATGCGCCTAGAGAACTGGCCGCCAGCGTCTATCGCTGAAGATTAATCGATACTAGTTAGAAGGATTAGGTCATGCGCCATCGTAAGAGTGGTCGTCAACTCAACCGCAACAGCAGTCATCGCAAAGCGATGTTCAGCAACATGGCTAGCTCTCTAGTACGTCATGAAGTTATCAAGACTACTTTGCCAAAAGCAAAAGAGCTACGTCGCGTCGTTGAGCCTTTGATTACACTAGCTAAGACTGACAGTGTTGCAAACCGTCGTCTAGCATTTGCTCGCACTCGTGATAACGAAGTTGTGGCAAAACTATTTAACGAACTAGGTCCACGTTTTGCAGCTCGCCAAGGCGGCTACACACGTATCCTAAAGTGCGGTTTCCGTACTGGTGATAAAGCTCCAATGGCATACATTGAGCTTGTCGATCGCCCAGAAGTAGCTGTAGAAGCTGCTGCTGAGTAATCAGTTCGTATAATTAAAAAAGCCGAGTAGTAATACTCGGCTTTTTTGTATGCGTAGATTTTATCTTTGAACACGGGCTAACCAGATAAGTATGCGTAGTGTCGTTTTTGATAGATGCTAAGTAAGAAATACTAATAAAAAAAGGTCAGCGAATGCCAACCTTCTCACTATCAATTCTATTTATAGAATATCGAGTAGCTCTACTTCAAATACTAGAGCTGCAAAAGGAGGAATTGCAGCGCCAGCGCCACGCTCACCGTAGGCAAGATTTTGTGGAATATAGAGTTTCCATTTTGAACCCACAGGCATCAGTTGTAGTGCTTCTACCCAACCTTTGATTACACCTGTTACTGGGAATTCAGCTGGTTGACCGCGAGATACAGAGCTATCAAATACTGTACCGTCAGTCAATTCACCGTGGTAATGAACACGTACTTGCTTGTCAGATGTCGGGATATCCCCCGTACCTTCTGTAAGAATTTCGTACTGTAGACCAGATTCAAGAACGGTCACTTCAGGGCGTAGTGCGTTATCTGTTAAGAATACTTCACCGTCGGCTGCGGCTGCTTTGGCAGCTTCTTGGCGTAGAGATTCCGCACGCATGTGCAACTCTTGCAGTGCATTATTGATTTCATCAATTTCAATTGATGGCATGTCGCCTACTAATGCGGTTGCGATACCTGCGGCGATGGCGTCAACGCTAAGTCCTTCTAGACCACTACCCGCAAGTTGTTGGCCCATTTGTAGACCGATACCGTAGCTTGCTTTTTGCTCTACAGTGTCAAATTTTACTTCAGACATAAACAGTCACTCTTTTTATGTAAATAAACAAGTGCCAAAGGATATCAGTTTCAAGCATGGGATGAAATGCTAATGGGAAATATCCAATATTGAACCTTCAGGTTGTGACAAATCGCAGATCCCAAAGAAAAATGTTCAAGATTGTGTCAACGTTTACGTTATCGCCACCTTGGCTCTATACTGATCCCTCTTGAGTTTTTATACTGTAGCTCGACAGAAAAGGAGACGGGTTAAGATGAATCGTCGTCACAAGAAGAAACCGCAAACTGATTATTTAGCGTTTATCCAACAGAAGTGGCATGCATTCGATTGGCGTGGCCTTATTTTACGTGTTCGCACAGTTTGGCTGGCGCTGCCTAAGCTTCACCAGCGCGCTTTATTAGCGATCGTTCCAGTAGTGTGTTTGCTCATTATTATTCCTTTTCCTGAGCGAACAGAGCAGGTCGCTCTACCGAAAAGTAGTGAGCGTGTGGAAATCAGCATTAATACGGTTGGGTTGAGTGAACAAAAAACGCCTCTACAAACCGATCGTAAATCTGAGTTCTGGCGAGAGTACACGGTTAAAAACGGGGACACTTTGTCGCAGGTTTTTCGGGCAAATGATTTACCGATGTCTGATCTTAATGCCTTAGTCAAAATTGAAGGCAGTGACAAACCGCTCAGCCAAATTACCCAAGGCCAATTAGTTCGCTTCAAACTCGCGGCTGATGGGCAGCTCGATATCCTACAACTTGAGAAAAACGATCAATCAGTGATGTTTTTCAGGCGCTCAGATGGCGGATTTGGCCGTAGTAAATAACACGCTTTGATCAAGGGGGTTACTTACTTGCTGAGCTGCATGTCGATATGCGGGATATCATCTTCTAGATATATCGCCGACGTTTGTTGAAAACCATAACTTTGATAGAAGCTAGCAAGATAGTGCTGTGCACCAATTTCAATATCTTGATTGGGCCACAGCTTCTGGCATTCGGCTAATGCTTGCTGCATTAATTGGTGTCCAAGGCCATTTCCTCTCGCTTCTTTTTGGGTTGCAATGCGACCAATGCTGACACTTGGGTAGCTAATCCCCGCAGGGAGTAAGCGCGCGCAGGCAACAATCTGCTGATTCTGTTCACCAATTAAATGAAAAACACCCGGCTGAATATCCTTATTATCCAATTCAGGGTAAGGACAGGTTTGTTCGACCACAAAGACATCGACGCGCAGTTTAAGTAGCGCATAAAGTTGATGAGTGGTTAATTGTGAGAATGAAAGACAGTGCCAAGTAATCATCGTAGTGCCCCTTTAAAAATGGATGTTGTTACTTTATCAAGCTTAAGTGCATGATTCATTAACAAAGGTTAAGAGTGAGCTACAAACTTGATGAATGATAAATAAAGATTCACTAGCCACACGAGGTTAAATAACGATAATAGGCGTTTAATTTTCGTCTAACGAAAGGACGGTCTCTTGAGTAATCTCTCTTTTTCAACGGTAAATCTACAACCAGAACTTCTTTCTAACCTCGATACTTTGGGATACACCAAGATGACGCCGATTCAGGCGTTAAGCTTGCCAACCATTTTGGCGGGTAAGGATGTGATTGGCCAAGGAAAAACAGGCTCAGGAAAAACAGCAGCGTTTGGTTTAGGCGTATTATCTAACCTCAATGTTAAGCGTTTTCGCGTTCAAGCTTTGGTGCTATGCCCAACGCGGGAGTTAGCCGATCAAGTCGCAACGGATATTCGCACACTCGGCCGCGCCATTCATAATATTAAAGTGCTCACCTTGTGTGGCGGCATGCCAATGGGGCCACAAATTGGTTCGTTAGAGCACGGTGCACATATTTTGGTTGGTACTCCGGGGCGTATTCTTGACCATTTAGACAAAGGTCGTATCGATCTCTCTGAACTCAATACGTTAGTGCTTGATGAAGCGGACCGAATGCTCGAAATGGGTTTCCAAGAAGCGCTGGATGCGATCATCAATGAAACGCCAACCAGCCGTCAAACATTGCTGTTTAGTGCTACGTTCCCAAATCAAATCAAACAAATTGCGCAGCGGATTATGCGTGAGCCTGAAATGGTCAAAGTTGAATCCACCCATGATACGTCCAGCATTCAGCAATATTTTTATAAAGTAGAGGGAACAGAGGCGCGTGATCGCGCGTTAGAACTGCTGCTTTTACACCATCAGCCTGAATCTGCCGTGGTGTTCTGTAATACAAAGAAAGAAGTACAAAGTGTTGCTGAAGATCTACATCACAAGGGCTTTAGTGTGGTGGAACTGCATGGTGATTTAGAGCAGCGTGACCGTGACCAAGCTTTGGTGCAGTTTGCTAATAAAAGTATCTCCATTTTAGTTGCAACCGATGTGGCGGCACGTGGCCTTGATGTCGATAACTTAGATGCGGTATTTAACTTTGAGTTATCACGTGATCCTGAAGTGCACGTGCACCGCATTGGGCGTACTGGCCGAGCGGGCAGTAAAGGTTTAGCTTTTAGTTTCTTCAGTGACAGTGAAATGCACCGAGTGGCGATGATTGATGAATATATGGATATGCCCATCGAACCTGCTAAATTGCCTGATGCCAGTGCGTTAAACAACGCGCCTTATCAAGCCAATATGGTCACTATCCAGATTGATGGCGGTAAAAAGCAGAAAGTACGCCCGGGAGATATTCTAGGGGCGTTGACCAGTAACGACGGTATTGACGGTCAATATGTCGGTAAAATTAACATGTTACCGATGCGCAGCTACGTTGCAGTCCATAAATCGGTGGCGAAAAAAGCACTGAAGAAAATGGAAAGCGGTAAGATGAAAGGACGCCAATTTAGAGCACGCCTTCTAAAATAAGCCCCTTCATTTAGAATTAAAGCCAGCGAACAACTCGCTGGCTTTTGCGTTTATGAGGGCTTTGAACTGAAAGGTGTCGAATCCAAATAAGCGCTGGCCTGCTCCTTACCCATGTATTTTGCCAGTGTATGCAGTGGAACTTGTTTCAAGTTCACCACAATTAAGCCATCTAACGCATTGTTAAACGCGGGGTCGACATTAAAACAGACGAGCTTGCCATTCATCCCTAAATATTGGCGCAGCAATACAGGAAGGCCCTTGCCATTTTCCATTTTTGCTAACACTTTCGACAGCAGAGAAATGCTTGCCAAAGAGGAGAGCAAGTTGGTTTGCCAAAATGTGTTCCCATTGCTCCGTAGTGGAGTGGAAGGTGAAACCAAGGTTGCCTTTTCATGATCATAATGATGAATAGAGAGTGTGGCGGCCATTAATTGTCGCGCGGTGTGGCTGTAATCGTTGCTAATGCTTACTGGGCCAAACAAGTGCGTGTATTGTGGATGACGCGCGACAAACGCAGCAATACCTTTCCACAGCATTAACAGTGAGTTGAGGTTGCGCTGGTATTTCGAGGAAACCACCGAGCGGCCTAGCTCAATACTGGTATCTAGTGTGTTGATGAAGGCTTCATCATACTGAAATAAGCTACGGGAATAGAGCCCTGCTAACCCTTGCTTCGCTATCAGTTCATCCACTAACCCCAATCGATAAGCTCCAACAATTTGACGGTCTTTCTTGTGCCAAACAAAGAGCTGGTAGTAATGGCGATCATACTCATCAAGATCACAAGCTAAGCCGCTTCCTTCACCTACGGCGCGAAAACTCTCTTCACGAATTCGACCAATCTCTTGCAGTATGTGGGGTAACTGCTCGCTTGCGGCGCAATAGACAATCCAATCACCTTGCTCTAAGAGCTTGCTTTCGCTTGGCAGCGCGGCGATATCTTGCTCGAGTTTCTCTGCGGTAAGCGAATCAATAATAGGGAGGGGCGATGTCACTAATTCTGGTGAGGATGGCGTTGCGGAAGGTGTTGCACTCATTAAATAGGTATTGAGACGCAGATAATGAACAATGTCTCGTTCCTGTTCAAATGCTTTCACTTCAGAATAGGGGATGGGATTGCCGATGGAAATCTCAATGTTGTGCGCCTGCTTATTCAGTAGCTCGCGGCCGAGCAATGCCGTTCGCAGTAGTGGATGAATTCGCCCCGCTTGATAAAACAGAGTGCTATTTTTACCATTAATAAAGATCGGGACGGTGGTGGCTTGGGCGCGTTTAACAAATTTGGCGACGGATTGACTCCATTCGATATCCGACAGTGTTTGCGATCCTTTGGGGTAAGTAGATACCTCACCAGCAGGGAAGATAATCAATAAGCCACCTTGAGCCAAATGAAGATTCGCATCTCGAATGGCTTGCGCATTGGTGCTGCGAGCACTTTTGCTATTGAACACATCGACACCGATAAAGAGTTCACTAATTTCAGGCAGGCGCTTTAGCAACTGATTCGCCAGCACTTTAATATCGGTGCGTACTGAACCAATTAAATCGGCTAATATCACCCCTTCAATTGCGCCCAGCGGGTGGTTAGCGACGATCACCACCGGCCCTGTTTGTGGAATGTTATCGATGCTGCCCAAAGCAAGGCGATATTCGATATTGAGTGCCGCTAGCGTGTAGCGCATAAACTCAAAGCAAGAGGGTTTGGCAGGACGCTGCTGATACAGTTTATCCAGTGTTGCAAGCCCAGAGGCCCATTCAACAATCGATTCTGCGACGCCAAATGGGGTGTGCCGCGGTAAACGAAAAGGACTGGCTAGCATAATCACACTCCTTTATTCAGCCACTGGTGCAATAAACCATCACCGTTTTTGAGATCACGTCGCACCAAAAAAGCCGCACACAACCAAACAAGACAAGCCATCGCAAATAGCAGGCCGCTATCATTGCCGACCACTTCTCCTACTTGGTTAAACTCTGGCATCACAATGCCAAGAGGCGTAAATAAATGAAAGAAAATCGCACCACTCATAATGCCGACGCTCATCAGTGCACCAAGGCCATGCCAGCGGCTAAACAGCAAAATAGAGGCTATCAGTTCAGCCGTTCCGATTAAATACCCGCCATATACAGCAAACCAACCGAGGCCAGACCACGCACCTAAGGTGCCAAAAATATAGTTGGTTTCGTAAGAGCCGGAAAACTTAAAGACAAGCGATTGAATAAAAACAAACGCAATCAAGAGTGAGGGGAGATGCTGGCTAGCTTTAAACGTCATGGTGTGGCTCCTACTACTTAATTAAATTGGGCCAATTTTTATCGGCCTGTTGGATGTGCACCGCTTGGTTGGCATCCCATAATGTTTTGATCTTTTTGTCGTAATTGAGATAGAGCTTGCCGTCGACAATCGCCCATTGATTGGGATCTCCCGGAGCAAAATCATTCTTTTCAGAGACGGCCCAAGCGCAGTAGCCGCCATATTGCGGCGCATATTGGTTAGGGTTATTCAGAAACAGTTCAAGGTTCTCTTTTGAAGAAAAATACCACTGCGCATTTTTATAAAGGGTCGAAAAATCGGAGGAGCCTTTTACTGGCTCTCCTTCGGTGAAGTAGGCGACGGTGTCATAGCCACTCAGCGCTTTATTGCTCAGAAAGCTGGTGTAAATTTCATCCTCAGCGAGGCTCACGTTGCTGACAAGTAGTAGTAATAGTCCTAGTAAACGTTTCATTGTTGATTCCTCATAAATTGGCGACCCAAGGCGTGGTTTTGTCGATCTCATCACGCTGCTGGTGGAGTGATGTCTCACTGAGCTGTAAGCAAGGTGAACCTGAGATATAGGTCATATACTGCTGCTGTTGTGTGACGCGTAAATAGGTAAAGCTAACGGTGTGCGCATCTTGACGATGCATACAGGGTGCCCAATGTGGATGGGCGACATGGTGGTGGGCGTGAAACTTTAGTCGCTGTTGCACACTATCTTCCTCGGCGATTAAAGCTTGATAGAGCTGCGAGCGGTAGTGTTGCACCTGTTCTAAATCGACACTGGATGAAAATAGAGGCGATTGCGTCACCGCGATTTGGCTCTGTTCACCATTCCACGCCAGAGCCATTACATTGCCTTGTACATCAGTTAAATTAGGGTCGAAAGCAAGCAAAGTGAATGGTGCAAATTGCTGAAGATTAAGCTGTGTAAACGCTTGGATAACCTTCTCGACACTGACTTGACTGGATAAATGCTTCAGCAATTGACCGCGGCTCACTAAGCGTTCGGCATCGGCTCCTTGGGGGATTTTACCTTGGTAATTATTGAGCAAGCACAAAGCCAAACCGCATTCATTAAGGCTGATCCAACTGCCTCCACCGGCAGGATCAATCGGCATCAACACTTCAACACCAGCTTGCGTGTATTGTTTAGGTGGCAACGCTAATGGGCGGTTTTTTTGTTCATCACGGTTAAAAAACAGATGATAGCCGTGTTTGTCGAGTAACCAAGAAACTGAGCACATGTTATTACCCCCGAATGAAGGAGGCCGTGGCTGGCGCTAAGCCGAAAGCGGCATCGGTTTCTACATGCAGCAAATGAGCGACCACTTTAGCCATCGCAAAATGGTGCTGTGCATGCAAAGTGGCGAAGCTTAGCTCTCGCTCCCATGTTGATGATAAAGAGCACACTTGCGTTTCCTGCAATGAGGTTTCAACAAGTACCGTAACGGATTTTTGGAGTGAGGCCGAGCACTGCGTTAACCATTGAATTAAATACTCAATTTCGGCCAAGGCCGCAGCACGGGACGTCTCAACGAGGTGGCCCCGGCGGCGTTGGTTGTAATCAATAGTGCTAGTTGAGTTAGCCAGCGCATGAAACAGATCTAACCAATGACGAAAATGTTGCCCCACTGAACTGGCGACAATTGGTGTGGCTAAGTGGGTGTAGTGCCTATCTTCTAACTGTTCGAGAAACTGGTGCGCTTGTTCCAGTGTTTCAATGCCGCCTTGGATCACGGGGGCATAATTAGGCTGCGATGCGCTTTGTTGTGAACTTGTGGTGATTGCAAACATATTTCTATCCCTATGATTGTTCTTATGGATAAGGTTAATCCGTGCTTGGGTAGTGTTCGGTTAAGGCCTTTTCTTTGCGCCAAGCGTTCAGCAGTTCAGCCATTTTGGGTGTTTGATGGCCTAACTTTCGCTGCTGCGCGCCAATGTCGAATAAGATTCGGTACTGCCTAAGTAAGGTTGAGAAGATCTCACGCAGCGGTGTTTCTCTATCCCAAATATGAGCGGCTTCACTGCTTGCGCCATTGATTTCCAAAATCGTGAACTGTTCTCCAGCCATCAATTGGTGAATATTGGCAAACTTGATATCGAGCCGCCCATAATGAAACCCGTCAACATTGTTAAAAATCTCATCCAGTTTGTTGGTGAGAGCGCGAGTAATGTAACGGTTACCATTGCGGAAAATCGATCCGCGACTATGGCTGCCCGCAAAGGCGAGTTGAAACTCCAGCCCTGCTTCAAGAACCTGATCGAGCTTCTCAAGGTGGCGAGGAAAATAGAGGTGAGGGAGTTGCCCTGCGCGTGGGCAGCGTTCAATTAACTGCTTTAAAGTGTGAATGCCATCCCCAGTGACAAACGGGGCATACTTAAGTGTGATGGAAATAATGTTGCCTTGAGCCTCACCGGGATAGCGCACATAAAATACGCCAGCTTCAGCTTGATACGGCGCTTTTTGTTGCAGTAAAAAACGGGCATTAATCGGGAATGATTGGATGTAGTCACTCAGTTGTTGTTCATTTTGCAGCAGTTTTACGCCAACGCCGCGGCAGCCTAAATCTGGTTTAGCGACAAGAGGGAAATCCAACGATGCTTGTTGCATTGCAGACAGAGCCTGTGCTGTTTGCTGCTGAGCGGTTTGATGGCTTTTCGTTCGGGTGATAAAGGGCGATATCCACTGCTGAGCGTATTCACCGGCTAGATTAAGAATGTCGTGTTTTGACTCTCCAACCATGCCGCTGAGCTTGATGCCGGGGTTTGCAATTAAGGGTAAGCCCCAGTTGCCATAACGTAGCCCTTGCAGCAGGCTTTGAATCACCACCGGAGTGTAGAAAAACCAACTGGGCAGAAATTCATAAGGAGAAATGCTGCGTTTGGTGTCTTGCTCTAAAAGCGGCATACCCGCGTTGATTTTGCCATGTGCAATGCAAGGTATTTCTAATTTGGCGTTCATGACAATCCTTTAGAAAATGATTTGTTGAGAAGACGATTAGTGAGCATTAATAGCCCAATCGCGATAGGAATAATGATCCATTGATAATGAGAGGGCTGTTGCCAAACCTGACTCCCTAGGTAATAAAGCGTTGAAAAAACGATCAGTGTCCACAGTGCAGTGGCCGTCAGTACGGAGCACAGAAATAGCGCCAATGGAATAGAAAAAAAGCCGCTCAAAGTAAAACCCACCGTTCTTAGGCCGGGGACAAAGCGAATAATAAACAGATTTAAAAAAGTATGATGGTGCAGCTTGCGACGGACGGTTCGAAAATGTTTATTGGTCAGCGCTTGATAACGAAGCGGACGAACGCGTTGTGCCACTTGGCCTAAGTAATACAAACCGAGATCGCCACTGACAATGCCGACAAAAATAGCCAACAACGCCAAGCCAGGGGGCATGAGATTTTGCAAAGCCAGTGTGGCGGCGGTGACAATAGCGACATCCTCTAACAAATAGGAAAGCAAAATTACGCCGATGAATAGTAAAGTCAGTGAATGACTTTCGGCTGTTAGAAAGGTTTGAATGTCGATAGCAAGCGCCACACTTCCTCCTTAGCAAATTATGATCAAGTATAGAATAAGGCGCTGATTGCGCTTTTATTCTCATTACGAGGACAAAGACCTGCCAAAGAATAGAAAAATTGCATATTTGATGATTTTTTATAATTAAATTTAATCAAACTAATGTTTGAAAATTAAACAGAGGTTGTAACGAGCCTTAAATGAAGCGTGGATAGTCAAGAACCATCAAGATCAGAGTTAGGTTTGTCGAGCGGGAAATAAAAAACGCAGCGAAAGGCTGCGTTTGTGGGGTGAAAGCGCCTTAACTCATAGGCCTCTTTCAATCGATTTGAGTGGGGGTTTATTGGGTAAGGTCAATCTTGTAAACCGCAAAACCAACCTCATCGTTTTCCACCAAAGTCATTGGGTATTGGCCTTTCTCTTTGATGAACTGTGCTGCTTTCTCGCTTGGAGAGGTTTCAAAACGAATATCTAACGCGGTATTGGTTTTAATCGGAGCAAACGACCAGTTGTTATCAGCACTTGGCGTAACTTGACCTTTTTCTTTACTCACGCGCGAAATGTAGTTGGCGACGGCCGTGCGGTTTTCGTCGGGTGAGTCAAAGGCAACAAATTGTGCGCCCGTGCCTGCAAATTTATTACTATAAGCGCGGTAGTTATTGGTGGCGACAATAAAGGTCTGTTTTACATCGATAGGTTTACCTTGATAAGTTAAGCCTACAATGCGCTCAGCATCTTTATGCGCCACTTTACAATCACCATCGTATTTGGCGGGTTGAGTCACATCGATTTGGTAATTCACCCCATCCATCACATCAAAGTTATACGTGCGGAAATCAGCCCAATTGATCAAGGATTGTGGTTGAGTGCTGTGCGGATCAATCTGATTAAACTGCCCCGCACTGCATTCCAACCATTCCTTCACTTCTTTACCCGTCATTTTCAGCGCGACTAATGTATTAGGGTAAAGATAGAGATCCGCTGCGTTACGAAATGTCAGTTGGCCAGCTTCGACTTCAGTGAAACCGGCAGGATCATCTTTACGGCCACCGACTTTGAAAGGGGCTGCGGCCGATAACACCGGCAAACCATCAAGATCAGGGTCGCCTTGAATAAAGCGTTCCACATAATCTTTTTGTGCAAGGTTAACGATTTGCACGGTTGGGTCATCTTGTACCAAGGCTAAAAAGCTGTACATCACATCATTTGCTTGGCCAATCGGTTGATTCACGAAATCTCGCGTGCCTTTGTGGTCTGACTCTAAGGCTTTCACTATGCCTGTATCGGCTGCTGCCAATGATTTCTTATTGGCTTTATCGAAGATTGGGCGAGCTTGGGATTGACCATTCACGACTGACCATTGGCCATCTTTGCTTTGCAAAGTCAGATCCATCACACCAACATGGCTACCCCAGCGCCCCGGCATGACAGCGGTTACGCCATTAATGGTGCCTTTAGTTACATCTGCTCCTGGCAGTTTGGCAAAATCTTGGCTAGGGAATACCGCGTGAGAGTGACCAAAAGCAATCGCGTCAATGCCTTCTACTTGGGTGAGGTAGTAAACCGAGTTTTCTGCACCAACGGAATATGGGTTAGCTGAGACACCAGAGTGCGGGATTGCCACGATCACATCGGCACCCTCTTTCTTCATCTGCGGGATCAGCTCCTCGGCTGTTTGCTTGATGTCTTTGGCAAACACTTTGCCATCCAGATTTTTCTTATCCCACACCATGATTTGTGGTGGGACAAAACCAATGTAACCCACTTTAATTTGGTGCTCTTTGCCATCGGTATCTTTGAACGTGTGCGTTTTAATGAGATAGGGATTGAAGAGGTGTTTGCCCGTTTGTTGGTCATAGACGTTGGCATTGACATACGGGAATGCGGCGTCGTTAATACTCTCCTTTAAAAAGGACAAACCGTAGTTAAATTCATGGTTACCAATGTTACCCACATCGTAGCCGAGCTGATTCATCGCTTTGTAAACTGGGTGAACCTCACCAACCTTGATGCCTTTGGCGGCCATATAGTCGCCCATTGGGCTACCTTGGAGTAAATCACCGTTATCGACCAAAATGCTGTTTTCGACTTCGCTGCGCGCTTGCTTCACTAACGTCGCCGCACGGGATAAACCAATCTGGTTCGATGGCTTGTCTTTGTAGTAATCGTAATCCATCACATTGGTGTGAATATCGGTCGTTTCGACGATACGCAGTTTAATGGTGTCCGCCATTGCTGGGCCAGCCATTGCTAACATACCGCTCAAAATCGCGATGGAGAGAGGTTTCACTGCCACTTTCATTGTGTACTCCAGTTAGGGGTAGGGAACAAATAACTCGTCTAATGTAACAAAATCTTATGAAACGATGATTTCAATGAATATCAATTTGTGATGTTACGCGTTAACTCACCGGCATTCTGTCGAGAAGATCTCATCATTGATTGGCTTTTAATCAGAGAGATAGTCACTTCTTATTCGGAATTATCCATTCCCTTATCAGCTTTTGATATAAAAAATGAAATTTTAGAATTTCAGGTAATATGAAGAGCCCGCCATAATGCATCCATGAATTAAGTTATGGATAACAACAATGAGTACGACGGAAACCATTTCTCAGTTGCCAATCAAAGGGCCGCGCTTAGTCGCGGTCAACAATGATGCTTTGGCAAGTAGCGCTCCATCGTACGTCAAAAGCCAATTGACCTGCGGTGAAGTGGCTTTGATTGGTGCAGGGCCGGGCGACCCAGAACTGCTGACGCTCAAAGCGTTGAGCTTTCTACAACAAGCTGACGTGGTGTTGTACGACTACCTAGTGTCTGATGAAATTATGGCGCTGGTGCCGAGCGATACCATCTTAGTCTGCGTGGGTAAGCGCGCTGGACACCATAGTGTTCCTCAAGAAAAAACCAATCAATTGCTGATCGATTTTGCGCAGCAAGGTTACAAAGTCGTGCGCATTAAAGGCGGCGATCCGTTTATGTTTGGCCGCGGTGGTGAAGAGTTGGAAGTGCTGTTTGATGCGGGGGTGAAATTTCAGGTGATCCCCGGTATTACAGCGGCGGCAGGCGCAACGGCCTATGCGGGCATTCCACTGACTCATCGCGATTATGCGCAATCCGCTCTGTTTGTCACTGGTCACCTTAAAGCGGAAAACGATGACATGGATTGGTCAACACTGGCACGTGGTAATCAAACCTTAGTCATTTACATGGGCTTGATGAAGTCGAGTTATATCCAGCAGCAGTTGATTGAACATGGACGCCAAGCCAACACACCAATCGCGATTATTGAACGCGGTACTCAGCGTTCGCAAAAAGTCTTCAAAGGGCAGCTCAGTGACTTATCACAACTGGCGGTGCAGGCACAGGCTCCGGCCTTGATTGTGGTGGGCGAAGTGGTGGCGCTGTCGGAAAAACTGCATTGGTTTGGTGAACAACCCGCGCAGCAAAACCAAGTGAATTACGCCTGATTGCAAGGCAAGTCAGTTATTTCCAACTCAATACTCAAACCAATTTCTCATTGCACAAGGCTCGCAATGCGAGCGAAAAGGAAGCATGCAGATGGATCAACAACGCTTAACCCATTTACAACAGCTCGAAGCCGAAAGTATTCATATTTTACGTGAAGTGGCCGCTGAATTTGATAATCCAGTAATGATGTATTCGATTGGTAAAGACTCTTCGGTGATGCTGCATTTAGCGCGCAAGGCTTTTTATCCGGGGAAAATTCCCTTCCCACTACTGCATGTGGACACCGATTGGAAATTTCGTGAAATGATCGAATTTCGTGATCGTATGGCGCACAAGTATGGTTTTGAGCTTTTGGTACACAAAAACCCAGAAGGGATCTCGATGGGGATCAGCCCTTTTGAGCATGGTTCTTCAAAGCATACCGACATCATGAAAACCCAAGGTTTAAAACAAGCGTTGAACCAATATGGTTTTGATGCCGCTTTTGGTGGTGCGCGTCGTGATGAAGAGAAATCACGCGCGAAAGAGCGTGTTTATTCTTTTCGTGACAAGAACCACACGTGGGATCCGAAGAACCAGCGTCCGGAGCTATGGAAAACCTACAACGGCCAAATCAATAAAGGTGAGAGCATTCGTGTTTTCCCATTGTCGAACTGGACTGAATTGGATATTTGGCAATACATCTATTTGGAAAACATCGAGATCGTACCGCTGTATTTATCGGACATTCGCCCAGTTGTCGAACGCGATGGGATGCTGATCATGGTTGATGATGAGCGGATGAAGCTGCAACCTGGAGAAGAAGTACAGCACAAGAGTGTGCGTTTTCGCACGTTAGGTTGTTATCCACTCACTGGCGCAATTGAATCAGAGGCCAATACGCTAACGGGCATCATTGAAGAGATGCTGGTGGCCACTTCCAGTGAACGACAAGGCCGCGCGATCGACCACGATCAATCAGGATCGATGGAATTGAAAAAACGCCAAGGTTATTTCTAAGCCTCTAAGGAAAGATTATGAATAGTGCAGTTCAGGCTCAGCTTTCTGAGATCGGTATTGAAGCTTATCTCACGCAACACCAGCACAAATCGTTACTGAGATTTCTGACTTGTGGCTCAGTTGATGATGGAAAAAGTACCTTGATTGGTCGTTTGCTTCATGACACAAAACAGATTTATGAAGATCAACTGGCCGCCGTCCATTCCGATAGCCAGCGTGTTGGCACGACGGGCGAGCGCCCCGATTTAGCTCTGTTAGTTGATGGCCTGCAAGCGGAACGTGAGCAAGGGATCACCATTGACGTGGCGTATCGCTATTTCTCTACTCAAAAGCGCAAATTCATCATTGCCGATACTCCGGGGCATGAGCAGTACACGCGCAATATGGCGACGGGCGCATCCACTTGCGATCTCGCGGTGATTTTGATCGATGCCCGTAAAGGCATTTTGGATCAAACACGTCGCCACTCATTCATTGCCAATCTGTTAGGTTTGAAGCATTTTGTGGTGGCGGTGAATAAGATGGATTTGGTCGATTACTCACAAGATCGTTTTGAGCAGATCCGTCAAGACTACGTGGAATTTTCAAAGCATCTGCAAGGTGATACTGATATTCAGATCATCCCGCTTTCTGCTCTGGAAGGGGACAACGTGGTCGAAGCAAGTCAACATATGCGTTGGTATCAAGGCCCATCACTGCTGGAGCTGCTTGAAACGGTGGACGTAGATCAGCAAAAAGGAGCTGGTGAGTTTCGTTTTCCAGTGCAGTATGTGAACCGACCGAATCTCGATTTTCGCGGTTTTGCTGGCACGATTGCAGCGGGCAGCATCAGCGTTGGAGATGCAATCACCGCACTTCCGTCCGGAAAAACATCCACCGTGGCACGTATTGTTACTTTCGATGGAGATTTGCCGCAAGCGCAAGCAGGCCAAGCGGTGACGTTAACGCTCAGCGATGAAATTGACATCAGCCGTGGTGATCTTATTGTGCTGCAAGGAGCGCAGGTTGAATCAACTAACCATCTATTAGCCGATGTGGTCTGGATGACAGAACAACCGCTCAAAGCCGGGCGTGAATACAACATCAAAATTGCAGGTAAGAAAACCGTCGGCCAGTTGCAAGCGGTGCGTCACCAGTACGATATTAATAATTTATCGACTTATCACAGTGAAGAGTTGCCGCTCAATGGCATTGGCTTGTGTGAATGGTCGCTAACAGAGTCGATCGCGCTGGATAAATACTTAGACAGTGCCAATACTGGTGGTTTTATCATCATCGATCGCCTGACGAATGTGACGGTGGGAGCGGGCTTAGTTCGAGATAGTTTGCAAAACATCGCTCATGCTCAAAGCGCCCATTCTGCGTTTGAAGTTGAATTGAATGCCTTGATCCGCAAGCACTTTCCACACTGGGAAGCCAAAGATCTTCGTCAGTTACTCAAGGCTTAACTGTGGTGATTCAGTGGGAGGGATTGCCGCTTACAGCGTCCCTCTATTGGCTAGTTTGAGGCAACAAAGGATTGAGTAATGAGTACGAATTTGGCCAATAAAGATGAAAATGTTGTCTGGCATCAGCATACGGTGGATAAGTCGTTCCGCGCCAACTTAAAACAACAACAGCCAGCAGTATTGTGGTTTACGGGGCTGTCAGGGGCGGGAAAATCAACCATTGCTGGTGCGTTGGAACAGCGTTTAGCTCAACTCGGGTATCACACCTATTTACTCGATGGGGATAATGTACGCCACGGCTTGTGCAGCGACCTTGGGTTCTCAGAGCAAGATCGGCGAGAAAATATTCGCCGTATTGGTGAACTCGCGAAGCTGATGGCCGATGCTGGGTTAATCGTGTTATCAGCATTCATTTCACCGCATCGCGCTGAGCGTCAATTAGTGCGCGATATGCTGCCACAAGGTGAATTCATCGAAGTGTTTGTCAATACCAAGTTGGACGTGTGCGAGCAGCGCGACCCGAAGGGGCTGTATAAAAAAGCGCGCGCTGGTGAAATCAGTAATTTTACGGGCATTGACTCTGAGTATGAGTCGCCGCAAAGCCCTGAGATCAATCTTGCAGCTGGCGAAAAAAGCATTGATGAGCTGGTGGAAATTTGCCTAACAGCGCTGCAAGTGCGAGCGATTATTGCCTAATGTAGAAGAGGGCTCATCAGCTTGAGCCCTTTATTTTTGAGGCTAGACAGCGTGATGAAAAGAGCTGCTGGCAACTTCGGTGTGTACAGTGAATTTCTGGCTAAGCACCGCCAACATCTGATCGTAGTACTGCATATTCGGTTTATTACCCAGTAGCTTACACAGCTCATTGCCAGTGGGACTGAAACGGTAATAGAGCAGCCTTACCCCTTTACTCATCGATTGCAGTGACAGATTCTTGCCTTGATAGGTCAACAGCAGTGCCGGTTCAAGTTCAATTTCTCCAGATTCCAGTTCAGTGGCATGCAATAAGCCAAGCTCGATCAGTACCAACAGGCTCGAATAGGGTAATTGGAAACTACCCATATTGATGACAAATGTGTTGATGCGTTTTCCTAAACTAAAAATACCGTTAGTAGCACGAATGCCGACCAACAGCTTGCGGCTGTTATCGCTACCAAAACAGCAGGCTAACGCTGAGGCTTTTTGGAGTATCTGCGCCTCTTTCGGTGTCATGTCTTGTAATACTTGCAGTGCTTTCATTGAGGTTGAACCGGGGTTGGTCACCTCGCGTTTGAGTACTTGCGCCCAAAGTCGCTGCATCGAAGAGTTGTGGATGTCTTGCGCCATATCGAAAAAACGGTGTAACCAATCTTGATCAGGCTCTCCCGCGGTCTCATTTTTACAAGAGACATGCGCCAGTTTGACGATCTGCTCTAGGTTTTTTTGTCGCTGCTCTTTACGTTGCTGTTCTCTAAATAAGGCGCGATCAAGCGATGTTTTTTCTGGCGGATCCGTTTGTAGCAGCGCATCTAAGCCGTGATATTGAGCAATATTCAAAATGCGACTACCACTGTCTTTGATATAGCTCGATTTTTTTTCGTGGCTTTGACCTGAGTTGGCTTGATGTTCAATCACTACAGGGTTGTTGGTATCTGCCATTTTATGTCCGCTTCAATCACCCATTTCATTCATAGATTAAAATGTAACGTGTAACGCATTTTCCATCTAGGAAAAACATTCGTTCTAGATCATAAATTTGCGCTATCCCTAATGATAATAACTTGTTAAAATTGTTATCGGAATTTGTGGGGCGCTTATGAAGTGTTGGAAAGAAAATAGACTGAAAAAGCACCTATCGATTACTTTACTATTGTTGATATATGTCGCTTTGCTAGCGTATTTATCTAAATATATCGTTTAGTTTAGATGAATCAATAGGTTGCCATTTTGTTAACTACATGTCGTCGTATTCTTCGATCGCAGTGCCTTCGATCACATACGCTGTTTCGGCCAGATCGTGGCTAACACTTTCGGTTTTCAGTGTCCCAATCAGATAAATTACATCCCAGAGCTGCTGGATTGGAGCACCTTGCGGATATTTCACATAAATAATTTGGTTTGGTGGCGGTGGCGGCACGTGAATGCATGCGCCAAAGTAGGGCACCAGTAGAAACTCAGTAACGTTATTGGCGTCACCTTCCAGTGGGATCACAAAGCCGGGTATTTTGACCACGCTGCCATTAAGCTCTTTTCTAACTCCGCCGATTTTTGATTGTGCAGCCGTCATTTCGCCATCATGGTTCAATGCTGGCATGCCATCGGCGTTGAATTGGTTACGTTCGTTCTCGGGGATCAGATCGATCCAATCGAGCGTCAGTACTTGTTCATTACTCTGTGCGTACATCGGTAACAAGCCTGATAGCAGCAGCGTGCTGATAAGCAGTAGTTTTTTCATCGTTAAGTCCTAAATTCGAATGGTCATTCCATCGCTAAGTGATTGTCTATAGGCGCGTAGAGCTGGGATAACACCAATAATAATGCCAGCCAGCTGTACATAAGCTAATAATTGCCACTCATAGCTGCTTAAGGTGCTGAGTGTGATTTGAATGCCATAATGCTGCGCAATAAAAGGTTGCGCCAGTGCGAGCAGTGAATATAACCCCGCTAATCCAACGCAGATGCCAATAAAGGTCAGCGTCGTCGCTTCGCTGATAAGCAGAGCAAAAATATGTTTAGGTTGTGCGCCCATGGCGCGCAGAATCGCCATTTCACGGCGTCTTTCCTGCAAGCTTGTCAGTAAGCTGCTGAGCATACCAAGTAACCCTGCCGCCACCACAAATACCGACACCGCCATTAAAGCTTGTTCTGCTATCGACATCATACCCCACAGTTCTTGCAGAGCGACGCCGGGCATAATGGCGCTCAAGGGTTCTTGGCGATAGTTATTGATTTCACGTTGCAGTGCAAAGGTTTGAATTCTCGATTTTAAACCGATCAACATGGCGGTGATCTGCTTGGGTTGAAAGTTGTGTTGTTCAAGCTGCTCTTTGGATGGCGAATTGCCTAAATGCGCACCCGATTCCCAACCCACGTGAATGGCTTCAATTGCTTCTAATGAAACATGTACCGTTTTGTCTACGGGCGTTCCCGTTGGCGCTAAAATGCCCACCACTTTGAAGGGGAGGTTGTCGTGGCGGCTAAAACCCACATCGCTTATCCCATGCGCAATAATGATGTCACTGCCAATATGGTAACCTAAGGTTTCGGCGACATCTGAACCCAATACCGTTTCAAATAAACCATGAAACTCAGTGCCTTGAGAGAAGGTGAGTGGTTGCTTACTTCCATATTTGAAATGCTCGAAATAATGGTGATTGGTGCCCATAACGCGAAACCCTTGGTGTGAGTCACCCAAGGAAATGGGGATCGCCCACTTGACGCTGCGATGCTCACTGAAGGCTTGGTAGCTTTTCCAGTCGATATTATTGGTGGCATTGCCAATTCTAAATACCGAATAGAGCAGCAAGTTGACTTGTCCAGAGCGGCCACCGACGATTAGATCCGTCCCTGAAATGGTGTTGGCAAAGCTCTCTTTGGCTTGAGTTCGAATGCGTTCAACCCCCATTAACAGAATGACTGAAATGGCAACCGTCAGAATGGAGAGTAGCGCTGTGGTTTTGCGGTTAAGTACGCTTTTCCACGCCAGATTGGTAATTACATTCATGCTGTCACTCCTGCCTGATTCAATTGAGGGAGGTAAACTGCGCGGTCAAATAAAGCTTCTAAGGTGGGATCGTGGCTCACAAACACCAGTGTTGAACCTGCCCGATTCGCCTCTTCCAATAGCAGTTCGATAAACGCGAGTCGATTGTCGTGATCCAGCGCCGAGGTTGGCTCATCAGCGATGATCAGCTTGGGTTCGCCAATCAGTGCTCTCGCCGCTGCTACACGCTGCTGCTGGCCAATACTCAGTTCGATAACCGGTTTAGTCAGTAGTTCAGGTGCAAGATGTAGGCGAGTGAGTAACTGTTTTGCTTTCTCAATCAGATCGCCTGCCACATTCTGCTTGCGAGTGCTGGAAAAATGGCAAGGTAGCGTAACGTTTTCAATCACTGAGAGATAAGGCAATAAATTAAATTGTTGGAAAATGTAGCCAATGTGATCGGCTCGAAAACGATCCCGTTGACGAGAAGTTAACGTCGACAGGTTGGTGCCTAAAATAGAGACCTCCCCTCGTTGTGCTTGGTTGATCCCAGTCAGTAAGCTCAGCAAGGTCGATTTGCCACAACCACTTGGCCCTTTAATAAAAAGGTGCTCTCCACGTTTTACACAAAGATCTTGGATAGATAAGGCTGGTTGTGAGCTATTCGGCCAACGAAATTCGACCTCTTTCAATTCAATGACAGACGTCAGCGATAGAATATGCAAATCACTCATTGTGAATTCCTTTAACGACAGTGAACCTAGAGTAAGTATGTGCTTACTCTAGGTTGTTGCTTATACGCCTTAAAACGTAATGCGAGTGCTGTTTGTTTTTAACTCAGAGGCAGATTGTGCTTTGTCTGTCAGTACATTGGCAGAGATAGTTTGGGTATTTGGGAACAAGTTAAACCATTGCGTGTCGAGGTACTGCAATTGCGGCATGTTATCGCAGTGATATTGGTACTGAATCGTGAATTCACCGTGACCACCGTGCTCGCCTTCATCATGCACATCTTTTTTATGGTCATGGTGTGCGTGTTGAGCATCTTTATCTTGATGTTTATCATCATGTTTTTCATGATGGTCGTGGTCGTGGTCGTGGTCGTGGTCGTGGTCGTGGTCGTGGTCGTGGTCGTGGTCGTGGTCGTGGTCGTGGTCGTGGTCGTGGTGCTCACCATTTAACGTATGCGCGATACGACTTTCTTCTAAATGGCACTTGGCCGGAGCGGGCAGTTGGAAAATGCCATCGGCGTGGCTGAACTGCTCAAGGACTTTATTTAAGCGCTGTTGTTGTTCATCATTTTGTGGTGCATGTTCAAAGCCGACTACATCAGCGCCGGGGGCGGTGATTTCAATCAGTAAATCTTGCCCATCTTGAGCAATATTGAACTCGACGTGGCCATGTACATGGGCCTCATGTTGGCGAAACTCTTCATTTGCCAGTGCTGGCGTGCTTAAAATTAGGCCGATAGAGAGAGCGAGTTTACGTTGGATAAACATTGGGTGATTCCTTTTAAACATCAAAATAGCCCTTAGCGCGTTGGCTTTGGGTAACAAATCATAAATAACTAGATAAGACGTCTAAAAGTGAGGAGGCGAGCGAGCAAGATAAGCGTAATGAACTGAGGGGCGACGCTGAGTTTTTTCTACTGATGATCGAATTTCGCTGCCACTAATGACAGGAAGGATAGGCAGCGCACTGCTTAGACCATTTTGAAAGCCAGAAAAAAGTTGGCAATGATGCTGCGCGTGATGTGCAGGATTAGTATCGAGGTGATGATCTACATAAGCGACATTCAACCATAGCATCAGTAGCATGGCACATAATGCAATGCTTTGAGCTTGGTAATGGGGGCAACGTAGACGGGTAAACATCAAACCAATACAGTAGTAAAATGATAATTGTTATAATATAACAATATTGTGAGAATAAAGCGTACTCTTATTTTTATAAAAGCACCTTTCACCACGATATGTTTAGCAAAGGCAGCCGTGTTATCGGCCACCTAAGGTTATTATAAATTCTGTTTGATCAAGCCTAAAACCGTTTGAATTTCCTCATCACTCAATGCACCTTCTTTAACAAACAGTACGTTACCTTGCTTGTCTTGAACGATGATCGCTGATGATTCCTCTTTTAAATCCCACGCTTTGGCTACATTTCCCGCTTCATCTAGCACCATGGAAGACCACGGAAACTCTTTCTTGCTGTCTTGAGCGGAAGATTTGACAAACGATCCTGTGCCCCAAATCGCATCATCTTGGTTGATGATCGAGGTGGTTTGATAACTTTCTGCGGGAAATTGTGCGGCCGTAATGGCGGCCATCAATGGTGCATTTAACGCTTTAGCACTGCTGCGACCAGCAATGGCTTGAATGACGCGCACTTTGCCTAGCAGTTGGCTGGTATCCCAAGTTTGAAAGGCCGTTTTATCATCTTGTAGGATGATTTCACCATATTTTTCCACTGAAACATCAGCAACTTGCTGACCTTGGGTAATGTTGTGTGCCATGGCAAGCGCTGGACAGCAGGCCATTAGAATGGCGATCACTCGTTTATTTTTCATTGTAGGGGTCCCTTTTAGTTGAGCAACAAAGGTATAGCATAGAATCAATAAAACCACGAAAAGAGGCCATGAAGCGGCTAACAAAATGCTAACAAAGCCTCAATTATACACGCTTTATTCGCTGAGCTGGGGCGGGAAGCAGATGCCTGTTCCTCCTAACCCACAATAACCATTCGGATTTTTAGCTAAATATTGTTGATGATAGCTTTCGGCGTAGTAGTAAGGACCAGCGGGTGCAATTTCGGTGGTAATTAAGGCTCGTTGACTGGCTGACAACGCCTGCTGGTATCGCTGCTTTGAGGCTTGTGCTATTTGCTGTTGTTGTTCTGAATAGGTATAGATGGCGGAGCGATACTGAGTGCCTTTATCGTTACCTTGACGCATGCCTTGGGTCGGATCGTGCTTTTCCCAAAAATGACTTAATAGCTTTTCTAATGGCAAGCGCAGTGGATCAAAGATTACGCGTACCACTTCAGTATGGCCAGTTTCACCACTGCATACTTCTTCGTAAGTTGGGTTTGGGGTAAAGCCGCCGGCATAGCCTACTGAAGTCGACACCACACCATCGAGTTGCCAAAATAAGCGTTCAGCGCCCCAAAAACAGCCCATACCAATCACTATTTGTTGCTGATGCTCATTAGGCTGCTCAGTGATGTTGCTGTGGTTAACGTAATGAATTTCCTCCACTGACATAGGGGTTTCTCGTCCTTTCAGTGCTGTTTGTGCGCTGACCATTGTTTGTTTATTGAGCATGAGCTTTCCTTTTGTGTACCGATTTTTGGCTTTATTTATTGTTGTTGAGCCACTGTTTCACATTCAGCCCGAATAATTGACTGATTTCATACAGACGGAGCTTGCTATTGGCGGTATGATTTCCATCTATTAACGATCTGTTTACTCAACTGTTCCTTTAATTAAGCATGAGACGAAAATCATTACCAGTTCTATTCACGATGCTACTTATTTCCACTTCGGCGTACGCCAAGGTGGCGTTAACCATTAATGGTTTAGAGGGTGAATTAGAAAACAACGTTGAAGCCTATTTATCGTCGATTCCAGAGAGCGACTATTCAACGCATCTTCGTTTTCAATCTCGTTTAGAGAAAAGCATGACGGAAGCGCTTGTCGCGCTGGGTTACTACCATCCTCAATTTGAGTTTGTGGTGGTGAGCGATGAGCAAGAGCTGATGGTCAATATCAATCCTGGACCGCTAACAACCATTAAAGAGATGGATGTGGTGATCAGCGGGGAAGCTGAATCTGATGCTGATTTTGCCAATCTCATTAACCGCAATGCCCTTAAAGTGGGCGCGGCCGTTAATCATGGCCAGTACGATGCTTTGAAATCGGGTATCCGTAACTTAGCGTTGCAAAAAGGTTATTTTAACGGGAATTTTGAATTAAGCCGTCTGGAAGTTGCGCCAGAGTTGAATGAAGCTTTCGTACGCCTTCATTTTAACAGTGGTATTCGTTACCATTTTGGTCCCTCGCTCATTACTGGCAGCCAAATTGAAGATCAGCGAGTTCGCTCACTTCAGCCCTATAAAACCAATGATCCTTACCTTGTTTCCAAGGTAGGGGAATATAACCAAAACTTATCCAATACCGATTGGTTTTCCTCTGTTTTTGTTGAACCCGATCTTAGCCAACTGGAGAACGGTCGCGAACTGCCGATGAAGGTTTCCCTTGCACCGCAAGCTCGAAATCAGCTTGAAACCGGTTTAGGTTACTCAACGGATGTGGGAGTGCGTGGTTCATTCAAGTGGAAGAAACCTTGGGTTAACAGCCTCGGCCACAGTTTTGATAGCAGTTTCTCCCTTTCTGCCCCAGAGCAGACTATTACCGCCGGCTACAAAATACCGCTAGAAGATGTGCGGCGTGAATATTATCGAATTCAGTATGGAATGAAGAATGTCGATAACCGTGATACGAAGAGTTTGGAGTCTAACTTATCGTTTGAACGCCACTGGCTGCGTGATGGTGGTTGGCATCGAACCCTATTCGTTCGTTATTTGATAGAAAACTACGAACAAGGTTTGCAAAGCGATGTCGGCCAGTTTGTATTACCGGGAGCGACCTATTCTCGTACGCGTGTTCGTGGTGGTTCAATGCCGATGTGGGGCGATAAACAGAGCATCACACTTGAGTATGGCGATCCTAATTTCGTCTCTGAAACGCGTGTGGTGCGGTTGTTGGCGGGCACTGCTTGGATACGCAGCGCTGGGCAAAACCACCGTGGTTTATTGCGTTTAGACGGCGGCGCAAACTTCAGTGAAGAGTTTGACAAACTCTCGCCTTCTCTGCGCTTCTTTGCTGGTGGCGATAACAATTTACGAGGGTATAGCTATCAATCTATCTCACCTAAAGATGCCAGCGGCGCACTGACTGGGGCCAAATACATCGCCACCAGTTCGTTGGAGTATCAATATCGCTTGGTTGGAAATTGGTGGGGCGCACTGTTTGTCGATTATGGCGATGCCTTTAATGACTCGCCGGATTGGAAAACTGGTGTGGGGGCTGGGATTCGCTGGGCTTCTCCGGTTGGACCGATCCGCTTAGATTTTGCATGGGGGCTTGACGCTAATCCCGGCGATGAATTTCAGCTGCATTTCACCTTGGGGCCTGAACTATGACCAAAGTGATGTTGAAGATAACCAAATGGGCATCGGCGATTTTATTCACCTTGTTGGGCGCGGTATTTATTGCACTCGCAGCCTTGTTGTTTACCAATACAGGGCTTAACGGTCTGTTGTGGGGAGCACAAAAAGCACTGCCACAACTGCAGGTTGCCAGCGCTCAAGGTGCAATTTTTCCACGTTTCACGCTCAACCAAGTCACCTTTTCCGATGAAGCATTAAAGCTCGATCTCGATGTGCAGCGCGTGACATTAGCCATAAGTGCTAGCTGCTTATTGGAGCCTTCAATTTGCTTAAATGAACTTGCGATCAGTGGATTAAGGCTGGCACTGCCAGAGCTTCCTCCTTCGACGCAAGGTGAGTCTTCGTCTGCCTCTGATCCCATTACGTCAATCTCTACACCGGTGCCAATTAAGGTTGGCCGTGTGGAGCTCAATGATATTCAGCTGGATATTTTGGGTAATACGCTGGCATGGAAGCAATTTTCTACTCATGCCTCATTTCAAGGTAATCGCTTACGAATTGGCAAAACCAGTTGGAGCGATATTCAACTGAAGCTTGCGACCAATGAAGATGTCGATTCAGCCTCAAGCGCACAATCCAAATCCACTCCATCCACAACCGTATCATCGACGGCGGCACCTGCGGTGAAAACGCCCATCACCTTGCCAGAGGTGATCATTCCGCTGCAATTGGAAGTGGAGCGTTTTGATATCAATCAGTTTACTCTTCAGCAAGCTGAGCCTTTGGTTGTCAAGCATCTTGGTTTGGTCGCCAATGCTTATCAGAGCAGTGTTTCATTAAAATCACTTGAGCTTGAGCTGCCACAATTGATTGCTAACCTAAAAGCTGATGCGCAGTTGAAGGGAGACTATCCGCTCAATCTCTCTTTAAAAAGCACGCTCAAAATGGCCGAAGCTCAGGGGCAAACACTGGCACTAGAGGCTTCGGGTAGCTTGGGTGATTTAACGCTCAACGCGAAACTGGGCGGGCTTGCGCAAGCAAACTTAAATGCGCAATTGGCGCTACTGCAACCTGAGATCCCGTTTGATATTTCGTTGGATGATGTTCAAGCACAGTGGCCATTGATTGGGCAAGGAGACTATTTTGTTCGCGTGCCGAGTTTAAAAACTCAAGGCTCACTCGACGGATATAGCGTGGCGCTCAATGGCCAACTGCAAGGTAAAGATCTGCCCGATGTGACGCTGGATGTTGCTGGTAAAGGCACTTTACAGCAAATCAACTTAGATTCTTTGCTCATCGATACCTTAGGGGGGCAAATTGCTGGCCAAGTGATGGCCAACTGGCAAGCCCCAATTCACTGGCAAGCGGCGCTGAATTTAGAGCAGATTCAGCCGGGATTACAGTGGCCGCAAGCCGAAGGCGTGATCAGCGGTAAGCTCGAAACTACGGGTGAGCTGACCGAGCAGGGCGGTTGGAACGTTGCGCTACCTATTTTGGATATTGAGGGTGTGTTGCGTGGCTACCCACTGAATATTGAAGGTCAATTAAACGCATCAGATATGACAGGGAAAGGCGCTTTTACTGTGTCGACCAGCGGCTTAACGTTAGCCCATGGACCCAACCAGATTACGGCCAAAGGTGAGCTGGATAAAGAGTGGCGTATGGGCTTATCGGTTGATTTTACGGATCTGGTGAAAAGTGTTCCTGATTTGCACGGCAAAGTGATTGGCGATATTTATCTGCGTGGTGATTTGCAGCAGCCACAAATCAAGCTGCGCCTCAATGCAAATGATCTTGCTTGGCAGCAACAAGCGACCTTAAAGCAGGTGACTTTAACTGGTGATGTTACGCCACTTCCTGTGCCACAAGCCGAAGTGAAATTGCAGGCGAGCCAGTTGGGCTACCAGCAGCAGTTAGTTGATAGTGTGGACTTGCGTTTTTCAGGTACGCAGGCGCAGCATCAACTGAGCTTAGACGTCATTTCAAATCTGATTTCAACCAGCTTGGCGATCAGCGGATCTTTTGAAGATAAGCCGACGATGCAGTGGCAAGGTGCGCTGGAACGAGTACAACTGTCCACAGAACAAGGGCCGTGGCTATTAAACCAAGCGACACCTGTTGCGGTTAATATCGAGAAACAACAAGCCACGATTGCCGCGCATTGTTGGCAGCAAGAGGGAGCATCGCTCTGCTTAGATAAAGACGCGACTGTGGGGCAAAGTGGTGCGGCCGAGCTCTCTCTCAATCATTTTGATTTTCAGCAAATCGCAATGTTTTTACCGCAAGAGACTCAACTTAAAGGCCAAGCCGATGTCAGTCTCACAGCTCAATGGGCGCCCAATGCCGCGCCTCAAGCGAAAGTGTCACTCAGCTTAAGCCAAGGTGCAGTCACGCAGCACATCGACCAAGCCATTACTTTAGGTTGGGATAGCGTCACTATTGAAAGTACGCTTGAACAGAACAAGCTGTTTGCTCGTTGGCTAGTGGATGTGACCGATAATGGCGATCTGTCGGGGCAAATCACCATTGCGGATCTAATGGCAAAAGAAAAAATGATGGATGGCGCATTAACGCTTTCCACTTTTAATATTGATTTTCTACAGCCGCTGCTTGGGGATTATAGCCAAGCGAAATCGAAGATTAGCAGTCAACTTGCCTTCAGTGGGCCGATGTTGCACCCGAAAGTGATGGGCAGCGTGGTGGTGGATGACATTGTCGTCAAAGGCGATATTTCGCCGCTTGATGTTACCTCGGGCCGAGTGGCGATGGACTTTAATGGTTACCAAGCCTTGCTCAATGCAGCGATTCAAACTGCGGATGGCGAGTTGAGTATCAAGGGGGATGCCGACTGGCAGAAAATGGAGCAGTGGCGTGCCAACCTGCGCGTGTTGGCCGATGAGCTATTGGTGGATCTGCCGCCTATCGTCAAGATTAAAGTTATCCCAGATATGAGCATCACACTAGAACCTCAACTGGCCACTGTGACAGGGAATATTAACCTGCCTTGGGGACGTATCGTGGTAGAAGAGTTGCCTCCGAGCGCGATTGGTGTCTCCAAAGATCAAGTGATATTGGACGCTGCTTTACAGCCTGTGAGCGAGCAAAGCGTCATGCCATTTAACGTTGAAACGAATGTAAACATCTCGATTGGTGATGATTTCCGGCTCAGTGCCTTTGGTTTGCAAGGCGGCTTGATTGGCCGCCTCAATGTGGCGCAAAAGGATAAAGGCCCTTTTATTACTGGAGAAGTAAATATCCAAAATGGTTCGTATCGATCCTTTGGACAAGATTTGCTGATCCAAGAAGGCAAAATTTTAATGAATGGACCGGTTGATCAACCTTATGTTTCGATTAAAGCGGTGCGCAACCCAGATAACACACAAGATGGCGTGATTGCAGGGGTAAAAGTGACCGGCTCTGCCGATGAACCCGCAGTCTCCATTTTTTCAGAACCCGCGATGCCACAAGCCAATGCACTTTCTTACCTACTTCGTGGTCAGAATATTGATGGCGAGGCGGGTGGCAATGCGATGACCACTGCACTGATTGGTTTGAGCTTGGCACAAAGCGGTAAGGTGGTGGGCGAAATTGGTCAAGCCTTCGGCGTGCAAGATCTGCAATTGGATACGGCTGGTTCCGGTGATGATTCACAAGTGACGGTAAGCGGCTATATTTTACCGGGGCTACAAGTGAAATATGGTGTTGGTATTTTCAGCTCGGTGGGCGAATTTACCGTGCGTTACCGCTTGATGAGGGATTTGTACGTTGAAGCGGTATCCGGCTTAGATAGCGCGGTGGATCTTTTGTATCAGTTTGAATTTAACTAGGGACAGTTATATGCAACATCTGGTTTTTGTCTACGGCACATTACGCCGTGGTGAAAGTAATGCGCATCTACTCGAAAAAAGCGAAATGTTAAGATCGTTCTACACGCCGGCTGACTACGCGCTGTATGATCTAGGTCCATATCCTGGCTTGGCTCAGGGACAGCAATCGATAGTCGGTGAGGTATATCGAGTGGATGAGCAGACACTAGCAAAACTCGATCTTTTAGAAGATATTCCCATCGAATATCGCCGTGAAACGATCGAAACCCCATTTGGCCGTGCGTGGATTTATCTCTATCAAGATCACAGCCGTCTTACTGCTGTGATTAATTCTGGAGACTGGTGCCAACGGGTTTAACGAACGGCGTTGAAAATGGAAATAAAAAAGCCACACCGCATATTAGCAGGATGTGGCTTTTTATTTATAACGACACTTATCCCCTTCCTACTTGAAGCTGCAGCGGTGTTGGCTACGTTCGTTCACCCCAATCACACAGTTTGCCTATGCTCATGGGGACTCACTCACTTGCCGCCTACCTGCAACTCCAAGTTGTTTGGGTATATAACTATCGTGACTGTTTAATGATGGTGACTACTTTTGAGCACGTTCAAATGAAGTCAGGATTTCAGCTCGCGCGGCAGCGGCATCTTCCCATCCATCGACTTTGACCCATTTGCCCGCTTCAAGCTCTTTATAGCGTTCAAAGAACTGTGTAATTTGCGCCTTCAGTAGTGCTGGCAGGTCATTTACGTCTTGAATGTGGTCGTACTCTTTGGTGAGCTTGGAGTGAGGAACCGCCACCACTTTGGCATCTTCACCAGACTCATCGGTCATCTTCAATACGCCAACTGGGCGGCAGCGAATCACCGAGCCTGGCATGAGCGGATAAGGCGTGGGCACCAACACATCGACAGGATCGCCATCGAGCGATAAGGTGTGATTCACATAACCGTAGTTGCATGGGTAGAACATAGGTGAAGACATGAAACGGTCCACAAATACCGCGCCAGATTCTTTGTCGACTTCGTATTTGATTGGGTCGGCGTTGGCTGGAATTTCAATCACCACGTAAATATCATCAGGCAGTGATTTTCCTGCCGGAACGTTGTTTAAGCTCATTTAGCATTTCCTTTTTCGTCGCTGGACTTGAATTGTTTTGGGTTGATTAACAGAACGTAAACGCTTGTGTTGCAACTTTAGCGGTAAATAGGAAACGGTGTAAACCGTAAAAAGAGAGTCTTGCCTCATATTTATCGATAAAAAAAGCGCCTAGAGTTAGGCGCTCATTGAGCTGATTTAATCGCGATTGAGTTCCAAGAACTCTTCCAATTTATGGACCATATTTTTTGAACCGCAGAAGAATGGCACACGTTGATGCAGTTCTGTCGGCTTAATATCCAACACGCGATTGACACCGTCAGAAGCAATACCGCCTGCTTGTTCAATCAAAAACGCCATAGGATTGCATTCATACAATAGACGCAGCTTGCCGTTTGGATGGCTTTGCGTGCTTGGGTATAGATAGATCCCACCTTTGAGCAGGTTACGGTGAAAATCCGCCACTAGCGAACCAATGTAACGTGAGGTGTAAGGGCGATTATCTTCAGGCACATTCTCTTGGCAGTATTTAATGTATTTTTTGACGCCAGTTGGGAAGCGGATGTAGTTACCTTCATTGATGGAGTAAATTTTACCATCATCGAAGGTCATCATATTGGGGTGTGAAAGATAGAAGGTGCCGAGTGACGGATCATAAGTAAAGCCATTCACGCCGTTGCCAGTGGTATACACCAACATGGTTGAAGAGCCGTAAATAACATAACCAGCCGCAACCTGTTTATTACCGGGTTGTAAGAAGTCTTCTTGTGTTGGTGGCGTGCCGACTGGCGATACGCGGCGATAAATAGAAAAAATCGTGCCGACAGAGACATTGACATCGATGTTGGATGAGCCGTCCAGCGGGTCCATCAACACCACGTATTTTGCGTTTTTGTTGAGCTCTTTGCTAAACGCAACCGCTTCATCTTCTTCTTCACTGGCGACACCACACACTTGATCGCGCGCTTCAAGCGCCGCTTTAAATTTTTCGTTGGCGTAGACATCGAGTTTTTGTTGTTCTTCGCCTTGAATATTATCCGTACCAACTGCACCGGTAATATCAGCAAGGCCTGCTTTGTTGATTTCTCTATTAACAATCTTTGCAGCAAGACGAATAGAGGACAACAGAGATGAAAGATCACCGCTTGCGTGGGGGAAGTCATGTTGTTTCTCAACAATAAACTCGCCAAGAGTGCGAATCTCAGACATGTTATTTCCTTAACATAGCTATATAGGGGGGAGTGATTGTTTCACAACGCATCCTCTTGTTGGGATGTCGGCCGAAACGAGTGACCCATTTGATAACGTTTGGGTAACACTGCGATTTTAGGGCTTAGATCTTTTTAATGGTAATGAAGTAACAGATTGAGATCTCAATTTGTTTGTCGACTTTTTAGAAGTTGCAAACATGCTCGCTTTTCTTAAATGGATGGTGATAATGGAGGCAATCACTCACAACGCCATGTGCGAGGCTAGGATTTATGCATATTCACATTCTTGGGATTTGCGGTACGTTTATGGGCGGTGTTGCCGTTTTAGCGCGGCAATTAGGTCATAAAGTTACCGGCAGCGACGCCAACGTTTACCCACCGATGAGTACGTTATTGGAGTCTCAAGGGATCGAGATTATCGAAGGTTTTGACCCTGCTCAATTAGAGCCCAAGCCTGATTTGGTGGTGATTGGCAACGCCATGAGTCGCGGCAATCCGTGTGTTGAATATGTGCTGAACCACAACTTGCGTTACACCTCTGGCCCGCAATGGTTGCAAGAGTTCCTGTTGCATGACCGCTGGGTTCTTGCGGTGGCTGGTACACACGGTAAAACCACCACGTCGAGCATGTTGGCGTGGATCTTAGAAGATTGCGGTTACCAACCGGGCTTTTTGGTGGGAGGCGTACTTGGCAACTTTGGCATTTCTGCGCGTTTGGGCGAAAGCATGTTTTTTGTGGTTGAAGCCGATGAATATGACAGTGCTTTTTTCGATAAGCGTTCTAAGTTTGTCCATTATCATCCACGCACTTTAGTGTTGAATAATTTAGAGTTTGATCATGCGGACATTTTTGACGATCTTGAAGCGATTAAGCGCCAATTTCATCATCTAGTGCGTACTGTTCCGGGCAATGGTCGTATTTTTGCTCCGCAAAAAGAGCGCGCATTAGCGGATGTTCTCGCACGTGGCTGCTGGAGCGAAACCGAGTTTACCGGCGAGCAAGTGCAGTGGAAAGCTGAAAAAATCACGCGTGATGGTTCGCAATTTGATGTGTTCTTTGACAATGAACGCGTGGGGCGCGTGACTTGGGATTTGGTTGGCGATCATAATGTCGATAACGCCTTAATGGCGATTGGCGCGGCGCGTCACGTGGGGGTCACACCAGATTTAGCCTGTCAAGCTTTGGGCAAATTTATCAATACCAAACGTCGTTTAGAGCTCAAAGGCGAAGTGAACGGTATTACGTTGTATGACGATTTTGCTCATCATCCAACGGCCATTGAACTTACTTTGGGTGGTTTACGTAACAAGGTAGGCGATCAGAAAATTATCGCGGTTTTAGAGCCTCGTTCGGCTACGATGAAGTTGGGCGTACATAAGCAAACTTTAGCGGCGTCATTACAGCAAGCCGATTCAGTTTATCTCTATCAGCCTAACAATCTTGCTTGGTCGGTGCAGGATGTAGCTGATCAATGCTCACAACCAGCGCAAGTGAATGATGATATTGATGCTTTCGTCGCGCAAATTGCGCAGGAAGCCCAGCCGGGCGATCACATTTTGGTGATGAGCAATGGTGGCTTTGAAGGTATTCATAACAAGCTCCTACTTGCATTAAATCAAGCCATGTAATGCCAGCGACACAAACGAAATAGAGAGTTATGACAACACAACAGAAAGACATCACTTTAGCCTTTACTGGCGCTTCAGGTGCTCCTTACGGACTTCGTCTGTTGGAGTGTTTATTGGCTGCAGATTACCGAGTGTATCTGCTGATCTCTTCGGCCGCGCGCGTTGTGCTTGCAACCGAGCACGGTTTGAAGTTGCCCAGTGGGACTGAAGCAGCCAAAGCAGCGTTGGTGGAACATTTACACTGCGATGCCTCACAGCTTGTCGTGTGCGGCAAAGAAGAGTGGTTCTCTCCAGTGGCTTCGGGCTCTGCTGCGCCAAAACAGATGGTGGTGTGCCCATGTTCGGCAGGTAGCGTTGCGGCGATTGCCCATGGCATGTCCGATAATTTGATCGAACGTGCTGCCGATGTAGTGATGAAAGAGCGTGGCCAACTGGTGTTAGTGGTGCGCGAAACTCCGTTTTCCACCTTACATTTAGAAAACATGCTCAAGTTGTCGCAAATGGGCGTCACCATTATGCCCGCAGCCCCCGGTTTTTATCATCAGCCGCAGTCAATTGAAGACTTGGTCGATTTTATGGTGGCGCGTATTTTGGACCATTTAGGCGTTGAACAAGGGCTTGTGCCACGTTGGGGATATGACTCACGCCCAACGGTGTAGCTTATTGCGTTAATTCCAATTACAATCCACCTCACTCAACGGGGAGCAAATCATTCATCTCAATGAATGCTGCTGAGATCAAGCGTGAGCTTGGGACCCGTAAACCTGAACCAGATAATGCTGGCGTAGGAATTGGGTTAGGATCTCAGAATAGGAATAATGGAATATTCTCATCCTCCTCAAGCCTGTGCCGCTCAACCAAGGAGAGCGACCAGTTGAACACCACTCTTAATACCATTGCACTTGCCACCATCACCTCTTTTTCAGTGCATGCCGCTGACAATATCCTTACCGTTTATACCTATGACTCGTTCGCATCAGAATGGGGCCCGGGACCGGCGATTGAAAAAGCATTCGAAGCACAATGCGCTTGCGATCTTCAGTTTGTGGCACTCGATGATGGGGTATCGATCCTAAACCGTTTGCGTCTTGAAGGTAATAACAGTAAAGCAGACATCGTACTCGGTTTAGATAACAACTTAATGGCCGAGGCCAAACAGACTGGCTTATTGGCAGATCATAATGTCGAGACGGGCCAAGTCACGCTACCCGGTGGTTGGAGTGATGAAACATTTGTTCCTTATGATTACGGCTATTTTGCCTTTGTTTACAATAAAGAGAAATTAGCAAACCCACCGAAAAGCTTAAAAGAGTTGGTAGAAAAGCGAGATGATCTTAAAGTGATTTATCAAGATCCGCGTACTTCAACACCCGGTCAAGGCTTACTGCTGTGGATGAAATCTGTCTATGGTGAGAAAGCCAATTTGGCATGGCAACAGCTCGCCAATAAGACGGTGACAGTCACCAAAGGTTGGTCAGAAGCCTATGCGATGTTTTTAAAAGGTGAGTCCGATCTGGTGCTCTCTTACACTACCTCTCCAGCCTATCATTTGATTGCGGAAAATGACGCTAAGTACGCGGCTGCCGATTTTGCCGAAGGACACTACATGCAAGTGGAAGTGGCTGCGAAAGTAAAACACAGTGATAACGGCAAATTGGCCGATGAGTTCATGCACTTTATTTTAAGTGATCAATTTCAGTCGGTGATGCCAACCGGAAACTGGATGTATCCTGTGACGTCTGTCGCGCTACCGAAAGGTTTTGAAACGCTGGCTGTGCCACCAAAGGCGCTTACCTTTAGCGCACAAGAGGTGTCTGAGATGCGTAAAGCGTGGATCCGTGAGTGGCAAACCGCCTTAACGTTTTAAGGTGCGATAAAGTTTGAATGCTATTCCTAAAATAGGCATTGGGGTTGCGATGCTTGTCGCGACCTTTGTCATCAGTGCGTTGGTGGCGTTACTGTTACAAGCACCCAGCTTAAATGTGATGCACGTATGGCAAGACCCGTATTATCGCCATGTTACTCAATTTAGTTTTTACCAAGCCAGCTTGTCGATGCTGCTCAGTGTTGGTTTCGCGGTTCCTGTTGCTCACGCACTTTACCGTCGTCGATTTTGCGGACGTGCGCTGCTGATCAAATTGTTTGCAACGACCTTAGTGCTTCCGGTGCTGGTGGGCGTATTTGGTTTGTTGGCCATTTATGGTAATAGCGGTCTGCTCGCCTCGCTGCTCGCGTGGTTTGATAGCAAACTGCCGTTTTCCATTTACGGATTAAACGGTATTTTACTGGCGCATCTGTTTTTTAATCTCCCGTATGCCAGCCGTTTATTGCTGCAAGCGTTAGAGTCGATCCCGGCTGAACAACATAAGTTATGCGCGCATCTTGGCATGAGTCATTGGCACAAATTTCGTTGGGTTGAATGGCCGCGTTTGCGTCAGCAGCTTCCTCATGTCTGTGGTTTGGTGTTCATGCTCTGTTTTACCAGTTTTGCCACTGTGATGGCACTTGGCGGCGGGCCTAAATCAACCACGATTGAGCTGGCGATTTATCAGGCGATCAAATTTGATTTTGATTTACAAGCCGGCGCGCTGCTTGCGCTGTGGCAGATGCTGTTATGCGGGCTGTTGTCTCTATCCATTTCACGCTTAGCGAAGCCGTTAGCCATCACCACAGGGCGTCAAGCGAGTGATTATGTGGTTAGTCGAGACAATCGAAAAGCGCAATGTTGGGACGGCGTATGGATCTTCCTTGCGTTGCTGTTAGTACTTCCGCCGCTGGTGATGGTCATCTTGAGCGGTTTAAATTCGCAGCTTTTTCACGTCTTGAGTGATGAGCAATTCTGGCGTGCGCTTTGGGCTTCACTGCAAGTGGCGTTATTGGCAAGCGTGGTTGCTGTTTCGGCTGGGGTTGCCATACTGATCACGACTCGCGCTTGGCGCCTGCAGCAGCACAACCGTAAGGCGGACCAACTAGAGTTGATTGGCGCGATTATTTTGGTCACGCCAGGGCTTGTTATCAGCACCGGGCTTTTTCTGTTGCTGCGTATCTGGACCGATGCATTTAGCCTAGCGTATTGGGTGGTTTTTTTCGTCAATGGCTTAATGGCATTGCCGTATGTGTTGAAAACATTGGCGCAACCTATGCTGCATATCGCGCAGCAATATCAATGGTTATGTGCCAGCCTTGGCATTAAAGGGTGGCAGCGTTTGCAAGTGATTGAGCTGCGTGCGTTGCGTAAACCCTTAGCGCATGCCTTTGCGATCAGCTTTTTGCTCTCAATGGGGGATTTAAGTGCGATTGCTCTATTTGGTAGCCAAGAGTTTAGAACCTTACCGCTTTACCTGTTCCAACTGCTGGGCAGTTACCAAATGCAAGCGGCGGCGGTGGTTTCTCTTACGCTGTTGTTACTCAGTGTGGGTTGTTTTGCCCTCATTGAGCGGTTATTTCACTCATATTCAAAGGTAAAGCAATGTTAGAACTCAAGGCCGTACACTATGAGTATCAACAGGAGTGGTTTGAATTTTCGCTCTCTGTACCGCGAGGGGCGATTCTCTCTTTGATGGGGCCAAGTGGCGCGGGCAAGTCAACTTTACTGAGCTTAGTTGCGGGCTTTATTGCACCGAAAAGCGGCGATATCCAAGTGCAAGGGCAATCCTTACTTGGGCAGGAGCCACACTTGCGTCCTTTTTCGATGCTGTTTCAAGAGCACAATCTTTTTGCCCATCTCACTGTGCGTGAAAATATTAGCCTTGGGTTACATCCGGGGCTGAAATTAACCACTTCGCAAAAGGCGTTAGTGGAGTGCGCCGCGCAGCAAGTGGGTTTGGCTGCGCTACTTGATCGCTTGCCTGAGCAGCTCTCAGGGGGGCAGCGTCAACGAGTTGCTCTGGCGCGCTGTTTTGTACAACCACATCCTATCTGGCTGCTGGATGAGCCCTTTTCCGCCTTGGATCCGCTGCTCAGAGAAGAGATGCTGCTTTTGGTTAAGCAGTTAGCCGCAGAAAGAGAGATCACTGTAGTGATGGTGACGCACCACATCAGTGATGCCAAAGCGATTGCGAGCCATTTTGCGTTTATGGCTCAAGGACATGTGTTAGTGAGTGATCGCATTGAGGCACTTTCTGCGCAACACGCAGACGCGCAGCTCAGTGATTTTGTGCGTGCAGGGGAATAAAAAAAACCTCACACGTTTAGGTGAGGTTTTTGCGTCTAATCAGCACTATGACAGGTTACACTGACTTATCGTTATGCTCTCTGAGCACTTGGAAAATCTCTCGTGATGCTCTTGGTGGTTTGCTGTTGGCTTTCTCTTTATTTGCTTGACGCGCTAATTGGCGCAGACGTTGACGATCCATCTCTGGATAGAGTGCCATCGCATCTTCAATCGCGCTGTCACCTTTCTCCACAATACGATCACGCATCTGTTCGAGCTTGTGCAGCATGGCGGTATTTTGTGAGTGCTTGTTACGCAGTTTATCCAATGCCGCTTGAATTGGTTCGGCATCGATGGTACGCATCATTTTTCCAATGTATTGCAGTTGGCGGCGTCTGGCTTCCATGCTAAAACGCTGAGCATCTTTGATGGCATCCATCAAATCTTCAGACATCGGGATTTTTGCTAACTGAGACGGCTTCAGAGCAACCAGCTCTTCACCCAGTTTTTGTAGCTCAGTCATGTCGTTTTTCATTTCGGTTTTGCTAACCCAAATGATCTCCTCTTCTTCTTCCCAAGGAGCTTTTTGATTCTTACGCGCCATTTTCTTCATCTATTGAGTTATGTATGTCAGCTATTTTAGCAAGAATCGTGGGGAGAAAGCGAAATTCTTGTTATCCTAATGACATTGTTTGCTAATAATTGATGAGATATGGACGTAAAACAACAAGTTGCTCAGCAGCGCATCGAACTTGAAGCGGCGGTTGCTAAGGCATTAGAGATGGCTGCGCTCAGTTCTGATGCTGCCGAAGTGGCGATCACCAAAAGTACCGGCCTGAGTGTTTCGACGCGAATGTGTGAAGTTGAAAACGTAGAATTTAACAGTGATGGGGCGTTAGGCATCACCGTGTATCGTGGGCAACGTAAAGGCAGTGCGTCGACGTCAGATCTCAGTGAAAAAGCAATTGCGCAGACGGTCGCAGCAGCGCTTGATATTGCGCTTTACACTTCTGAAGATCCTTATGCAGGCCCTGCACCTCAAGAGCTAATGGTGCGAAATATTCCTGATTTAGATCTCTTCCATCCCGATGAACCTAACCCGGACATGGCCGCTAAAATTGCCATTGCTGCAGAAGAGAAAGCGTTAGCTTACAGCAACAAGATCAAACAAAGTGATGGCGCAAGTTATGACAGCCATTACGGTGTGAAAGTGTATGGTAATAGCCATGGTTTGCTCGCGAGTTATGCCTCTAGCCGTCATAGCATTAGCTGCTGCGTGATCGGTGAGGGTAAAAATGGTGAGATGGAGCGTGATTATAGCTATACCGTTGCACGTCACCGCGACGATTTATGGTCGCCAGAGCTGGTCGGGCAACAAGCTGCAGAAAAAACCATCAGCCGTTTAGATGCAAAAAAACTGAAGACGGGCAAAGTTCCGGTGATGTTTGCCGCAGATGTAGCGACAGGTTTGATTGGCCATTTGGTGATGGCGATCAGTGGTGGCAGCTTGTATCGTAAATCTTCCTTTTTACTTGATAAGTTAGGCGAGAAAATTTTACCCGATTGGTTCAATATTGCCGAAAAACCCCATGTATTACGTGGGTTGGCATCAAGCCCATTTGATAGTGAAGGGGTATTTACTCAAGACCGCCAAATCATTACCGATGGCGTGCTCTCGACTTATCTTCTGAGCAGCTATGCCGCTCGTAAAATGAAGATGACTCCAACTGGTCATGCGGGTGGCATCCATAACTGGTATGTTCAATCCACAGGACAAAATTTTGAACAGATGCTTAAAGCGTTAGGCACAGGCTTGTTAGTCACTGAAGTGATGGGCCAAGGTGTTAATGCAGTGACAGGTGATTATTCGCGTGGCGCCGCTGGTTTCTGGGTTGAAAACGGTGTGATTCAATACCCTGTATCTGAGATTACTATCGCGGGTAATTTGAAAGATATGTTCCAGCAGATGGTGGCGGTAGGGAGTGATGTCGAAACACGCTCGCAAATCCAAACCGGGTCTATTTTACTTGAATCGATGAAAATTGCGGGCGAATAATCGCTTAAACTGAATATGAAAAAGCTTGGTATAACAACCAAGCTTTTTTTATGGGTGGTTTGGGTATGTATCACTATAGGGTTACATCAAAATAGGGCTACATCAAAATGGTCGCCAAGCCGAGAAAGACAGAAAGCCCAACCACATCGGTGACGGTTGTTAACGCCATTCCGCCAGCAAGAGCCGGGTCGATTTTCATTTTTTTCAGTAAAATTGGGATGGTGACGCCGGCGATCCCGGCAATGAGTAGGTTGGCCATCATTGCTGCGGAAATGATGCCGCCAAGCATCCAATTGCCTTTCCATGCCACCACAATGCCACCAATGATGGTGGCCCACATGATGCCATTTAAAAAACCGATTGCCGCTTCTTTGAATAGCAATTCGCGTTGGTTACTGTCACCGATATGTCCCAATGCTAAACCACGAATGACCAAGGCCACGGTTTGGTTACCTGCGACACCACCCATTGAGGGCACAATGGTCATTAGCACGGCAATGGCAGCCATTTGATCCAGTGTCGCTTCAAACATGTTGGAAACAGAGGCGGCGGCTAGGGCGGCCAAAACATTTGCCCCAAGCCAGATGGTCCGTTTACGAGCGGATTTGACTACCGGAGCAAAGGTATCTTCGTCATCGTTCATACCAGCCATACTCATCATTGAGTGTTCGGCATCTTCACGAATGATGTCAACGACGTCATCAATGGTGATCCGACCGACCAAGTGTTGGTTTTCATCCACCACAGGCGCGGACACCCAGTTGCGACGTTCAAACAGGCTGGCAACATCGGAGTCGCTGGTGGTGACCAAAATCGCCTCATCGGCATCATCCATGACTTCACTTACTGGAATATCCGGTTGCGTGGTCAGCAAGGTGGTGAGTGAGAGATGCCCAATCAGCTTACTTTCATCGTCAATCACGTAAAGTGCATCGGTTGCTTCGGGCAGATCGCCGCGCATGCGTAAATAGCGTAAAACCACGTCAATATCAACGTCACCACGAATGGTGATCACGTCGGTATTCATGATCCCGCCGGCTGTTTCCTCTGAATAGGAGAGCGCGGTTTCAACGCGCTGGCGATCAGCGCTGTCCATCTGCGAAAGCACTTCGCGTGACACGTCATCTGGCAAGCTACGCAGTACATAGGCCACGTCATCGGTGTCCATGCCTTCGGTCGCTTCTGCCAGTTTTTCGGGTGCCATTTTGGAAACTAGGGCATCTTTGACGTCTTCGTTGAGTTCATCAAGGATTTCACCGTAGTCTTCTGGGTCGGTGAGTTGCCATAACACCTCCCGACTTTTACGTGGAGAGGCTTCTAAGAGGTGAGCAATATCTTCTGGCTCCATGTCCTGCAATTGGC
Organism: Vibrio sp. B7; assembly: GCF_963888765.1. Classification (NCBI taxonomy): domain Bacteria; kingdom Pseudomonadati; phylum Pseudomonadota; class Gammaproteobacteria; order Vibrionales; family Vibrionaceae; genus Vibrio; species Vibrio sp. B7. The sequence goes on from NZ_CAWPKR010000002.1 coordinate 129,389, forward strand.
GACGGACATGGACAAAACGACCATTTTCTAAAGCTTCGCTGACTTCTTGGAGGGTTAGGTGAGCTTGATCAAATTCAATTTGCTCGGCCATGGTTTCCCCCTACTTAGGATTCTTACAATGTGTTGAATAGTAACTTAATTCTAGGCCTTATTTAATAAGTTCTTATTAAGCACTGAATTTATTTTGACTATCAGGGGCGCGCATGCGCTGTCTGTAGGAGAGTGGAGTGTAAGCCTTGTGCTTACTCATCTTCATCGAATTTATGTTCAATCAGCGAACTAACCGCTTGCAAAGCGGGCTCTGCTTGTGAGCCTTCAGCATTGATGGTGATGTATTGACCTTGTGCGGATTCGAGCATCAACAAACCCATCACACTGTCTGCAGTGGCTTCTTTTCCTTCTTCACTTTGAATGGTGACCACCGCATCAAAAGATTGCGACAGTTCAACCAGCTTAACGGCTGCACGAGCATGAAGGCCCAAGCGATTTTGGATTAAAACCGTTTTACTTAATAGTGGCATACCATCGCTCCTATTGCTGTTTTTCTAATGATGTATGGCGTATCTGTACTTGGTGACCTAATTGAGCAAAGTACTCGCCAAGCTGTTGAGTCAGGTAAACGGAGCGGTGCTTACCACCGGTGCAACCAATCGCAATTGTGAGATAACTGCGGTTGTTTTTTTCGAGCATCGGCAGCCAGTATTCAACAAACTTTTGAATTTGTTGTTTAAGTTCAATTACTTCACTATGGCGTTCAAGAAACGACTTAATTGGTGCATCCAGGCCAGTCAATGGGCGAAGATCGGGTTCCCAATGTGGGTTGGGTAAAAAACGCACATCAAACACGTAGTCTGCATCGCTGGGTAGTCCATATTTGAAGCCAAAAGACTGAAAGACCATCACCAGATCTTTACGCTCACGTCCTTCAATTCGCATGCGTACGGTTTCGCTCAACTCATGCAACGATTGATTACTGCTATCGAGCACTAAATCGGCTTGCTCTTTGAGCGGAGCAAGCAGCGACTTTTCCAATTCAATCGCTTGCGCAAGCGAAGGTTTATCGGCGTTTAATGAGAGAGGATGGATACGACGCGTTTCGCTGTAGCGCTTGAGTAGTGTCTCTTTACTGGCATCGAGAAACAGCACACTAACGTCGTTATTCTGTTTTAGCTGCTCTAAAACATCCGCAACCAAACTAGGCTCTTGGGGCAAGTTACGGATATCAATACTCACCGCGACATTTTGTTTACTGCCTTGGACAGATTGAATAAACGCATCCAACAAGTTGACGGGAAGGTTATCGACACAATAGTAGCCGAGATCCTCCAGTACTCGTAAAGCAACGCTTTTCCCTGCGCCTGATTGACCACTCACAACGATTAAACGCATAGTTTCGGCTCGGTGGCTATTGGTTAGTCATGATGTCGTACAGCTCTTGATCGCTTTGTGCACTTCGAAGCTGTTTTAAAACTTGTTTGTCATTGAGGCGCTCGGCCATACAAGCGAGCGTTTTTAAATGCTCTTTGCACTGCTCTTCAGGAACGAGCAACGCAAATAGTAGATCGACAGGTCGATTATCAATAGCATCAAACTCAATCGGTTCTTCACACTGCAGCAAAACGGCAATGGCACGATCACTGTTGGTCATTCTTGCATGAGGAATGGCGATGCCATTACCAATACCAGTACTGCCCATTTTTTCTCGGCTGAGCATGCATTCAAACAGCTCGGTGGAATTTTGACCTGAATACTCAGCAGCGATTTCGCTAATGATTTCTAGGGCTCTTTTTTTACTGGTGCATTGGACCGCACTTTTCGTGCAGTCCAATGAGAGTACTTCGCTTAATTGCATGATTAATGACTACTTAGCTTTTCTTTATGCTTGTTGAGTTGTCTTACGAGTTTATCCACTAAACTGTCAATGGCAGCATACATATTTTCATTGTCGGCCACGGCGTGGATATCACCTTGATTTATGTGGAGCGTAGCTTCAGCGATCTGTTGTACTTTTTCAACACGTAAAACAACCTGTACGTTATTGATATGGTCAAAAAATCGCTCAAGTTTTTGAAACTTCGAGTTTACATAGTCTTGCATTGAATCGGTCAGATCAATGTGATGGGCATTAATGTTGATTTGCATAGACTTTCCTTCTCTGTTTTATGCCTTACAGTAGGCGTTTGCGCTGACTCGATGGAGCAATGCCCAACGATTCACGGTATTTAGCTATCGTCCGTCTAGCTACCTGAATCCCTTGGTCAGCCAGTAGATCTGCAATTTTACTGTCACTTAATGGTTTGGCTGTATTTTCAGCGGCCACCAGTTTTTTAATCAGTGCTCGTATTGCAGTCGATGAACACTCTCCCCCGCTGTCGGTACTGACATGGCTGGAGAAGAAGTATTTCAATTCGAAAATACCACGCGGAGTATGCATGTACTTCTGCGTTGTCACCCTTGATATGGTGGATTCATGCATTTCTACCGCTAAAGCAACGTCATTGAGTACCATTGGCTTCATCGCCTCTTCACCATACTCAAAGAAATCACGTTGATGTTCAACAATACACTTGGCAACTTTGAGCAGTGTCTCGTTTCTACTTTCTAAACTCTTAATAAGCCATTTTGCTTCTTGCAAATTGCTGCGAATGTAGTTGCTATCGGCACTGTTACCTTTGCCTAATGCTGCATATTGTTGATTTATCTTAAGTTTTGGTACGCTATCTGGGTTTATTGTTACCACCCATTTGCCGTGATCTTTGTAAACAGACACGTCAGGCACAACGTATTCGGCGTGCTCGGTTGAAATATTATTTCCCGGTCTTGGGTCAAGTTGTTGAATGAGATGCAATACCTCTCGCAGATCTTCTTCTTTTAACTTGGTTTCTTTGATGATCAACTTGTAGTCACGGTTGCCGAGCAGATCAATGTGTTGGATCAGCAGCTGTTTAGCTTCTTCTAACCAAGGGGTACTGGCAGGGTAGGTCGCTAATTGTAAAAGCAGGCAGTCTTGAAGGTTGACTGAAGCCACACCGAGGGGATCAAACTGCTGAACACGTTTACGAACGGCTTCAATTTCATCAAGCTCGATATTTTCATCGGCAAAGCTTTCTAAAATATCATCCAAAGAAACGGTGAGATAACCGTAGTCATCGATGGCGTCAATCAAGGCAAGAGCAATGCTGCGGTCGGTGTCGCTAAACGGCGTAAGATCTAATTGCCACAGTAGATAATCTTGCAGGGTTTGCGTTGTTTCACCTTGGTACACGGGCATGTCATCATCAAGGGCGATCCCTGTGCTGCCTGTGTTCGCGCTGTAGACATCATCCCATGTGGTGTCGATCTCAAGCTCGCTGCTGATTTCGGATTTTTCAATTAAGTCAGAGCTGTCTTGTGGCTCAATATCTAACACCTCAGCACTGGCTTCTTTCTCCTCATTGATGCTATGAACATCAGCGGTGGCATTCTCTTCATAGGCCTCTTCAACATCCAATAATGGATTAGACTCTAGAGCCTCTTGGATCTCTTGCTGGAGTTCCAATGTGGAGAGTTGCAACAAACGAATGGCTTGTTGTAACTGCGGTGTCATCGCTAATTGTTGGCCGAGCTTCAGTTGTAATGAGGGTTTCATTCAGTGCCAGTTACCTTATTATTTTTAGAATTGATGTCACTCTCTACTTAATCATAGACGGAATTGTTCACCGAGATAAACTTGTTTTACCTCTTCATTATTGAGCACGTCATGTGGTGTACCTTCTGCGATCAAACGACCCTGGCTTACAATATAGGCTTTTTCACAGACGTCCAATGTTTCTCGAACGTTGTGGTCTGTGATTAAAACGCCTAAGCCACGATCTCGCAGGTGTTGGATGATCTTTTTAATGTCGATAACGGAAATGGGGTCGACCCCTGCAAAGGGTTCATCAAGCAAAATAAATTGTGGGTTTGCGGCAAGAGCGCGGGCAATTTCAACTCGACGACGTTCACCACCCGATAGCGCCATCCCCGCACTATGGCGGATATGTTGAATGTGAAATTCTTCTAGTAGATCTTCGAGTTTATCTTGGCGCTCTTCACGGGTCATCGATTCACGGGTTTCAAGTACCGCCATGATGTTATCTTCGACCGATAATTTTCGGAAAATAGACGCTTCTTGAGGTAAGTAGCCGATCCCTAAGCGTGAGCGACTGTGCATGGGTAAAATGCTGATGTCGTGATCATCAATGCTGATCTTACCTTCATCACGAGCGACAAGACCGACGATCATGTAAAACGATGTGGTTTTTCCTGCGCCGTTAGGACCGAGTAAGCCAACAATCTGCCCCGATTCTACTTGCAAGCTGACGTCAGAGACAACTTTGCGTTTTTTATAGCTTTTTGCTAAATGTTCTGCTTTAAGTATGGCCATAATTATTCTTGTGTCGTAGTGGCTTGCGGTTGAAGCACAGTCGATACTCGCTCGTTAGAGTTACCATCAGCCATCAGCTTCTGTGACGAAATTTTGTAGCGAATTTTCGTACCACGGATGATGCTATCATCTTGTGACAACATGGCTTGATCGATCATCGTCAACTGATCATCGGCCAATTTGTAATAGAGCTCTTTCGCCTCACCATACAAGGTTTTGCCATCGTCGGTTAATTGCGAAAAAGTGGCGAGGTTGCCATATCCTTCAATTTCTTGAATGGAGCCATCTTTTGCATCACGGGTTACAATCACTTTGTCGGCGTTGATACTGATACTGCCTTGTTTGAGTTTGACATCACCAAGGAAAGTCACTTTGTTGCTTTTCATGTCGAGCTGTTGGCTGTCAGAATCGATGTAAACCGGTTGAGCATTATCGGTGGACAATGCCAATGCGTGACCAGAAATCGCTAAACAAGCAATAAGACTAAGGTGTGAGAGTTTCATATCTACCTTGTACATGGTTATAAAGAATAGCGGTATTGTCGGCAAAGTTGCCTTTCATCGCTTGTCCTTGTGTTTCGAATTGTGGCCCAACCAAATCGACCTGATTATCGGCCCAAAAATCGCGATTATTGAGTTGAATGCTCATCTTAATGGTTGAAAGCGTATCAAAACCAGAATCTGCTAATAGGTTTTTTGCCAGTACGTCGTCATACAGTGTGAGTACTTGCTCTTCATCGAGTACGCCGCGTTTAGCGGTAATCTCCCACTCTTGCAAAATACCATCACGGAAGACTTTGAGTATCGGGTACTCGAAAATGGTGTCGCCACTTTTTGCGTAATGATCCAGATGCGTCGATTGAATGATGTAGCTGCGGATACCTTGCTCGTTATAGGTGGTGTTGTCGAGATTTTTTCCACTAAACGACGGTAACTCCAAGTTCGGAGCAACTTGTATATCGGTATTTTGTTCTTTATCGAACAAGTAATAGGCTGACCACGATGCGATAAAAATCAGTATCACATAGAGGACACGAGATAAACTCATACACTTAAGCCTTTGTGCACATCTAACTCACCGCGAGCTTGCAAAATCAAATCACACACTTCGCGTACAGCGCCATGCCCACCTTTTATATGGGTCACGTAGTTTGCGCGTTTAACTAATAGCGGGTGACCATCCGCGACACAGACTCTCAGCGCGACTTTTTCCATTACTGGCCAATCAATCAAGTCATCACCGATATACCCCGTGTGTTCTGGGGCAATATTGAGTTGGCGACAAATGTCGTTATAGGCTTTGACCTTGTCATCCTGACCTTGATAAACCAGTGTAATGCCTAATACGGCCATACGGTTTTCGACAATTTTTGACTGCCTACCTGTGATGATCGCCACTTCAATGCCAGCATTCATCAATGATTTTATGCCGTAGCCATCTCGAGTGTGGAAGGTTTTTAGCTCTTCGCCTTGATTGCCCATATAAACTAAGCCATCAGAGAAGACGCCATCCACATCGCAGATCAGCAGTTTTATCTGCTTAGCTATGTCGAGAATAGGCAGTGAGACCGGGCCGTAGAGTGTATCAATCATGGTCATCACATCACTCCTGCTTTGAGCAAATCGTGCATGTTTAATGCACCGACCAATGTGCCATTTTCGCACAGCATCAAGCCATTGATTCGTTTATCTTGCATTAGGTTTAACCCTTCGACCGCGAGCATGTTAGGGGTTGCTACCGTTGGGTTTTGCGTCATCACCTCGCTGATTGCTGCGCTGTGAATATCGATTCGTTTGTCTAAGATGCGGCGTAAATCGCCATCAGTAAAGATGCCAATAAGCTGCATGTTGCTGTCAACTACCGCGGTCATCCCCAAGCCTTTTTGACTGATCTCAAGTAAGGCATCGCGGATCAATGCATTTGGTTGCACGGTTGGTAGTGCATCGCCAATGTGCATGATATCAGAGAGCTTGAGCAACAATTTTCGACCTAAAGCCCCACCGGGATGAGACAGCGCAAAATCTTCAGCGGTAAAGCCGCGTGCTTGCAAGAGTGCGACGGCTAACGCATCGCCCATCACTAGCGTTGCGGTGGTGCTGGAGGTTGGCGCAAGGCCAAGCGGGCATGCCTCTTGTGGGACTGTGATTTGCAAATGAAGATCGGCCAACTTTGCCATATTCGATGACGGGTTGCCTGTCATGCTGATGATGCGAATATTGAGCCGTTTTAGCACAGTAAACAGTGATAAAATTTCCGAGGATTCGCCAGAGTTTGAAATAGCAATTACGATGTCGCCACGCTCGATCATACCAAGATCACCATGCGCTGCTTCTCCTGGATGTACGAAAAATGCCGAAGTGCCAGTACTGGCTAAGGTCGCGGCAATTTTTTTACCGATATGGCCTGATTTACCCATACCCATCACCACCACTTTGCCGTGATCATTGGCAATGATCATTTCACACGCTTGGCAAAATGAGTCGTCAAAGTATTGCTCTAGCTGCTGTAAAGCCGCCATTTCGGTGGCGAGAACTTGCTGTGCAACACTGCGATAATCAAACTGATTCGACATTCGATACTCCGAGTTTGGGTTAAGCGATCATATTCATAAGTAGATAAGCTTGGTATCCGATAAAAGCGAGGAAGAGCACGCCTCCCTCAATGCGGTTAATACTACGCGATTTCCCTAAAGCCATGGCAACCAGTAGCAGAGATACGCCAAGCATTACCCAAAAATCGCGTCCCATCGCATGCTCACTGAGTATCGATGGATTAAGAATGCCGGGTAAGCCCATCACGGCAAGAATATTGAATACGTTCGAGCCAATAATGTTGCCCACAGCCATATCATCTTCGCCTTTCAACACACTTGTGAGTGAGGCGGCCAATTCTGGCAAGCTGGTCCCAACAGCGATGATCGTCAGGCCAATTACCAAGTCGCTCATGCCAAAAAACTTAGCGATAATGACGGCGTTATCGACTAACACGCTGGCAGAAATCGGCAGAATGATAAGCCCAATCACTACCCAAATAGCCGCTTTTGCGTTGCTTACGCCCTGCGGTATTTCAGATTCCTGCTCGGTAAGCAGCGCGTCACCATGTTTTTGCTCGTTACGGCTAATGCGGAGCATCGCGATGATAAACACGGCGAAAAGTGCAAACAGCAACACACCTTCATAGAATCCTAAGTGGTTATCCCACAATAACGCACCAGCAAGTAGTGTGACCGCAATCATCAGCGGCAGTTCACGGCGGAGTACCGCAGAACTGACGGAAAGCGGTTTGATGAGTGCTGTAATACCCAAGATCAAAGCAATGTTAGCGATGTTAGAACCGAGCACGTTACCGACGGCAGTATCGGTTTTCCCATCCAAAGCGGCCGTTGCCGATACCATCATCTCTGGTGCTGATGATCCCATTGCTAAAATAGTCATGCCGATCACTAATGGCGAGATGCCGAAGTTGCGAGCAAGCGCGGCAGAACCAAAGACTAACTTGTCAGCGCTCCAGACTAAAAACACCAAACCTACAATGAGAAACGCTACCGCTTCGATCATGATGATACCTAATTAATGAAATGAGTGAAAAAATGATGCAATTAACCGCTAATTTTGACGTGTTGGTTGCGAAAAGGGAAGCTGAAGATCCAATTAATTACGTTCAATTCATGGTTTAGTTATCTATCCATCAATAAATGACCGGAAGATTGTTTTGGCGAAAGATGATGCTTTACTTTAGGATGTAATTGAACAGTGCTTTTAATTTTAGAACGTTATGCTTATGATTGCCCATCATTTTGGGGCGGACAACAATAGTGAAACACTCATGATGCCAATCAACGATCTTGTCACAATCAAGAATTTAACCTTCTCCCGTTCAGGACGGAAGATTTTCGATGACGTGAGTCTCAGCGTTCCGCAAGGAAAAATTACCGCCATTATGGGGCCATCGGGTATTGGTAAAACCACTTTGCTACGTCTTATTGGCGGACAACTGTTTCCTGAACAAGGTGAGATTTGGTTCGACAAACAAAACATCCCGATGCTCAGTCGCAAAAAGCTGTATCAAGCTCGTAAAAAAATGAGCATGTTGTTTCAGTCGGGCGCGTTATTCACCGATTTAAATGTGTTCGATAATGTGGCTTTCCCTTTACGTGAACATACTCAATTAGATGAATCGCTGATTAAGACATTAGTTTTATTAAAATTAGAAGCGGTTGGTCTGCGCGGTGCCGCCTTGCTCATGCCGAGCGAATTATCCGGTGGTATGGCAAGAAGGGCTGCATTAGCGCGCGCGATTGCGCTGGATCCGGAACTGATCATGTATGATGAGCCGTTTGTGGGGCAAGACCCGATCACCATGGGCGTGCTGGTGGAATTGATCCGCAATTTGAATCAAGCTTTGGGGGTGACCTCGATAGTGGTCTCTCATGATGTTCCTGAAGTGATGAGCATTGCCGATTGGGTTTATTTGCTGGCTGACGGCAAAGTGATTGCCAAAGGAACGCCAAACGATCTTTATCAAAATAGCGATCCTCGCGTACAACAATTTTTACAAGGCGAGGCTGATGGCCCAGTACCATTTCGCTTTCCAGCGCAAAGCCTAGAAAAGGATTTATTCTCATGATGTCTACATTGACTGACTGGATTGAAGGGCTCGGTCGCCGTACGCTCGAATTTTGCCAAGCCTTTGGCAAAGCGAGCTTGATGCTGTTTGGCGCATTAGTGAGCCGCCCACGGCCTATTCAGAATTTTCCATTGTTAGTGAAGCAGCTCTACAGTGTTGGTGTTCAGTCGCTGGCGATTATTGTCGTTTCTGGCTTGTTCATTGGCATGGTGTTGAGCCTGCAAGGCTATGTGATTTTGGTCGATTACGGCGCGGAAGGTAGCCTTGGGCAGATGGTTGCGCTCTCTTTATTGCGTGAACTTGGGCCCGTGGTGACTGCGCTGCTGTTTGCTGGGCGTGCTGGTTCTGCACTTACCGCTGAGATCGGCCTGATGAAAGCCACCGAGCAGCTTTCCAGTTTAGAGATGATGGCGGTTGATCCGCTCAAACGTATTATCGCTCCTCGCTTTTGGGCTGGGCTAATATCAATGCCGTTGCTAGCGATGATTTTTATGGCGGTCGGCATTTGGGGAGGCCAGCTTGTTGGCGTGGATTGGAAAGGGATTGATCACGGCAGTTTTTGGTCTGCGATGCAGTCATCGGTAGAGCTAGGACAAGATATTGGCAACAGTATGATCAAGTGCGTGATGTTTGCCATCACAGTGACTTGGATTGCACTGTTTAACGGTTACGATGCTATTCCAACCTCGGAAGGTATTAGCCGTGCCACCACAAGAACCGTAGTGCATTCATCTTTAGCTGTATTAGGGCTAGACTTTGTACTCACCGCATTGATGTTTGGGAATTAATCATGCAGCAAACACGAAAAATAGAACTTTGGGTCGGTAGCTTTGTCCTTGCTGGAATTTGCGCAATTCTGGTGATGATTTTTCAGGTCGCTGACGTAAAAGGGTTGGGTTCCAACCATACTTACCAACTGAAAGCTGAATTTGACAATATCGGTAGTTTAAAAGTGCGCTCGCCAGTCAAAGTGGGTGGTGTAGTCGTTGGGCGAGTGGCCGAGATTAAACTCGATAGAGAGAGCTTGCTGCCTGTGGTTACTATGGCTATTAACAGTCAATATGATCAATTTCCAGAAACGTCGAGTGTACAAATTCTAACTTCTGGATTGATTGGTGAGCAGTACATTGGGCTTGTGCCCGGGTTTGTCTTTGAAGATGAACAGATGTTAAAAGAGGGCGACTTAATTGAAGACACAAAATCCGCTCTCGTATTAGAAGATTTGATTGGCCAAGTGCTGTATAGCGTCGGTGGTGGCTCACAAGAAAAAGGTAAGGAGTAACAACAGTGTTTATAACAACAGAGTTTATAAAAACAGTGTTTAAACGGACGTTGATTTTTGTATTTACCCTCGTTGCCGCTATGTTTGTGCAAGCGGCCAATGTGGATAAAACCCAGCCCTATACCATGATGAAGCAGGTGTCTGAAACGGCATTTACTCGTTTGAAAGCCGAACAAGAAGCGATTCACCACCATCCTGAATATTTGAAAGAAATCGTGGAACAGGAGCTGATGCCTTACGTCAATGAGCAGTATGCGGCACTGAAGTTATTGGGCCCAAACTTAAAAGGGGCCAAGCGTGAAGATGTCGCCACTTTCATCACCGCATTTCGTGCCTATCTTGTCAGTGCATATGCGCAAGTATTGACTCAGTACAGTAACCAAATTATTGAGTTCGAGCCTGAACAGGCGGTGTCGGATGATAAACGCATTACCAGCGTGAAGGTGGATATTATTGATACGCCACGACCGAACATCAAGCTTGAGTTTAAATTGCGCAAAGAGAAAAATGGCGAATGGCAAGTCTTTGATATGATTGCAGAAGGAGTGAGTTTGCTCTCCAGTAAGCAATCTGAATGGAGCGGTAAAATTCGCCAAGATGGTATCTTAGCGGTTGCCAATGAACTGCAACAATTGGCGGATCAGCCGATCCGTTTTGAAGGTAAAGCGCAATGATTCATCCGCAGTGGCATCAAACTGATATGCCGATTGCGGCTTTGTCGGGCGCATTAGACAGAGAGCATGTGCCTGATTTATGGGCGTTTATCCAAAAATGGAACCCGGTGAGTACACAGTTTGAGATTGAACTGAAAAACGTTGAGCGCATAGACTCTGCCGGAATGGTGATGTTAATCCACCTAATAGAGCATGCAAAAAAACGAAACTGTCATATAATGCTCAGTTTCGTGCCAGAGCAACTGCGCACACTATTCCAATTGAGCAACATTGATCGTTTAATGGCTCAACATATAAAGAATTAAGCAGGGGAACATTGTGGATAGCGCAAAAGTACAACAGTTATTAGAACAAGCACTAAACCTTGAAGAGATCCACGTCAAAGGTGAAGGTAGCCACTATGAAGTTATCGCTGTTGATGCTTGTTTTGCAGGGATGAGTCGCGTTAAAAAACAACAACTTATTTATGCTCCACTGATGGAGTACATTCAAAGAAACGACATTCATGCCCTTTCTATTAAAGCGTTCACACCAACAGAGTGGGCTCGTGATAAAAAGTTGATGTCGCTGTAAGGTTTATTGATGGAAAAGTTTCGAGTTATTGGGTCAACACAACCTCTTCAAGGTGAAGTGACCATTTCAGGTGCCAAAAACGCTGCACTGCCTATTTTATTTGCGTCTATTTTGGCCTCTGAGCCAGTAGAAGTGGCCAATGTGCCACACCTTCGCGATATTGATACCACAATGGAACTGCTCAAACGTTTAGGCGCTAAAGTCGAACGTAATGGCTCAGTTCATGTCGATCCTAGTCAAATTGATGAATATTGCGCGCCGTATGATTTAGTCAAAACCATGCGTGCTTCTATTTGGGCTCTCGGTCCATTAGTGGCTCGTTTTGGTTATGGCCAAGTTTCGCTACCTGGAGGCTGTGCCATTGGCGCTCGTCCTGTCGATCTGCATATTCACGGTTTAGAGCAGCTTGGTGCCACCATCACCTTAGAAGATGGCTACGTGAAAGCCAGTGTCGAAGGTCGTCTACAAGGTGCACACATCGTCATGGATAAAGTGAGCGTGGGTGCCACCATTACCATTATGTGCGCCGCAACCCTTGCCGAAGGCACAACCGTACTCGACAACGCTGCGCGTGAGCCTGAAATTGTCGATACCGCACTGTTTTTGAATAAGCTGGGTGCAAAAGTATCCGGTGCAGGCACCGATACCATTACCATTGAAGGTGTTGAACGTTTGGGTGGTGGTAAACACGCTGTTGTGGCTGATCGCATTGAAACGGGCACGTTTTTAGTCGCGGCGGCTGTTTCTCGCGGAAAAATTGTTTGCCACAACACTCACTCGCATTTGTTAGAGGCCGTGTTAGCAAAACTGGAAGAAGCGGGCGCTGAGATTGAAACGGGTGAGGGCTGGATAAGCCTTGATATGACCGGAAAAGAGCTTAAGGCGGTTTCGATTCGCACTGCGCCTCATCCTGGCTTTCCAACCGATATGCAAGCACAATTTACCCTACTCAATATGATGGCAAAAGGTGGTGGCAAGATCACTGAAACCATCTTTGAAAACCGTTTTATGCACGTTCCTGAACTGATGCGTATGGGAGCAAAAGCGGAGATTGAAGGGAATACCGTGATTTGTGGTGATGTGGAATCGTTGAGTGGCGCGCAGGTGATGGCGACCGATCTACGTGCCTCAGCCAGCCTAGTGATTGCCGGTTGTATCGCAAAAGGTGAAACCATCGTCGATCGCATCTACCATATCGATCGCGGTTACGAAAGAATTGAAGATAAACTGTCGGCTCTTGGCGCTAATATTGAGCGCATTCAAGTCAGCAGTTAAACTCTCGCTCATGCAATGGAGCCGAAATCTCTGGGTTTCGGCTTTTTTATCCTTGCTCATTTTTTATCTTTGTTCCATGGAGAACTGAAATGATTGCTCTTTTGCGTCTATTGGCAGTCGCACTGTTTGCCATTGTGATGTTTGTTTTTGGATGTGGCTACTGTTTACTTAGCCCACGCAATCCCAAACATGTATTTACGTTTGGGCGTTTATTCGCCCGTATGTCAAAATTGATGGGTATTAAATTAGAACTGCGTATCCCAGAAGATGCTTATCAACGCGGCCAGCACATCTACATTGCGAATCATCAAAATAACTGGGATCTGTGTACTGTTGCTGCGGCTGTAACGCCGAAAGTCGTGACAGTAGGGAAAAAAAGTTTAGTTTGGACACCTGTGTTTGGTCAGTTGTATTGGTTAGCAGGGAATATTTTAATTGATAGATCCAATCGCAATAAAGCCAAAGGGACCATTGATCAAGTTGTCGATAGCATAAAAACCAGTGATGTGTCTGTGTGGATGTTTCCAGAAGGTACTCGCTCGCGTGGCCGTGGCATGCTGCCCTTTAAAATGGGTGCATTTCATGCGGCAATTGGCGCAGGTGTACCGATTATCCCCATCGTTTGTAGCTCAACTAATGATATTAAGCTGAACCGTTGGGACAATGGTCATGTGATTGTTGAGATGCTGCCACCGATCAGTATTGAAGGATATGGAAAAGAAAATTTACGGGAATTAGCGACATTATGCCGTGAGCAGATGATGGCCAAATTAGCGCAGCTGGATGAAGAAGTGGCGATGCTTGATGGTAAGAAAGTCACATCACGCAGCCAGTAACCGCTTTACTAAATGGTGGGAAAAAGAAGTATGAAGGTTGTGCCTTGTCCCACTTCAGATTCGACCTGCATTTTCCCACCATGCTTTTCAACAATACTGTATGAAATCGATAAACCCAAACCCGTCCCTACGCCGACAGGTTTGGTGGTGAAGAAAGGATCAAACACCTTGTTGATGATGTCTTGATTCATGCCATGCCCATTATCCGCCACAGTCACCCTCACCCAGCGTTTCCCTTTTTCGACCACAGAATCTGTGCTAATCGTTAACTTTCCTTGTGCTTCGCAAGCGTGAGAGGCGTTAATAAATAGGTTCATAAACACTTGTTGTAGCTCTGCTGATATCCCATTGATTTTCGGCAAAGTCTCATCCAGTCGCTGCTCGACCTCCATCGTATATTTAAATTGGTTCCAGACCATGTGTAGTGTTGATTCAATACACGAATTTAACTCACACTCGACAAATCGGCCATCACTGGAGTGAGAAACGCTTTGTAGGCTAGTGACAATGTCTTTTACGCGGAGCAATCCACCCGAAGTCTCTTGAAGCATGTCAGTTAAATCACTTTCGACAAAACCAATATCATGGCGTTGATAATAATCTTGATAATTGCGGTAGAAATCCGTGTTAGCAATTTCGGCTTTGTGCTGTGCTACCAAAGCGACAATTCCTATATAGGTGTGAGAGTAATCACGCAGCGTATTTAAATTACTCAGACAAAAACCGATTGGGTTATTGATCTCGTGAGCAACGCCAGCTGCCAGCAGACCGACGGAGGCCATTTTTTCTGATTGTACAAGCTGTGCTTGCGCGCTATGAAGTTGATCTAGAGTCTCTTGCAGCTCTAAAATTTTATCGTAGAGCTCGCGGCTTTTTTCTTGCAGTAACCGCTCTGCCAGCAAACGAGCCTGACGCTCACGCTCATAAATGCGTTGATATTGCTCTATTTCACTCATGTTTGCCCTTAAAGATGACAACAATTTCACAAAATGAAGCACCATGATGCATGCATTGGGGCTGCTCGATTTCGACTTCTTCACCAAATTGTTCTGAAGCGCCGATGATGAGTCCTTCCGCCGCAGCGCACAATTTTCTTTTCGAGGTGTAATACATGGTTAATCGATCGCCCTCGCTTTTACATTGAAATTGCGGCAAATAGGCATCGGGGTAGAGCCGCTTCACTTCTTTATGGATCACTTGATCGACCGAAATCAAAAACTCTAATAAGTTGTTTTTATTTGGATAATTTTCAGGAAGGCTGTTGTACAGGCGAGAAAATAGGTATTGCCCATAAAGCCGGACTAAATCATCGGTGGGGATGTTTTTCTGCTTGCTCAAATAAGCCACCATTGCAAGCAGTTCGTCATCGGAGTATTGCTCTCCAGCGGTGTAGATGCCTTGAGAGCTAGGTTTTAAATCCTCCAGCATTTGATCCCAAAACAGTGCGCCAAATTTTTCGATGACTAAATCAGAAAGAACGGTATAGATAATCCCTTGCATCTCACTACCTCGAACGGTTCAAAAGTACGATAAGTGTTGGTGACTAACCCTAAAGTAGCAAGTATGAGGTGTAAAAATTGATTTTTTGGATTAAACAAAAACCTCGAACGGGGTTCGAGGTTTGAAAAAGCACATTCACGTCAGAGTGGCATGCTGGTGGTGCTTACACTGTGCTGATTATGAGCAATGCTTACTTACGTACCGCAATCGCTTCAATTTCAATACCCACATCTTTAGGTAAGCGAGCGACTTCTACGCATGAACGCGCAGGGTAGTTTGCCACGTTATGCTCATCAAAAAATTTACCGTAGACTTCATTCACCGTGCCAAAATCATTCAGATCTTTAACAAATACAGTCATTTTTACGATGTCAGAAACTGTTAAGCCAGAAGACTCCACCACGGCTTTTACGTTGTCGAGAGATTGACGAGCCTGCACTGCGATATCTGCTGACACTTCGCCGGTGACTGGGTTGACTGGAATTTGCCCTGAAGTTAGCACCATATTGCCAAGATCGACACCTTGTACATAAGGGCCAATTGCGGCAGGAGCGGATTCGGTATGAAGTACTTTAGTCATGATTGTGTTCCATCTGTTTTTATGGGAAGGGTAGGCGTCAGTTTGCCTTTAAAGAAACGGCAGGTAAAGTGCAAAATGCCCCACTAAAGTGAGGCATCGATAGACTTAAACGGGGTTAATTATGACTCGCGTTCGGTCACAATCTCACGTGAGTAAACTTTCTCACAATACTTACATTTCAAACGAATATCGTTTTTCTTTTCGAAAACCTTAAAGCTGCTTTCGACCGGTTCATTGTGGGAAATACAGTTGCTGTTTGGGCAGGCAAAAACATCATTGATCTGCTCAGGCAGTGTCAACGCTAGCTTTTTCACCACTTGGTAGTTTTCGATTTGGTTGACAGTCGCATGCGGTGCATAAAGTGCTAATTTATTGGCTTGGGCTTCATTAATGAACACATTTTCAATCTTCAGCAGATCTTTTGCGCCCAGCGCGGAAGAGGGTAAATTTAAGCCAATCGTGACACGTTGATGAGAATTGTGCATATCGAATAACTTTAATACTTTAATACCGATTTGCGCAGGAATGTGGTCGATAACCGTGCCGTTTTTAATGGCTTCAACCTGCAATTGAGTCTCTTTAGTCATAGTTGGGGCTCCTTTATTACAGGGTTTCGTTTAACACAAGCGCCAGCAAAGCTTCACGGGCGTAGACCCCGTTTTCTGCTTGTTGGAAGAAGTAAGCGTGCTTCGTTTTGTCCACATCAACGGTGATTTCATCCACGCGCGGAAGCGGATGCAGCACTTTTAAGTTATCGCGCGCACCTTCAAGCATGGTGGCTGTTAAAATATACGCCGATTTTATGTGCGCGTACTCTGATTCATCAAAGCGCTCTTTTTGGACGCGCGTCATATACAGAATATCTAACTGTGGAATAACGCTTTCCATATCGGTGTGCAGGCTGTACTCAATGCCTGCATCATCTAACTCTTCGCAAATATAGTCAGGCATAGCCAGCGCATCCGGCGCAACAAAGAAGAAGCGAATGTGGTTAAATTTAGCCAAAGCTTGGGTTAAAGAATGGACGGTACGGCCATATTTCAAGTCGCCAACAAAGGCGATATTAATGTTATCTAAACGGCCTTGTGTTTCGGCAATGGTGAACAAATCGAGCAGTGTTTGGGTTGGGTGCTGGTTGGCACCGTCGCCAGCGTTAATCACAGGAACGCCGTTTGAAAATTCAGAGGCTAAACGTGCTGCGCCTTCTTGGGGGTGGCGCATCACAAACGCATCCACATAAGAGGAGATCACTTGTACTGAATCGGCCAGTGTTTCGCCTTTTTTCGCCAGTGACGTATTGCCACCATTATCAAAGCCAATCACGCTGCCGCCGATGCGTTGAATAGCAGTTTCAAAAGACAAACGAGTACGAGTCGACGGCTCAAAAAAGCAGCTTGCCACCACTTTGTGCTTAATCAGCTCTGGTTTTGGTTCCGCTTTGAGTTGGCCTGCGGTTTTCACAATCAATTCCAGCTCGTCACGAGAGAGCTCCGGAATCGAAATAATGTGCTTTTGATAAAGCGAATTCACCATGGTCGTCTTCCCTATAATTTTCTAGTAGCCATAAAAAAGCCCCCCAATAGGGAGGCTTTAAAAATCAAGAGAGGGGAAAAATAACGCGCCCAGTAAGTCAGCACGCTGACCTACATTGAATCGAATTGCGTTGTAGATGTGAATAACAACGTCCGTTTTCATAGCTACCCCTCAGACAAATTGCTGGGAATTATACGCTTTCGTTGTGTGAGCGCAAGCGATTACCTAACAATCCTCTTCATCATTGGCACTGTCGCGGCGTTAGCTGCTTTCACTCACCCGAATCACTTACTCATGTAAGCTCATCGGGCTTCGATCCATTGTTGCCTTGTTTTTTTAAGCGCCGAGAGTCGCGACCATCACAGCTTTGATGGTGTGCATGCGGTTTTCAGCTTCATCAAACACAATCGAATATTCAGACTCAAACACCTCTTCGGTGACTTCCAAACCTTTCATACCATATTTTTCCGCCACCTCTTTACCTACAGTGGTTTCGTCGTTATGAAACGCAGGCAAGCAGTGCATAAATTTTACCTGTGGATTACCAGTTTGCTTAATCACATTCATATTGATTTGGTAAGGTGTCATTAAGGCCACGCGTTCATCCCATGCATCGGCTGATTCGCCCATGGAAACCCAAACGTCGGTATAGAGAAAATCGCATCCTTGCACGCCTTCTTGTATATTTTCAGTGAGCGTGATTTTGGCTCCCGTCTGTTTGGCAATTTCTTGGCAAGTGATGACGAGTGATGCTTCTGGCCAAAACTGTTTGGGTGCGACGAGGCGAATATCCATGCCCATTTTTGCTGCGCCCACCATCAGTGAATTGCCCATGTTATTGCGTGCATCGCCTAGATAAGCCAGTGACACTTGGTGCAACTGCTTACCACGGCCATGCTCAATCATGGTTAAAAAGTCAGCTAAAATCTGTGTTGGGTGGAACTCGTTGGTGAGCCCGTTCCATACAGGAACGCCAGCATGTGCGCCAAGCTCTTCGACAATTTCTTGTCCAAAACCGCGATATTGGATGCCATCGTACATTCTTCCGAGTACGCGCGCGGTGTCTTTCATCGACTCTTTATGACCAATTTGCGACCCTGATGGCCCGATGTAAGAGACTTGAGCGCCTTGATCAAACGCGGCCACTTCAAATGCACATCGCGTCCGTGTTGAGGCTTTCTCAAAAATCAGCGCAATATTTTTACCCGCTAATCTTTTCTGTTCTGATCCGGCGTATTTCGCTTTTTTGAGATCAGCAGAGAGATCGAGCAGAAATTGGATCTCTTTCGGCGTGAAATCGAGCAGTTTGAGAAAGTTGCGGTTGCGTAAATTGAAAGCCATATCCCAGTCCTAAACGGTGAATGATGAATGGCCTTAGTAAAACATATAAATGCTAAGTTTGTGAATAATTATTTTAAAATAAAGGCGAGATATTGATAATATCTCGCCTAATGTGATTATAAATTCTCTTCAGCGAATTCGGCCAAGCGGCTGCGAACGACGCCGTTTAAGTGAATGTTGGCGCTGCCTTCAAAGTTTTTAAAGCGCTCAACCATGTAGGTCAAACCTGAGGTCACAGGGGTTAAGTAGTGGGAGTCAATCTGTGCTAAGTTACCAGAACAGACAATTTTAGTGCCCTCACCACAGCGCGTGATGATAGTTTTGATTTGAGAAGCGGTTAAATTTTGACACTCATCGAGTAGCACAAAGGCATTTTGGATTGAGCGCCCACGCATAAAGTTGATCGATTTAAACTGGATATTGGCTTTATCGCAGATGTATTTGAGTGAACCTTCGGTGCAGTGATCGTTTTTGTGCAAGGCTTCCAATGTATCCGTAACCGCCGCCAGCCACGGCATCATTTTCTCTTCCTCTGTTCCGGGTAAGAAGCCGATCGATTCTCCGATATCTGGTGTGTTACGGGTGACGATAATCTTATCGAACATCTTCTTCTCAATGGTTTGTTCAAGAGCGGCGGCCATAGCGAGCAGCGTTTTCCCGCTACCAGCGGCTCCGGTTAAAATCACCAAATCAATGCTTGGATCAAGCAAGGCATCAAGAGCCATCGCTTGGTAGATATTTTTCGGAGTGATGTCCCACGCTTTGCGGTGCATCATTCTCTCGCGGCCAATATCAAGCAGCGTAATTCTGTCTGTGTTGATTTCATGCACGCGCGCCGAAAAATCGCTTTCTTCATCAATGACATATTGATTAATAAAGGTCGGGTCAAACGGCGCCTTATCTAGCGTATGGAAGGCTTTTCCGCCGACGGTTCTACTCTCAACTTCATCGACGTTGTTCCAAAAGTTTCCTTCACGAACTTGGAAGCCCTTGGTCAGGTACTGCACATCATCAATCAGTTGGTCTGTGCGGTAATCCTCAACATAGCGCACGCCTGCACCTTTAGCGCGCAATCGCATGTTGATGTCTTTGGTGATGAGAACCACAGCGCGTGGCGCTCGTTTCGCTTGCAGGTAAAGAACAGCATTGAGGATACGGTTGTCGCCAGCTTTGTCAGCAAAGGCTTTGACGGTTTCTTGCAACTCAAAGTCGGCAAGGATCGAGATAGTTCCCGTCTTGCTGGCCTCTTTAGAAAATGGAATACCTTCGGTAATTTCGTCTGGGGTGGCATCGTGGAATAAGTGCTCTAAAGCACGAATTGCGACCCGCGCATCTCGTGCAACATCGCGTTTACTGTCTTTGATCCGGTCAAGTTCTTCAAGAACGGTCATCGGAATGACCACATCATGCTCTTGGAAGGAGTATATGGCTAAAGGTTCATGAAGCAGGATGTTGGTATCAAGTACAAACAGTTTCCGATCGGTATCGCCCATAAGCGTCTCCTTGCTGCTGTGCAGCGTGCTTAACAAAAGATGCCAGCAAGTAGAGGTTATCGATCAATGGATGCCGGTAGTGACTCGATTGCTCGATGACTTACTGCAAGCCTGTGTTGATACTCATTGTCTGTTTGGTCCGCATGCTTCGTGCCAGAGTCATCCTTTTGACTGGCAAAGCAAGCATCGTTACAACAAGTATAGCAACCTTGTTTACTACAAATGCCACCGATTTCTTACAGTTTGATGTCAACCAAAAGTTGAAGAAAAAAATCTTGGTTATCCTTCGCTTTACACGTGACCTGTATCACGCCATCAAGTAAGATTAGCGACCTTTTTCTGCACCACACTCCAACAACAATCATAATTAGGAGTTGCCTTCACGTGGTAGCAGAACGATACAATCCATTCCAAATAAATAAGGTAGTCGATTCATGAGTTTTGCTTTGGGGCAACGCTGGATAAGCGATACAGAAAGTGATCTTGGTTTAGGTACTGTAGTAGCGCTTGATGCGCGTACTGTGACCTTGATGTTTGCTGCATCAGAAGAAAACCGCGTTTATGCACGCAGTGACGCCCCGGTAACACGAGTGACGTTCAATAGCGGCGATGTGGTTGAAAGCCAAGAAGGCTGGTCGCTACGCGTTGAGCAAGTTGTTGAAGAACAAGGACTACTCACTTATCTCGGCACGCGCGAAGACAACGATGAAAGCGGCGTGGCGCTACGTGAAATTTTCTTAAGCCACCAAATCCGTTTCAACAAACCGCAAGATAAATTGTTCGCAGGTCAAATTGATCGCATGGATAATTTTGTGTTGCGTTATCGCGCCCTCACTAACCAATATCAACAACACAAAAGCCCAATGCGTGGTTTATGTGGCATGCGCGCGGGCCTGATTCCTCATCAGCTTTATATCGCACATGAGGTTGGCCGTCGCCATGCGCCCCGCGTGTTATTAGCCGATGAAGTGGGGTTAGGTAAAACCATTGAAGCGGGGATGATCATTCATCAACAAGTGCTTTCTGGCCGCGCGGAACGTATTTTAATTGTGGTGCCGGAAACCTTGCAGCACCAATGGTTGGTGGAGATGATGCGTCGCTTTAATCTTCATTTCTCCATTTTTGATGAGGAGCGCTGTGTTGAAGCGTTCGCTGAAGCACACAACCCTTTTGATACTCAGCAATATGTGCTTTGTTCGCTCGATTTTCTGCGTAAAAGTCGTCAACGTTTTGAACAAGCACTTGAGGCGGAGTGGGATCTATTGGTGGTGGATGAAGCGCACCATCTAGAATGGAGCCAAGATAAACCAAGCCGCGAATACCAAGTGGTCGAAGGGCTAGCGCAAAACACCCCAGCGGTATTGCTGCTAACGGCAACGCCGGAGCAATTGGGCCGTGAAAGTCATTTTGCGCGTTTGCGTTTGCTCGATCCCGATCGTTTTTACGATTACGAGGCGTTCGTTGAAGAAGAAGAGCAATATGCGCCTGTAGCCGATTCCGTCAGTGCCCTGTTTTCGGGTGAGAAGTTGCAAAACGAAGCCAAAAACCAAATCACTGAGCTACTTTCAGAGCAAGATGTTGAGCCGCTGTTTCGCATTATTGAAAGCGATGCCGATGAAGAGAGCAAAGCCTCTGCTCGCCAAGAGCTGATTGATAATCTGATGGATCGCCATGGTACAGGCCGCGTGCTGTTTAGAAACACCCGCGCTGCGATTAAAGGATTCCCTGTGCGTAATGTGCACTTGATGCCGATGGAAATCCCCGCGCAATACACGACCTCGATGCGAGTGGCTGGCATGATCGGCGGTAAGCTCAGTGCTCAGGCTCGCGCGATGAAAATGCTCTACCCCGAAGAGATTTTCCAAGAGTTTGAAGGCGATGATGCAAGTTGGTGGCAGTTCGATTCTCGCGTGAATTGGCTGCTTGAAAAAGTGAAAGAAAAACGCAGCGAAAAGATTTTAGTGATCGCTTCTCGCGCTAGCACCGCGTTACAACTGGAGCAAGCACTGCGTGAGCGTGAAGGCATTCGCGCGACCGTTTTTCATGAAGGTATGTCGATTTTAGAACGTGATAAAGCCGCCGCTTATTTCGCACAAGAAGAGGGTGGCGCGCAAGTGCTTATCTGTAGTGAAATCGGCTCTGAAGGGCGTAACTTCCAATTTGCTAACCAGCTGGTGATGTTTGATCTGCCGTTTAACCCAGATCTTTTAGAGCAACGCATTGGCCGTTTGGATCGTATTGGTCAACACCGTGATATCGATATCCATGTGCCGTACCTTAAAGGCACATCGCAAGCGATTTTGGCGCGTTGGTTTGATGAAGGCTTGAATGCATTTGCTGAAACCTGCCCAACAGGCCGCGCTGTGTATGATAAATATGCCGATGATCTGATTGACATGCTGGCTTCGGGAAATATCGATACGTTGGATGAGATCATTGAACAGTCGGCAACGCTCAACAAAACGTTGAAGGCTCAGCTTGAACAAGGGCGTGACCGATTGCTTGAAATGCATTCAAACGGTGGCGAAAAAGCATTGAAAATCGTCGAAAGTATAGCATCAACGGATGGCGATACTAACTTGGTTACTTTCGCTTTGAGCTTATTTGATGCGATCGGTTTAAACCAAGATGATCGGGGTGAAAACGCGCTGGTGGTCACACCATCAGAGCACATGATGGTGCCAAGCTACCCCGGTTTGCCGTATGAAGGAGCGACCATCACTTTTGATCGTGATACGGCATTATCGCGTGAAGATATGAATTTCATCAGTTGGGAACACCCGATGATTCAAGGCGGGATTGACCTACTGATGAGCGAAGGCGTGGGAACATCGGCGGTTTCTCTGCTGAAAAATAAAGCTCTGCCTGTTGGGACTTTGCTACTTGAGTTGATCTATGTGGTGGATGCACAAGCGCCAAAACGCAGTGGTATCAGCCGCTTCCTTCCTCAAACACCGATCCGTTTGATGATGGATGCGCGTGGTAATGATCTCTCCGCGCAAGTTGAGTTTGAAAGCTTCAACCGCCAATTAAGCCCAGTGAATCGTCATTTGGCCAGCAAGCTCGTTACGTCGGTACAAAATGATGTACATAGCTTAATTGCTGCCAGTGAAAGCCAAGTTGTGAGCCGTGTTGAAGCGATTCGTGAACAAGCGCAGAAAGAGATGCAGTCGAGCTTAAACGGTGAACTGGAGCGCTTATTGGCGCTTAAAGCAGTCAACCCGAACATTCGTGATGAAGAGATCAGCGCGATTGAAGAGCAGATCAACGAGTTAAGCGGTTACATCGGTAAAGCGCAATTCCAACTGGATTCGTTGCGTTTAATCGTTGTGACGCATAACTGATCCCTTTACTTGGCCCTTGTGGCGGACATTAAAAACAACAAAGGCCTTTTTCATAAGGCCTTTGTTTTATCTGCTGTTACATAAGCCACTTCCACCAAATAAACAGCGCTAAAAAGCCAAACAGATAAACAAGCCCTACGATAGACAGCGCTTTGAGTTTTTTTCCTACTGCGAGTTCAGCCGGTAAAGGTGTTTTAGTCACCAGAATATAGTTGAGCAGCGCAAAAATTGGCGTGGTCATAAATGCCATGATCATCGCAAAATTCAGCATTGGCATCAGTGCTGAAGCCCAAAAGGCAATGATGGCTAGCGCTAAAGCCGATACCACGATGACCCAAGCTTGGTAGCAACGTGGGCTTTGGCTCTCTTTGTTTTGCAAAAGACGTTGTGATTCTGCAATCACTCGTGAATAGCCATCAATAACGGTGATGGTGCTACCAAAAATACAGAAAAAGGCGATCACTGCAATCAAATAACGTGACCACTCACCTATGGTTGAAGCGTACAATCCGACCAATTGATGCGAAAAGCCGACGCCAGATTTCGAGAGCTCAACGCCTGTTCCGTGTAGTACTAAGGCACCAAGCGCCAAAAATACAATCGCCAAGATTGCAGTACCGATATAGCCCACATTGAAATCAAATAGTGCGGATTGCGGCGTCACTTGCTGCTCTTGGCATTGACGCTTGAGCCACACCGAAGTGATGCTCGAAATCTCAATGGGTGCGGGCATCCAGCCCATTGTCACCACCAAAAAACCGATCGCGGCGAGTGTCCAAGGTGAAGGCGAAATGGTTTCTACCACTATCTGCGTTGGGGTTGCGACGGCAATCACCACGGCGAGTAAGGTGGCGATTGTCAGTACTGCCATAATAATTTTAGAAAGTGAGTCGAGCGCGCGAAAGTGGCCTGCAAAAAGGATCAGCAAACAAGTGGTCAGCACAATCACGGAAAGAACAATATTGCCTAGCTCAAAAGGGACAAAATAGGCCAGTAAGCTGGCGCTAAACAGCAGTAACGCGGCGGTGTTTATAATGGCCGATACCACGCTTAAGAGGGCAAAAACCCATAAGTAAGCGCGCCCGAGATGAGCATAGCCTTGTACTAAACTTTTGCCTGTCCCCATGGTGTATTGAATGCCAGCCTTAAAAAAGGGGTATTTTAATAAGTTGACCAGCAAAATGAGGCCTGCGAGTTGCCAGCCATAAATTGCACCTGCTTGAGTTGACGCGACGAGATGAGAGCCGCCGACGGCGGCTGCCGCCATCATAATGCCCGGCCCGAGTGAACGAAGCAGTTGTGGCAGGGTTAAACGTTTGGCCGATTGATAAGGGACGCTGTGTTCCATTCTTGTTCCTTAGACTTGATGTTGTGTTATTTATAATTTTTGCTTTTGAAGCTGACTTTAATGTCAAGCTCATCAATCAATATCACACCCAGTCAATCTGTCAATTTTAAGTTACATTTCAAGTGATATTTCTAAGCAAGGCTAACTTACTGACGATTTCATGATTTAACGAAACTAAGATGACTCTTCTCTATTGGCTTAGCGGAGAGGTTGGTATAATGCGCCTATTTTTTTAGGAGAAACCTTCGATGGCTATGCTTGAATACACGCCGCCCACAGATCCTTGGATTGATATTGTCTATGAAGATGATCAGATTCTCGCGGTGAATAAACCTTCAGGTCTGCTGTCGGTTCCAGGACGCTTGCCTGAGCATCACGACAGCATGTGGAGTCGTTTGGCTGAGCAATATCCAGAGATCCAAGTTGTGCATCGTTTGGATATGTCGACTTCTGGCTTGATGGTGCTGGCAAAAAATAAATACGCGGAAGGGGCATTGAAAAAGCAGTTTCAATACCGTTTAACGCATAAAATTTATTATGCTCGCGTGTGGGGCGTAATGGAGCTTGATGAAGGGGTGGTTGAGTTACCCCTGATTTGCGATTGGCCAAATCGGCCTAAACAGAAAGTCTGCTTTGAAGATGGAAAACCATCGAAAACTTTATATCAAGTAGCGAAAAGAGAAGAAAAAACGACAATTGTACGTCTTCTTCCTGTAACTGGCCGTTCGCACCAATTACGTGTTCACATGCAAGCTTTGGGTTATCCGATTGTGGGTGATGAGTTTTATGCCCCGCAAGAAGCGCAAGATTTTTCCGATCGCTTAGCATTGCATGCCGCAGAGCTCAGTTTTTATCATCCAAAGAGTCATTGGCTGCGCAATATTTTTGTCGGCTGTGATTTTTATCCCGAAGCACAAGAGCAAATTTTGCAACACTTTGATCCTGAACGAAAATTACCAGATTACAAAACGTTGCCCCGACCTTAGTGTGATGTGGGTGGCGACAAGGAGCTAATATGTCACTACCCACGGTTGTCTTTCTCGATAGGTCCACAATCCCTGCTTATATTCGATTGCCAAGCTTACCTTTTGCTCATCATTGGCTTGAGTTTGACTTTACTTCTGCCGAACAAGCGCTCGATCGCCTATCTCAAGCCGATATCGTAATCACCAATAAAGTGGTGCTGGATAGAGCGTTACTCTCACAATGTCCGAAATTGCGCTTGATTGCTGTGTCGGCCACAGGCGTCAATAATGTCGATGTCGATTACTGTCGTGAAGCAGGCATCGCACTGGTGAATGTTCAAGGCTATGCCACCCGTTCTGTTCCGGAACATGTCGTTGGGATGATTTATGCCTTAAGGCGTAACTTGTTTGCTTATCATCAAGATATTGCCAATGGCGAGTGGCAGCGCAATCAACAATTTTGCTTTTTTACTCATCCGATAGGGGATGTTGCAGGTTCAACGCTTGGTATTGTGGGGAGTGGCGCGCTCGGACAGGCAACTACAACGTTAGCACGAGCGATAGGCATGCAGGTGATATTTTCTGAACGAAAGGGGGCCAAGTTATACCGACAAGGTTTTATGCCCTTTGAACAAATGTTAGCGGAGGCGGATGTTGTGAGCTTACATTGCCCATTGAGCGAGCAAACCCGAAACCTGATAGGTGAGAACGAATTAAAGATGATGAAGCCTAATGCATTGTTGATTAACGCAGGCCGTGGTGGTTTGGTTGATGAGCAAGCACTTGTGACAGCATTGAAATCTGGGCAAATTGCTGGCGCTGGAGTGGATGTATTCAGTCGTGAGCCAGCAGATAAAACGAATCCCTTACTAGCCAATATGGATTTGCCAAATTTGTTGCTTACACCACATGTGGCATGGGGTAGTGACTCAGCTATTTCACAATTGGCAACGATTTTGATGGATAACATTGCCGCGTTTGAGCGTGGAGAGCACAAAAATCGCGTCTGCTGATGGCGTGAATAAATAAAAAAGGTCGGCATTTTCACACCGACCTTTTTAATGGTAACGCAATCGCGATTATAGCGCGGCTATGGTCGCTTTCTGTTCTTCCAGTTTAACCAAGGTATCTTGATAGCCATTCAGCTTTTGACGCTCGATAGCGACAACGGCTTCGGGTGCTTTAGCGACGAACCCTTGGTTATTGAGTTTGCCTTCAATGCGTTTGATTTCACCTTGAGTTTTAGCAATCTCTTTTGCTAAGCGCTCTAGCTCCGCATCTTTATCAATCAAACCAGCCATTGGGATCATCAGCTCAGATTGACCAACCAGCGCCGTTGCACAAGCGGGAGTCTCTTCACCCTCTTCAAGAACGCGTAGTGCCTCCAGTTTAGCCAGTGACAACAGTACCGCTTTGTTCGTTTCTAAACGTGCCACTTCTTGCTTGTTGGCGGCTTTTAGCATCACGTTAAGAGGTTTGCCTGGGTTGATATCGTACTCGGCACGCAGGTTGCGAATGCTAGTAATAAAGGCTTTCACCCATTCGATATCATCCAGCGCTGCTTGGTTGAAGTTCGTTTCATCGTACTGAGGCAGCGCTTGCAGCATGATGGTGTCACCTTCAACGCCGTCCACTAATGGCTTAATGCTTTGCCAAATAGTTTCAGTGATATACGGGATCACTGGGTGCGCGAGGCGTAATGTTTTCTCTAATACCGTAATTAATGTACGTCGCGTTGCGCGTTGCTGCGCTTCACTGCCTTTCCACAATACGGGTTTAGTCAGCTCTAAGTACCAGTCACAGAATTGGTTCCAGATGAATTCGTAAAGGGTATTTGCCGCCATATCTAAACGGAAGTTGTTGATATGGTTGTTGAACTCTTTAGCCGTCAATTCAAATTGAGACTCGATCCATTTATCGGCTAACGAATACTCAAGCTCGCTACCTGCGTTAAAGCCACAATCGAGATCTTCGGTATTCATCAACACGTAACGGCTCGCGTTCCAGAGTTTGTTACAGAAGTTGCGGTAACCTTCTAGGCGTTTCATGTCCCAGTTGATATCACGACCGGTTGAAGCCATCGCTGCTAGCGTGAAACGCAGTGCGTCGGTTCCATAAGGTTCGATACCATTTTCAAAGGTTTTACGTGTATTTTTCTCGATCTTGGCTGCAAGCTGTGGCTGCATCATGTTGCCACAACGCTTTTCAACCAGAGATTCAAGATCAATACCATCGATCATGTCGATAGGATCAAGCACGTTGCCTTTAGATTTTGACATTTTGTCGCCGTTTTCATCACGGATAAGGCCTGTGACATAAACAGTTTTAAATGGCACTTGTGGTTTACCATTCTCATCTTTACAGAAGTGCATGGTCATCATGATCATGCGTGCAACCCAGAAGAAGATGATGTCGAAACCAGTAACAAGAACGTCAGACGGGTGGAATGTTTTTAGTGCCTCAGTGTTTTCTGGCCAGCCTTGTGTACCAAAAGTCCAAAGAGCGGATGAGAACCAAGTGTCCAATACATCATCATCTTGGCGCAGTACCACCACTGGGGCTAGGTTGTTTTGTTCGCGCACTTCTTCTTCGCTACGGCCGACATAAACGTTGCCGTCGTTGTCATACCAAGCAGGAATACGATGACCCCACCAAAGTTGGCGTGAGATACACCAATCTTGCACGTCACGCATCCATGAGAAGTACATGTTTTCGTACTGCTTAGGCACAAATTGAATCTCGCCATCTTCAACGGCTTTGGTTGCGACTTCCGCTAGTGGCGCTGTGCGTACGTACCATTGGTCGGTCAGCATTGGTTCGATCACCACACCACCACGGTCACCGTAAGGAATGGTGAGGTCGTGATCTTTGATTTCTTCAAGCAGGCCGAGAGCTTCAAATTCAGCTACGATGGCTTTACGTGCCGCAAAGCGCTCCATGCCTTGGTACTTAGCAGGTAGATCGCTGCTGTAAGCGTCACTTGGTTCACCATTGGTATTGAACACTTCGGCGGCGTCACGAATATTGGCATCAAAGGTGAAAATGTTGATCATCGGCAGTTGGTGGCGCTTACCGACTTCATAGTCATTGAAATCGTGAGCAGGGGTGATCTTCACACAGCCTGTGCCTTTTTCCATGTCTGCGTGCTCATCGCCCACGATAGAAATGCGACGATTGACGATTGGCAGAATGATCTCTTTGCCGATCAGAGCTTGGTAGCGTGGATCTTCAGGGTTAACCGCTACGCCTGTGTCACCCAGCATGGTTTCAGGACGAGTGGTCGCAACAACAATGTAGTCTTTACCGTCTGCTGTTTTTACGCCGTCAGCCAGTGGGTAACGGAAGTGCCACATGTGACCTTTGACGTCTTTGTTTTCTACTTCTAGATCAGAAATTGCAGTGTGCAGTTTTGGATCCCAGTTCACAAGACGTTTACCACGGTAGAGTAAATCTTCTTGGTAAAGGCGAACAAACACTTCTTGAACGGCATTGGATAGGCCTGCATCCATAGTGAAGCGTTCACGATCCCAGTCTACCGATGCGCCAAGGCGGCGAAGCTGTTTAGTGATGGTGCCACCTGATTCGCCTTTCCATTCCCAAATTTTGTCGATGAAGGCATCACGGCCGTAATCGTGTTTGGTTTTGCCTTCTTCTGCGGCAATTTTACGTTCAACCACCATTTGGGTAGCAATACCGGCGTGGTCTGTACCCACTTGCCATAAGGTATTTTTGCCTTTCATGCGTTCGCAGCGGATCAAAGTATCCATAATGGTGTCTTGGAATGCGTGACCCATATGAAGGCTAC
Source organism: Vibrio sp. B7 (assembly GCF_963888765.1). Classification (NCBI taxonomy): domain Bacteria; kingdom Pseudomonadati; phylum Pseudomonadota; class Gammaproteobacteria; order Vibrionales; family Vibrionaceae; genus Vibrio; species Vibrio sp. B7. Next base: position 158,969 of record NZ_CAWPKR010000002.1, read on the forward strand.
CAGTGACGTTCGGCGGTGGGATCATGATGCTGTACGCTTCTTTTGATGTATCACCGTGAGGCTTAAAGTAGCCGTTCTCTTCCCAAGTCTGATACAGAGCTTGTTCGATTGCTGTTGGGTTATATGTCTTTTCCATAGTGCTCTTAAATGGATACTGTGAATGGTTAATCTTAGTCAAACTTCATAAGTGAAGGATCTTGTTAAAGATCGCCTTAACTATAAGGTTTGACCTATGGATGTTGGATCTCGATTGTTTGCAATTGGTAGCCAGCTTGACGGTAGATTTTATACCTTTCGCGTGCTCGTTGCTTTGCTTTTTCTTCGCAGGGGACGAAGTCTACCACCTCAGCAAAGGCGTTCGCAAAGGTTGTATGATTATCCGCCACATTTATTACCAGTTGACGATTCCAATTGGGTTTGACGTTGGGGTAGCCAATCTCGATATGAGTAGAGTATTTCGGGCCTTCACCCACCAGATTGTGCGCGACAAACTGTTCAGCAGGTACTTGCCATAAATGTTCGGCAAACTGTTCAGCGTGAGTTTTATCATCACAATGCAGATAAATTTTTGCCCCTTGTTTGGCGAAGTGATGAGCCAGAAATAGGACATATTGCTCAAAGCCTGCTAGCGTTGCTTGAGGGCTTTCTTCGTTCACAATGTAAAAGGTGGCTCGCTGCATGTTGTCACCTACTATCTAATCGCTCATCAACAAAAAAGGGCCTTGCGGCTAATGCCGATCAGTTAAGGCCAAAGTGATCGGTTGAACGATCCTTCAGAGCTGTCAAAATCCAAGTGTATTTAATGCACTTGGATTTTTTTATGGATGTTTCTCAAGCTCTAAACATAATTAAT